>CAZZCU010000001.1:0-195659 GCA_964652825.1 uncultured Oligoflexales bacterium
TCCAATAAGTACGAACCAAACCTCAACCGAGTATTGATCGTTTGACAGTTGCGGGAGTTGCGGGGACACACGACTGAACCCGATCTTTCCACAAATAATTCGGGTTCAGTCGTGTGTCCCCGCAACTCCCCGCAACTATAATCATGGCACCCGGATTTTGCGGGTACCCTTGTTACATCGTCGCGCAATCAATCACAAAACGATATTTCACATCACTTTTTAGCGTGCGCTCGTAGGCTTCATTGATTTGCGAAGCCGCGATCAGCTCAATATCGCTGGTAATATTATGCTTGCCGCAATGATCAAGCATGGCTTGGGTCTCGGGAATGCCGCCAATTAAGGAGCCAAGAATATTGCGGCGACGAAAGATGATGCTGAACGTCATCAAGTCCAAAGGCTTTTCGGGCGCTCCCACCATAATCAGCGTACCATCGCGCCGGATCATACCAAGAGCTTGATTGATATCATGCTGTGCGGACACTGTGTCGAGAATAATGTCAAAGTAATCTGTGTATTTTGCGACGTCTTTGCTGTCGGTTGTTAATAAAAAGTTATGCGCACCAAGTCGCTCGGCATCTGGCTTCTTGTGCGGCGAACGTGACAAAACCGTCACCTCCGCTCCAAACGACGCCGCGAGCTTAACGCCCATATGTCCTAATCCACCCAATCCCAAAACAGCGACCCTAGAGCCCCTGCCAACGCCTACATGTTTCAGTGGTGAATAAGTCGTGATGCCTGCGCACAGCAGCGGCGCAGTCGCAGCCAAATTTAGATTTTGGGGGATGTTGAGAACGAAACGCTGATCAACCACGATATGTGTGGAATACCCGCCCTTCGTGTAAGTCTCGCTTGGATGCGGCGAGTTGTAGGTGCCGGTAAAACCTTTATGGCAATACTGCTCAAAGCCCTCCTTGCACGACTCACATGTGCGACACGAATCCACCATGCAACCAACACCAACCGTGTCGCCGATCTTAAAACGCGTCACCGACTTACCCACTTCGCGCACAACGCCGACAATTTCGTGCCCCGGAACACAGGGGTAAAACGCCGGCCCCCACTCGCTACGCGCCGTGTGAATATCCGAGTGACAAATCCCGCAGTAGGAAATATCAATCGCTACTTCTTCGGCCCCCGCAGCGTGACGTTCAAATGTATAGGGAACAAACGGCTTGTCCGCTGCATGGTTGGCGTAGGCTTTAGTTTTCATGTAGGTCCTCCTCCTCGGTAGGTAGACGAAAATGACTGTATGGGGTTTCGATCAACCAAGTCAATGGGCCAGTTGACTCTGGAACCAGAATCAAAAATAGGGTAAAACGAAGCATCAAAAATCAGCGCATTTTAGCCGGGGACATCGAGTGCAGAACTTTATCTTCGTAATACTCTGTTTTTTTGTTTGCCCTTTCGCGCATGCCGAAACTGAAATTGATGAGCAGCCTGCGGAACCCAATCCATTTGTTACCGGCATTATCGCCTCCGTCATACCCGGCGGTGGTTATTACTATCTCGGCCAGAATACCAAAGGAGCCTGGGGTTTATCGTTGGCGGTGCCAATGATTTTATCCCGACACATCACAACACCAGATCGACCCTCAAAATCCGCTAAAACCAATGTGCGCTCAATCGCTACGGACTTGTATCAGTACACGATTTATGACTCCTATCAAGAGGCGTTGACCGCCGAGCATCGAAGTAAACTATTGGTTAATCATCCGCACTATACTTTTAACGAAATGATGCTCGCGCCCCTGCACTATCAAAATTACTTATCGTGGCGAATGATACCCCCAAACATTATCTTGGCGGCAACTGCTGTTCACTTCATTCGCGACCTAAACAAACATGGGGTTCACAGTAACTTAACGCGAGAACGCATAGCGGTAGGTATTCCACTCGCAATTATAAATATGTTTTTCACTGGCATGGGCGAGGAGTCACAATTTCGCGGCTTTCAGTATCCCGCATTTGCACAAGCCACCGGCTCAAAACTCATGGGGAACGTCCTGCAAGCAGCATCTTTTGGTAGCTGTCACACCAACTGGGCAACCAGCAACGGAATATGTACACAGCCCTACCTAACCGGCCACCTGTTGAACAAAACTCATTCTATTGATCGTAAACGTGAATATATATCACCGCCCTCCAGTACTGACGGCGGAGACGTAAGTGACGAGCGATACTTCACCGCGACTTTCTTAACTGGATTGTATTTAGGCTGGGTATCGAACGAAGAGCATGGTTTATTGCGAGCTATCGCCTACCACTCGATGCATAATACTTTGCTGACTCTTCATAGCTTACTGGTCGAGGGTAATACCGGTCGCATGTACATAAGCATTGGCCACGATTTTTAGTTGCGGGGAGTTTCGGGGACACACGACTGAACCCGAATTATTCGCGAAAAGATTGGGTTCAGTCGTGTGTCCCCCGAAACAAGGTATTGATCGTGGATATCTCGATCTATAAGCTACAAATACTCAAGGTGGCGGAGAGATTTTACTAGTGGACAGTGAACGAATCTTTACCCTTATTGACAAATCTCCAGGACCAATAAACTTGGCAATCAGCATTGCGGTTATTGTCGTGGCCGCGGTCGTCGGGCATTTTGCCATCAAGCATATCGTGCGGAAAGCCGTGAAACTTGTTGCGCCCCGGCTTGGCAATTTTACGGCCGCCTTACTTCAAGACGAAACTTTGTTCGGCCGCCTCTCCCTCTTCGTCCCAGCTCTGATTATTTATCAAGGGATCGAACTACTACCGGAGCTATCGCCAAACACCGCAAAGATTGTGCAAAAACTCGCTGCCATTGCCGCGATAGGCATCGGCTTAAGCGTCATCACGCGCCTCTCGTTCAAAAGCAACGAGATCTATACCAGTTATCCCATCTCCCGCACACGCCCCATCAAAGGCTACCTCCAAGTTGTGACTCTGGTTCTCTATGCTTTCGGTTTTGTTATCATCATCACCACGGCCCTCGACAAATCGCCTTTGGTTTTTCTCAGCGGCTTAGGCGCCATGACGGCGATCATTCTCTTGGTCTTCCGGGATACACTGCTCTCCCTCGTCGCCGGTGTTCAGCTCACAACTAACGATGTTATTCGCGTCGGCGATTGGATCGAAATGCCACAGTTCGGTGCCGATGGTGATGTGGTGGATATCGCCTTGCATGTCGTCAAAGTACAAAACTGGGATAAAACCATTACCGTTATTCCCACCCACAAGTTTCTTGAGCATTCGTTTAAGAATTGGCGCGGCATGTCGGAATCGGGCGGCAGACGAATTAAGCGCTCCATCCACATCGATGTCAACACTATCCGTTTTCTGACAGAAGAAGAAATTGATCGCTTTAGTGATTATGCTCTGCTCAAAGACTACATCAGCAATAAACGCAAAGAACTTGCCGAATACAATAGCGGACGCAACAGCTCAGATGTGCTCATAGCAAATACGCGACGACTCACCAATGCCGGGACCTTCCGCGCCTATCTAATCAACTACCTCCGCCAACATCCCGACATTCATCAAAACATGACGTTTTTGGTGCGACAACTACAACCCACATCAGAGGGTTTGCCTTTAGAAGTCTATGTCTTCTCGAAAGACACGAGATGGGCCGTCTACGAAAGCGTCCAAGCTGACGTCTTCGATCATATCCTGGCTGTGCTTCAGTCATTTGGTCTGCGTATCTATCAACGGCCAAGTGGGCATGATTTCAGTGCACTTGGCTAGTTCAGTCTGGCGTCCCCACATTGTATTCATAATTATTATCAATGACTCGGATAGCCACTATCAATTTTTAACTATACCCCGAATTTGACATTATCAGTTTCGTCGTGCGGACCAACAAACCCTTTCGGAGGCCATATGAAATCGCTACTTACCGCAACTATCGTGTCTTTAAGTTTCGCCACTGGGCCCATTTTCGCATCCATCCAGCCTAAAACTTTGGATACACAAAACTTTGTCGTACTTAACAGCGACAGCAAGTCTATCTTTGTCGACATTCAGTATCCAGGTCTAAAGGAGGAGCGCTGCGGCTTCATCATGCAAAGCTCTTTAGCCCATGTCGCAGCAGAAGACATAAAAATCATCACCGATAATTTGGTGGTTTCCGTCGGTTTCGACCGGGACAATCCGTACCTCTGGCAACCGGTATCTTTGACACCTAAATTTGATAATTTTTTTGCACGCTTCGCGTTACCAAAATCCAGACTAAGTACATATTTAACGACCATTCGTCTCGAAACAATAGACGACAGCTCGCTGAATGAAACAATCGCACGCATCGACGGTAACAATGGAGAAAAGGGTATGATTATCTTGCGCGCACTTAGCTGCAAAGAAGTCGCGCAGAATTAAACTGAATGTCCCAATAATTTAGAGTCCGATTTGACCGCTCACCGCCACAAAAGCTGCCGCATCGACTCTATTTTTTTTCCTAGTCGACAGGAGCTCATCAGCTTTGGAGAAATATTCTTGGCATGAGGTTAACAAAAAACCAAATCGTTCTCGCTGACTGTCTGTATAATCGCCCGCCATACTCATGCCCGAAATCTTCAAGGCACATTTACGACAATTTTCCGTTCTCAGAATGCTCGCCTTAGTATCTTTGCCAGCAAAAGCATTTAGGAGTCGGTATTGATCGCTTGGCTTAATATTCAAAGAGTGGAAAAAATACTCCGAACATGCATTTTCAGTGTAGTCGCTGGGAATAGGTTTGCGCGGATTTTTGAGATCACTGACACTCGCCGTCTGCGATGTGGACTCAGATTCCGTAGAATCATGACCACAAGCCAGAATGGTTCCCGCGATGGTAAGGACCAAAATCGCTTTAAATGCTCCGCTATTAATCATACTCTTTATCTCCCCGATTAGACTTAGTTGCAGGTAAGAATCAGCAAAAACCGTACCGCAAGAATACTAAAAATATATTTAATAAAATCAATTAGTTAGACCACTGCAAAACGAGCGGCCCCTACTCTCATGCCTAGCTATTTGACAGCAAAGGTGAGTTGCGGGGACACACGACGGAACCCAATCTTTTCGTGAATAATTCGGGTTCAGTCGTGTGTCCCCATAATAAAGCTATTACAGAGACACGGGAGACGGTCACTCCCTCACCGGAGGAAGAACCGGTTTGCGTTACTTTAGATTTATTCGGTTCATCTCTATTGGCGCAATGGCGAGGTCCTTCGCCGCTCCGCTCGCCGGCTCGCGGGGACCCCTGCTCAGGATGACGAACGAGCCAAAGAACCGTTGATAGCATGAGCATGAGAGGCGATTTTTCCGGGCGGAAAAATCGGGGTGACAGGGATCGAACCTGCGACCTCGTCGTCCCGAACGACGCGCGCTACCAACTGCGCTACACCCCGATAAAGATATGCTTGATGCTGATTAGCGTTGGCTGGTTGACAGCAGGATAATATCGCCGTCCTTTAGTTTAACGTCGATAGAACCACCGTGAACCTCATGCCACGCCCCGCTCAATATGTCTTGGTACCTGCCGTCTGGCAAGGACAAACCGCGCATCGTAAAGTTGTCGCTGCCATACCGATCGTTCTTGGAGGTGGCAAAGAAAACCTTATGCTCTCCATCAATCCGCTCAAAGCCAAAGATGTTTTGGGTCTCGTGAACAACATGGGTGTCGCCATAACGCAGCGCCGGATTATCTTTACGCAGAGCAATCAGCTTTTGCATAAAGGTGAACATAGCTGAATTCTCGTCAAAGCTATGCATCATCGGTCGATTATAGGGATCGCCAGCATCGCCGACGGCAAACAAGTCCTGCTCCATACCATAATAAATACAAGGAACACCGCGCGCCGCCAGCCATAAGGCGATGGCTTGTCGCATCCGCGTCAGACTCATGCCTTCGCCCCGCAGGCGCGCCACGTCATGACTATCAAGAAACGTCACCAGGCTACGGGCATCGCCAATTTGGGCGTCTTGTTCCCACAACATGGACAGAACAGAGAACGAACCATTTTCTTTAAAAACGTAACGCATCAGATCGCGGAAATTAAAGTCCAGCAGCGACATGCGCGTGCTTTTGTAGAAATCCACCGAGCCTGCTTCAAACGGCCCGCCCGACCAATACTCGCCAAAAACCTCGGCATCGGGAAATTGAGCGAAGACATCCTGCGAGAATTTCTGCCAATACCAGGGACTAACATGCTTGATCGTATCCATGCGATAGCCGGCTAATTTAGGGAAACGCTCCAGCCAGAATGCATGAGCATCCTTGAGATAGGTCTGAACTTCGGGATTGGTTTGATCCAAATCCGCCAGACCATCCAAGCTCCAATGCTGCACTTTCCAGGCATCGTTCCAGTCGGCTTCGGTCTTGAGAGTTGGATTGTGATGGAAAAGTTTGCGTTCCCGCGAATCCTGACCGTAGCTACCAACATAGTTACCATCACGCATCACCACGCCACGCTGCGCCGAGGCATCCTGCCCGGGAATCGGATGACTACGTTGCATGTAGTCTAGGCTCCACGACGTTGCATCCGTGGGACTGGTATGATTGGTGACGCTATCAAGATAAATTTTGATATCCGGTGAGGCGCGATCAAGCAGCTCATCAACAATGGCATAATCCTGCGAGCCATTATCGGTAAAGAACGGGTTCAGCCGGTACCAATCCTTGATCCAATAACCATGATAAGAGGTAATCTCGACATTGCGTTGACCGTGACGATCACGTGCAACGATAGCGTGTTGATTCTCAAAAATCGGTGTCAGCCACAATCGCGACACACCCAAATGCTTTAAGTAATCGAGACGATTGATCAAGCCCCGGATATCACCGCCGGCATAGCGGTACCAATCCGAAGGATGGCCATTCGCGCAAAAACGTCCATCATAGAGACAATCATTAGCCTGGTTGCCGTTGGCAAAACGATCGATAAACACCTGATAGATGATTTCATTACCGATGTTCTTGTCGTAATTTTGGTGAGAAGCACCGTCGTGGTGCGAGTAAAGCTTACTTACATGACCCTGATCTTGGAATTCCATGCGCGCAACGCGCTTGACGAATTCGCTTTCGGTAGCCCCGGAGACAGCCGTGGCCATAAGTAGACCGGCGATAATGCTCAGAAGAATACGCGTCGGCATCGGCAACCCCGAAAATCAATCCATAGGAGACAATAATAGTAATGTTCTTTTACGCCTTGGTCTTGTAGCAGATGCTGGCTGGCCAATCAAGTTAAGCCGTTGGCCCCCAAGACCTGGGCCGTCGCGGCACGGATGCGCTCAGGTGTAACCTGGTTAAAACACTTGGGTTCGTTGTCGCAGCTTTTGCGCCAACAGGGCGAGCAAGTAACCTCGGCTTGCAGTTTAACTCCCCGATCATACAAGTCAATTTCCTGAGCACAGCTTACCCCAAACCAACAAACCACGGGTTTTTGCAAAGCAATGGCGATATGAAGCCCTAAAGAGCAGCCCGAAAACACCATATCGGCGGTAGCCATCGCCACCACACCGGCACGTAAGCCCCCGGTTGTCGGCGTATTAACGACGAGCGGATCATTGGCAAAAGCCGCCTTCATGGCCTGTTGCCGCTCGTGATCCTCGCGACCGCCGAGCAAAGCGACCGCCAGATGGGGGAAGTTTTGCCGCCACATCGCAATGGTTTCGATGCTGCGCTCAACGGTGAATTTTTTGTACGAATAAAGAAGGGAGCAGCCGGTGTTAAAGCCGATAATCCCGCGCGCATTTTGTTTGAATTCCGCGCGCAAGTCCCGCACCTGCCGCAACTCAGTCTCCGTCAAACGCAGCACATAGGGATCACGCGTCCACGCTAATGCCATCGATTCGGTGGTTTGTTGGGTCTCCGGCTTTTGATTCACAAAAAACTTTTCGTGATCGTTCAAACCAAGATCATATTGATACTGTGCTTCGGCATTTAATGGCTGGATAACGCCCATCGTTGTCAGACCAAAACCATATTTTTGCTTAGCGCGAATGCGTTCGGCGAGTGCTCCGGCTTCGATCGATTTATCCACGGCGCACAAAACATCAAATTCCAGATGATCGATGGCGGCCTGGGTCTTGCCATCCACGGCAATAATCCGATCAATATCGGGATTATTATCCAGCAGAGCTTTGGCGTTGGGATAGGTGAACCAAGTAATATGAGCGCCAGGATACTTACGCTTCAGGGGAGCCAGCAAACACGTCGAGCGCAATACCGCACCCAAAGCTTCGAGACTAACAATCGCGATGCGGGTTTTTACCGGATCGTACTCTTGGCAGCCGACGCAAGGACGCTTGAACTTACACGGCTTGTATCCAGTAAAGTAACGGCAGTCTAAATTATATGTCGTCGCTGTCATAAGTGCTGTATATTAATGAAAACTTTGTCTATCAAGATACTACAAGATATCGGGATCACGTGACGTTTCATATCAGAATTATTCGGACATCGAGTCGCGAGCAGAATAACCTGTTGCCCGAACGCATCGCTGAGCTCAAAGCCGCGGGAGCCACGGTTGTTTACGACGAAATTCCACCGGATGCAAGCTGGCCATACGCTGCTGGTAGCATCGCCGATCGTGGCAAAAGTCTGGAACGAGCACTGCTGGATGCGCAAACCGACTACATCTGGGTGGCCCGTGGTGGCTACGGCGCCAGCGATTTGCTGTCGCAACTAAACTGGGAAAAGTTGAAGGCGACGACGCCAAAATTAATTATTGGTTTCTCCGATGTTTCGGCGCTGCACGCCGCTTTTTATACGAAATTAGGCTGGCCGGGTTTGCACGCACCGATGCCAGCCACCACGCTCTGGCGCCTGGGTGACGTTGGCCATGATATCGACCAAACCATCGCCATGCTGAAGACGGGGACCTTTCGCGGCGGCATCGCCTGTACTCCCGTCAGTGGGAATGCATCCGCGACCATCAGTGGACCACTCTTTGGCGGCTGCATGTCGGTCCTCACCAATCTCATTGGTACAGAGTATTTTCCACGCTCGCTGGCCGACACGATTTTGTTCTTTGAGGACACCGGCGAAAACCCCGGACGCCTGGTGCGCTTTTGGAATCAGTGGCTGCAAAGCCATGTGTTGCAAGGCGTTAAGGCGGTGGTTTTCGGAAATTTTCGCGATCTGGATGCGGCCAACAAGTGGCAAAATTCCGATCTTGCTAAAATCTTTGCCGAGCGCGCACCACAAATCCCTTTGTATGTGAGCAACGATTTTGGTCATGTCTGCCCGAATCTGCCGCTACTCATCGGCGCGGATGCCAAAATCGAAAACGGCCGCCTTACATGGGAAAAGAAAAACACCAAGGAACTGAACGTATAGCCCTACGAGTAGGAGTCTTAAGCCATGAGTACGAAGCTAGATAAAAAAATCTATTTCATGGGCATTGCGGGTACAGGGATGGCGGCCGTCGCGGGCTTATTTCAGGAGGCGGGTGCCACCGTGGTTGGCAGCGATCAGGAGATTTATCCACCGATGTCGACAATGCTCGAAGAGCTCAAAATCAACGTCTGGTCGCCCTACGCAGCCGGCAATATCATCGCCGAGGAACCGGATCTGGTAGTCGTCGCCAACGCCTTGTCACGCGGCAATCCTGAGATCGAGCACGTTCTGAGCAATAATATCGCCTACACTAGCTTCCCCAAATTAATGGGGGAAGAGATCCTGCAGCAGCGCGATTCGATTGTCGTCACTGGCACGCATGGCAAAACGACGACGACATCCCTGCTGACCCACATGCTGGAACAGCTCGGAGAACAGCCGGGATTTTTGATTGGCGGGCTGCCGCGTAACTTTCCGCGCAGCTTTCGTCTTGGCGCCGGCAAGCCTTTTGTGGTCGAAGGTGACGAATACGACACGGCTTTCTTCGACAAAGGACCAAAATTCCTGCACTACCGGCCAAAGTTTTTGATCCTCAACAATCTCGAATTTGATCACGCCGATATCTATAAGAATGTGGAAGAGATTGAAGCGCAATTCGCCAAAGTCATTAAGTTAGTGGCCGAGCCGAAACACATCATTGCCAATGTCGATGATCCCGGTATCGCCCGCGTACTCAAAAGTCTGGGTATGGAGACTAAAGTCACACGCGTCAGCACGCTCGGCAAAAACCAGGAAAACACCGACGTCTGGCTTGCCTCAAGCTCGCCCGCCAAATCGTCGACGGGCTTGCCTGAATGGCTAGCGGTGTTCGGCAGCAAAAGCCTCGGCGAAATTCCGGTTCAGACCGGACTGACTGGTGAGCATAATATGGCGAACATCGCCATGGTCCTGGCTTGTCTTGAGGCAATGAAGGGGGTCGAGGCACTCCGTAGTCCGCTCAGTGCACAGCGTCTAGGCGAATGTCTGCGGAGTTTTTTGGGAGTCCGCCGGCGCCTGGATATGCTCGGCTCCATCGAGGGAATCGATGTTTTTGAGGATTTTGCACATCACCCGACCGCCATCAAAACCGTCATCAACGGCTTTCGCAAAACCTACCCTCATCGCCGTTTGTTGGTGGCTTTTGAGCCACGCAATGCCACTAGTCGCCGCAACGTTTTCCAAAAAGAATTTGCCGCATCGCTGGCACTGGCTGATCTGGTTTTCATCGGCAAATGCCCCGTGGATCAACGTATCCCGGCCGATCAGCGTATGAACACCGAGGAGATGCGCGGCAAGATTGGCAACAAGGCCAGGGCTTTCGCCGACAACACCGAACTGCTGGAAGCTCTGGTTCAGGAAGCTCGTCCGGGTGATTCGATTCTGTTCATGTCGAGCAGTAGCTTTTCGGGCATCCAGCACCAACTTTGCACCCACCTGGAAAAGCGTGCGCGGACTTAGGCTAAACAGATTAGCGGCTTGCAATTTATTGTGGTAACGTGTACCTGAATAAGACAGTTTTTTTCGGAAGGTACATCCATTTTTGTTTTTCTATATCTGTTGAGCTGAGGAGAGCAGAGAATGTTAAAAGAAGTCCGTTTGTCGTTGATCGTCTTGATGATGTTAGGATTGGTTGCTGTATCTTGTACAGACGAACAACCGCCCGAAGATCCGGTGCTTCCGGCAAGTTCAACTGATCCCGCAACCCCTCCATCTGATGATGGTTTCGGCGGCGGTTCTGTTTCGTCATCGATCATATACTTTTCATTCGATGAATATGCTCTGACGGACTCAGCAAAAAACACACTCGGCTCACTCGCCAGTACCATGAAAAACAGCGCCGGCGTAGTTGTACAAATCGAAGGTCACTGCGATGAACGCGGCTCCATCGAATACAACCTGGCTCTGGGCGAGCGTCGCGCGCAATCAGTGAAAAATTATCTCGTACAGCTCGGCATTGACCCGGCTCGTTTGACCACGATCAGCTATGGTGAAGAAAAACCGGCTGTGGATGGCCATAATGAATCGGCCTGGTCGAAAAACCGCCGCGCGGAGTTTGTAGTCTCTGGACAGTAAATAATTTACTATCCACAATTCGACCGACCTGACAGCCCGGCGGCACTAGCGCACCGGGCTGTTGCGTTTTTACCGCTTGGAGTTTCACCTTGGAACTAGTTATTGGCGTTATTGTTGCGATTACCGCAATCGCCGCCGCTCTTGTGCTTGGCGCCGCCTTACGCAAAAAACAGCTAAACGCTACTTTTGAAAGCGCCCAAAAAGAAGCCACGAAAATTCTCGAAGAAGCACGCCGTGAATCCGACATGATGATCAAAGCCGCGCTCAATGAATCCCGCGAAGAGAACCAAAAACGGCGGCAGGCATTCGACGAGGAAGCCAAACAGCGACGATCGGAAATCATTAAGCTGGAAAGCAAGATCAAGTCCCGCGAACAAAATCTTGAGAAGAAATTTGAGATTATTGAAAAGCGGGAAGGCGAGATTGAGCAACAAAAAGTTAAATTGGATAATGAAGAGCAGCAGTACAAGCGCCTCATTGTCGACTATGAAAAAAACCTGGAGCAAAGTCGGCGCATGCTGCAAAGCATCGCCAATCTGTCGGCTGAAGAAGCCAAGCGCGAACTGATTAAAAGCCTGGAAAAAGACGCGCGCCGGGAAGCCCAGGAAAAGCTGCGGCAAATCGAAGAAGAAACACGGCAGGAAGCCGAAATGCGCGCCCGCTCCGTGGTGAGTCTGGCAGTACAACGCATCTCCAGCGAGTATGTTAACGATTCCACGATCACCGTAGTGTCGCTGCCAAGCGAAGACATGAAAGGCCGCATCATCGGTCGCGAAGGACGTAATATCCGAGCCATCGAACAAGCAACTGGCGTGGACCTGATTATCGATGATACGCCCGAGGCGGTTATTATCTCCTGCTTCAATCCGATTCGGCGCGAAATCGCCAAAACCACACTGGAGCGCCTGATCGCTGACGGCCGCATCCACCCGGCACGCATCGACGAGACCGCAAAACGCGTCGAAGAAGAATTTGATCAGATTATTCGCGACAACGGCGAGCAGGCATTGTTTGAATCCGGTATTACCGATGTTCATCCGGAACTCGTCAAACATCTGGGTAAATTGCGTTATCGCACTGCCGGCACCCAAACCGTTCTTCAACATAGCATCGAAGTCGCGCACATCTGCGGCATCATGGCCAGCGAGATGGGCTTGAATGTCAAGAAAGCCAAGCGTTGTGGGCTTTTGCACGACATCGGCAAGGCCGTGGATCAGGAAGTCGAAGGACATCACGCGCAAATCGGTGCTGATTTATGCTCCAAGTACAACGAGGCTGGCGAAGTCGTCAACGCGGTTCTCAATCATCACGCCGAAGACCTGACGTCGGCTGATCCTTATGTCGTTATTCTGCATGCGGCGAATATTCTCTCGGAAAATCGCCCGGGCGCCCGCAAGGACTTGCTGGAATCTTACATCAAGCGTCTCGAAGAAATGGAGAAGTTGATTCGTGGCTTCCAGGGCATCGATCAAGCCTTCGTCATTCAGGCGGGACGTGAAGTTCGGGCTCTAGTGACACCGACCGGCGTGAGCGATGACGACATCGTTGATCTCTCGCACAATATCGCCTCGAAACTGCGACAAGAGCTGACCTTTCCCGGTCAGATTCGCGTGACAGTTGTTCGTGAGAGTAAGGTAACGGACTTCGCCAAGTGATCAGAATCTTTTCCGTTGGCGACGTTATGGGCAAGGCAGGACGCAACTGTCTTGCCAAGACTCTCCCTAAAATCCGTGAGCAATACCAACCGGATTTTATTTGTGTTAACGGCGAAAACGCCGCCGGTGGCTTTGGTCTCAGCAAGAAAATCTTTGATTTTTTTATCAATGATCTTGCCATCGATTGCATCACCATGGGCAATCATTGGCACGATAACCGCGAAATTTATTCGTTCATTCAAGACACGGATCGCATTGTCCTGCCCGCCAACATGTCAAATGTTGATTCGGAGAGCAAAGGTCTCAGGTACTTCAAAACCAAGAATGGCAAAGACATTGCCGTTGTGAATTTGATCGGCAAAGCCTTTATGCATGCCGACAATCGCAATCCATTTGATGCAGCCCAGAATCTGGTCGCCCAAATCCCGGAGCGAACGAAGATTCGGATTGTGGATTTGCACGCGGAAGCGACCAGCGAAAAACAAGGGATGGGACGCTACCTTGCCGGCCAAGTCTCGCTGGTCTACGGCACGCATAGTCATGTTCCAACCGCCGATGAACGTATCCTCGACGATCACACTGGATTTATTACCGATATCGGCATGACCGGCGCTTATGATTCGATCATCGGTATGCGGACAAGCGCGGCCTTGCGCCGTCTAACCACGGGCGTTAAGACCGATATGCGGCCCGCGGAGCAGGACCCCTGGCTCTGCGCCATCATTGCTGATATTGACGAAACAACGGGCGCTTGCCAGCGCATCGAACGGCTCAAATGGGAGCTCAAGCGCATGGACCTTTAGGGGACAAAGTGCTATACGACAAAGATCACTTTTTGGAGAGAATCTGCATGCTTAAATTGATTTCCAGCCTGCCCGGTTTTCGGCGCTTTCTGCCACTTGCCGCCACCTTCATTATCACCACACCAAGTCAGGCTTTTTTTATCGATGGCGAAGGTCATTACTCGGTTATGGGCGAAACCGAAACACAGCCCGGCTTTGTCAAACACCGTGGCATGCACGAAGCCGTTCGCCAAAGTTTTCGTCTGCTGGGTGAGATTCGCCCCAACGATCG
Source organism: uncultured Oligoflexales bacterium (assembly GCA_964652825.1). Lineage (GTDB taxonomy): Bacteria > Bdellovibrionota_B > Oligoflexia > Oligoflexales > CAZZCU01 > CAZZCU01. The sequence continues at coordinate 14,146 of CAZZCU010000001.1, forward strand.
TACCAGTATGTTTATCGAGTTTCGTTTGTTCAACGACCCCCGAAAATCGTATTGGGGTGATGACGCTCGTCCCGCCGATTGTTCCACCGGCAATAATTCAAACACAGGTAGTAACAGCGGCGCGGCTTGTGATGGTCGCCACCAGGACACTACTTATCCCAATTATAGTCCCTATACTCCCAAGATCACCCAGGCATACGCACGCTATAGCTCTGAGTATTGCTTGATCGAAGCCGGACGTCGTGGCCGCGATTGGGGACTTGGCATGTTCCTCGATTCCGGTCGCAAACCTTTTGATATGGCCACGTCTGTTTATGACGGCATATCCTGTCAGATCAATATCCAAAGATCACAGACACTCGGCTTCTCCTTTGGTTATGACAAGCTGGCGGAAACCGGACCATCGAGCGAAATTCCCACGTTTGACGAAGGCAGATATCAGTATGGCGGGTCAGCTCGCGCCGACGATATCGATCAGTATTTTATCACCATTGAATACGATGACCGCAAAGCCAATGCTGGCAGCGCCTTTACGCGTCAGATTGGTTTTTATATCGCTAATGTTTTTGAGAAGGGTTATCGCAGCGATATTAAGTACGCCGACTTTTACAGCGGTTTCTTTTTTCCAAGTATCGCGATCCGTAATGAAATTTTATTCCGACTCGGCAAATCCGGTGACCCAAACTGGACACGACTTGGTGGTCGCAGCCCCTATCCTTTTGCCAATAATGAGTTCCCTAACTCGCCCGCGGAAGGAGAAGTCAGCCGCAACGAACTAGATTCCATCGCCGTCGCCGGTAATATTGACGTCACTTTTTCACGCAGCGGCAGCTTTCTTGGACCAAACGAATATCAGCAAGGCAATGCCAGTCGGCATGCAATGATATTTGAATATGTTTACGCCCCGGGTGACCGTGATGGTTATTTGACGGAGTATAATGATGCGGACGGTACCGCTCAGCGTAATACCAAGGTCACGGCCATCGCTTTGAACCGAAACTTTAAACCAGCGCTCTTAATGTTCAACGGCCGCAGCGAAATTGATGATTTGCGCGTCGATGGGGTTTTCGATCCCAATGCGATCATGAATGCGACCGTACTCGGGTTGGCTTATCGCTATGAAAGCATCGCCTATGGCAATTTTGAGCCTAAATTCATCGCCGCACAGCTTATTCAGAGTATACCGGACTACGCTAAAACTCTTTACACTGCCCAGGAAGATCGGCCGGTGGGTTTTGGCGGCCGTCTGCTGGGATACGAGCTGGATTTAAAATACTGGCGCAATATCGGCAAAGACTTTGAGTTTGGTTTCGCCGGCGCGATTGCCATGCCTGGTCCGGCCTGGCAGACCAGGAAAGACAAGGGAACCGCGACCAATTATCTGTTACAATCGCACGTAACATTTAATTTTTAGGCTTTATCGGCACAATACCTGCGGGGGCGGCTTTATGGAGAAAGCGCAAAATTGGGACGCGTTTTTACGAATTGATAACGCCATGGTCGTGGACGTATTAACCTCAATCGCCGCGGCTTTGAATGCCAATGGTCAATTAAGCAGCAAAGATGTCGATAACCTGCGACTTAATTTAAGCGGCCTCCAGACAACCACAGAATCCTCCGCCGATCCTTTGCTCGCTCAGCTGGAAAAACAACACTCGGAATTCCTTGCAATCATGCTGACGCGTTATGGCGTGATCAATCTATATCAGAATATTTTACGTCACACTTTGCGCGACAGCGTCGAAACTTCCATCAGAACTTTGAAGGAATTCGGCAAAACTTTGCTGGAGCGCGCGCATTTATTATTTAATCGTCCTCTTTATATTCGTTACGAACAGCAAATGGAGCGCCGGGTTTTGTTTGCCGGCTTCCTAATTGAGCAAGTCGAAGTCATTTGCGAATGTAGTCAGGAACTTGAAGTGGTGTTGGCGGATTTGAAAACCATGAGTCCGAATGATATGGCGGCGTTTTCGGAAACGGACGAAGCCATAGACAAGACCGCGGCCGAAGCCCTCGGCTTTGAACGCCTGGAAGCCAACACCCTGCCATTCCTGGTTGAGAGTTTAGCCAAGAACAAGATCGTTGGTGTTTTGAAAGCCATCAGCCTGACCATGCAGGACGCCGTCGATCAATTGGCGGCTAATAGTAATGTTGTCCCAGCAGCACAGCTGGGAATGCTCTGCGAATCTTTGACTTCCGAAGCTAATCTTATCGACAGCATCAAGCTTCCGAAGACTTCAAGTCTGGAGCTTATGGAGGTACGCCGTCATACTTTGTTGGGAGCGATGACCAATGCAAATAGTATTTTGTCGCGCCTGACGGATCTGTATCGTGAATGCGTCGGCAAAATGAGCAGTGACGCCAATAGAGCTAAAATCGACGTACCGCAGGACGTCATGCGTTATTTAGCCAACCTACTGCTTACCGAAGGCATAGCATCAAGCAAAGCCCGCGAGGCCATCATTGATTTGGTTAATTATTGCGCCGCGCATGGCATCGCACCAACGGAACTCATTGGCAGCGAGTTGCGGAAAATCAACATCCATCTCAATGAACGTGTTCTAACCGAATTCCAGCGGATATATGCTGATGTAAATCTATCCACTCTGGCATCGCCCAAAAAGAAACGTAATCTTGAGCGCGCCGCCGTGCTGACTGGTATCCTGGGTGGGAGTCCCGCCAAAGCACTTTTGTTGGCCACGCTCGCGTTGCTGAATTTTGCTTGCGGTTTTAAGACACCACCCAAAAGCGAAATTGTTGAATCACGACCGGAATTACCGTTTCGAGATACACCTACGGAGACTAAAACCAAAAGTGACAACCAGACCCAACCCCAAAAGTAACGAAGCATTCGCCGGCGTCTGGACCGCTATTGCCACGCCGTTTACCAGCAAGCTCACCATCGATTATTCCGCTTTTGATCGCTTGTTGAAGATGCAAGCTGATGCCGGTGTTACCGGCGTCGTTGTCAGTGGAACAACAGGTGAAGCACCAACTCTAAGTCATGATGAAAAACTTGCTCTTGTTAAAGCCGCACGCAAATCATTGCCCAGCAACATTCGCGTCATGGCGGGAACAGGTGGCAACGATACACGTACAAGTATTGAATTATCAAAAGCCGCTCTAGCGGCGGGTGCTGACAGTCTATTGATCGTGACGCCGCCGTACAACAAACCGAATATGGCGGGCCTGCAACTACATTACCGCGCTATTGCCGAAGCCGCACAAACACCGATTTGTCTGTATCACGTTCCGGGCCGAACGGCGCAGCGACTATCAGCCGAGCAGATGTGTGAGATCACTAAAATTCCGCACGTAGTCGCCATCAAAGAAGCCAGCGCGGATCTCACCTTGTTTTCCAAGACCGCGCAGCTTTGTTCGACGACCACCATGCTTTCGGGTGATGACTTTACTTATTTACCAAGTCTCAGTGTCGGCGGCCATGGTGTGATTAGTGTTATTTCCAATATCTTTCCCAAAGCCATGGTGCAACTCACTAAAGCGCATGTTGCCGCGGACACCGCAAAAACTTTGATCATACATAACGCACTCTTTGCATTAACCGAGTTGTTGTTTTGCGAAACAAATCCCTGTCCATTGAAGGCCGCTCTTCACGCCATGAATCTCATTGAAAACACTTTGCGGCCACCGTTGGCGGCGGTCAGCAGCGATAATTTTGCCAAAATCAAAGCCTCCGTCAGTAGTACTTACACGGCATTGAATGAATTGGGATGTGCATGACCACAAAGAATTCGGTTTGGATACACGGTCATTCAGGTCGCATGGGCCAGGCATTGAAGCTGGCTTTGGGCGAGCATGGCGCCAAGTTCACATACCTGGGCGGCTCAGCCGAGACATTTGAAACTAACGATGCCTTAAGCACCAAACCTTTTGACAAGCAGACACTGTCGGAGCGCTTGGATCAATGCGGTATCGTTTTGGATTTCAGTACGCCCGCAGCTAATGCGTTGCTGGCGGACGTTTTAAGTCTAAAACCACGCAGCGGCCAAGCCGTGCTTATCGGAACGACAGGTCTTGATTCTCAAGCCATGATCAAATGGCAAAAGATCGCCCAGCAACAAAATTTGCGCATCATGCATGCGCCAAACACCAGCCTTGGCATCCTGGTGTTAAGTCGCATAACACAAGACTTGACCAAACTCTTGCAACCGCAAGGTTTTGATCTGGAAATTTCCGAGGCACATCATCGCGGCAAGAAGGATGCGCCCAGCGGTACGGCTTTGTTACTCGCCAAGACGGCACAAGCCGCAAATCCAAATTTAACTATCAATTCTTCGCGTACTAAAGAACGTTCCCCAAATGAAATTGGGGTTCAGGCCATACGTGGTGGGAATATTTTCGGCGAACATACCGTGATGTTTTTAGGTAATCACGAGGAGATACATCTCTCACACCGAGCACTATCACGTTCGTTGTTTGCCGAAGGTGCCTTAACACTGGGCGCATGGCTCAAAGAGCGTCCTGCTCCTGGCTTTTACCACTTATCTGATGTCGAATTAAAAGATTTACTTTAGAGAGACGGGGCGATTGCCTGTCTGAACAATCGTCAATGTTTCGCTATAGACGATGAGTGTATCGGCAGCTAACCAATAGCGATCGTTAGTTTCGACCAACAATGTATAACGACCGGGTGGCACGTTAAAAAACAAGGCTTTGGTTGTCGGCTGATCGTTGAAATACCAGCCATCTCCGACATCAGCACCGCTCTCGTTAAGCAGACGCACGGCAACCGGGGTGTTGCCCTGGCCTTGAAGATGTCCATGCTCCACCAAGACCGCGCCCAAAGATTGGTCGTAACTAACCTGCGCATAAACCGACATATCTTCGAGAAAACCACGGGGAATGAGTGACAGTAACCGTGTGCCTTTTCCTTGTCCGCGTCTGGCAACAGCATCTAGCGCTTGTATAGCCGGCTCAAATTCGCTGCTTTGGGTCACAAACCAGCTTCTTCCTGACGGACCAAGTTCATCATTGCTACTCATGATGCCATCACGAACAAACTGCATGACCTGTCCCGAGCCAAGTGGCTGTATGTTCGTGGCTTCGATTGATCGCCAGCCATCAGCAACTTTGCGATCAGAGCCTAATTGTTCGGCGGCGGTAGCGATAATGCCAAGCCCGGCTTCAAAATCATAAACATCCGCAAGACTAATGCTTTCCTCGCTGTGCATACCCGGATAAGCTGCGAGTACCGTTGAACCTACGATTTCACCGCCGTGCGCGATTTGCATTAGCAACGGCCCCGGATCAACGTTAAAGAAACAAGCGCGGCCATCGATTCCCGTCATCCGGCTGGCCACATCAACAAAACCATATTGACTAAAATAAACTGGACCTTCGTGACTGGCATCCAACGTCACGCTGTAACCATCAGCCGCAACTAACTGTGCCCCGTCTTTTACCTGTAACGAAACGCATACCGAGGCGGTATCCGCGCGCTGACTCGTGCGCGCCATTGCCGCCAGGTTATCCAAAGCATCGTGCCGCATGGCGCGCAGGCGAACAACACCAGCATCACCCGTCGATGGCGTTGAGATTTCGGCGACTACCGGACGAATCTCGCCGGCCGGATGATGAACATTTACGAGAAAACGCGATGCGCGCGGCATGTCGCTGAGCACGACATGACCAGTCCCATTGGTTGTTGCAATAAACTCAGTGCCAACCACGTGTACCTGAGCACCGATCACCGGATAAATGATGCTCTGTTCCGGCCGCGAACGCTCATCAATAACTTGCAACGTGACTTTCGTATAAGCAACAGCATGTGTCTCTCTACCAAAGCGAACACGTTCCTCGGCATCTTTTGCCAACGTGCGCGCTACATCGGCAGCACTATCTTGGACGCTTAAAACTGATTTTTCCTTGGATGATGCGATGTCTGCTTGAACATCATCGCCAGCATCTTGTTCGTCGTCGTAGGTCAAAGCATCAGCAATTTCCTGATCAGCATTCTCGACAATTTCCTCGGCGGCGAGAGTCACACTATCTTTATCTTCGCCATCGTCGTCGGCAGAATCATCGTTAGTATCGGGTTGAATCGAATTATTTTTCTCGAGGCCGGCAAAACGCGCGCTTTCGTAATTAGGTTGCGGCATCAGACCATCCAAGCTAGCCAGCTTCTCCGGCAGTTCAAAGCCTTTGACATCGGTTTTGCCGACGAAAATCGGCACAATACGCATGCCACCATCAACTACGACATATAGCTCAGAAGTACCGATTGCCTTCGCCTCAAGCACCGACGAATCTTGATGCCAGACGACGATTGCCTGATCACGAACAAATATCTGAATAGCTCGCGCCGGCCTGGTTGGATTCTGCTCAATGACAACATGAACTTTATCGCCCTGCTGCACAAAGTGCAACGCATCGGGTGTTAACTTAGTCTCGCGCTCGACCAGACGTATTTTGAATATGTTTGTTTTTGGTTCTGCAATTTTTTCCGGTAAGGGATCCGCCGCCTTGGGAAAGACGCGGATCTGAACGCCAGCGATTGACGTCGTGATGACTTTGGAGAAAGCATCAGTGGATTTAGATTTTTGCGCCACACCTTGCGTCGGAAATTTTACCTCCGGCTTATGCTTCAGCAACTCAGCAACCGTCATGGCCGACGCCGCCTTAGTCAGCGCCGCGTTCCACACGGGCAAGCTGGCTTTGACATAAAGGGTTGTTGATTTTGGTTTTGTTGAAGCACGCAACCTAGGATTGATCGACGCGATCCATTCCGTTATCGTCAGCTCCGGTTGATCAACAATCGATGTTAACGATGCGGCATGCGCCGACCACGCAGGCAAAATCACTCCGACGATCAAAGTTATGATCGCGCGACCTTTTATATAAGTGAGTGATCGCTGCATTTATCAACCTTCACGACACGCCACCTGATAGTGACGTGTTCAACCTTAACCAAAGCTAAGATATTCATTCCAAAGGATTTATCGGCACGCGGGCGTTACAGCTTGAGGATGCAGGGAGGGCGCGGGCCGCCTATTAATATGATAACCGAGGCGGCCTGTCGTCAGAAGGGTCAGGCCAAGTTTTTTTTGAGCAGTTCGCTGACAGCTTTGCCATCAGCCGCAGTACCGAGCTTGGTCATAACCTGCTTCATCACGGCGCCAAACTGACGATCTGTCGTCGCTTTTAAAACTTCGTCAATAACACCTTGAATCTCTTGTAAGCTTGCTTTCTTAGGCAGGTAATTCTCGACAATACTAAGCTCACTATCAATGGCCACGCGCTTCTCGCCTTCGGGAAATTCATCGCGCGATTTAAGCAAACGCTTATGATAGGTGGAAATAACCTTAATTTCAGCATCTTGCGACATGTCGCTATGAACGTTTTCCTGAGCAGCAGCATACTTGAGTTCGCTGAGAAGCATCCTTAGGACCGCCATGCGTTCCTTATTCTGGCTTTTCATCGCAACTTTGAGATCGTCCATAATTTTTGTTTTAAGAGACACTAGCAGCTCCTTATTCGGGTTCGAGAGGTGCAAATGTAGTATAATTCTTGTGCTAACTCAAGAATCTTGCCAGTTGTCAAAGGATCGTCCGGCCATGTGGCATTTACGTGTCAAAACCTGTTGCCTCGTGTACGTCTTAACTCTCGTCGCCTGTGGTTACGAGCCAAGTTTTATGCCCGAAACCCAAAGCCCAGTCGTCGAACTCGCAACTTCGGACGATATCGCTGATGCGCGCGTCGTGCCAAATAGTTACATCGTCGCCTTCCGCAGCGGCGTCACCGGCGGCGGCTTGCACTTTCAAAACTATGCCCAAGAATACGCCGCCAACTACATGCCGCTGGCAACCACGTATCTGTCTGATCCGCGCATCAAAGATCTCCACTTCATCGGCTCGCTTGATCTCATGCGCGACGACAGTCCGGAATGGCAAGCGGATTTTGGAACACCCGCAGGGATGCAATTGATGTGGTCCAAAGAACAGATGACATCCGTGCCGGCGAGTATCACCAAAGTTGATTTCGCCTCCGAGATCGATGCTGCGCAAACACTTGCGGAATGGGAAGCCGCCGGCGTGATCTGGTATGCCGAGCCTAATTATCTCAACACCATTGACGCCGGCCCGTTTGAAGGCATGAGCGAAACTTATCAGAATCTGGGACAAAGCTGGCAGACACAAATCAAACTCGGCGGCGCCTTTGATGCATTGGCGTCCGCCAATAAAGGCGATGAAGTACCTATCGTCGCGGTCATGGATAGCGGCGTCGATTATCAACATCCGTTATTAAGCGATCAGATGTGGGTCAATGCAGCAGAAAATCAATCCGGGTGTGAGAACGACAGGTACGGCTGCAACACGACCGTGGTCAAAAAAGGCTCGCTTGGGAACGGTGATGTCTATCCGCTTTTAACCTCCGGTCCAAATGTCCAATGTCCAGTCGATGCGAATAACCGTTGTCTGCAATATTGTTGTCACGGAACGCACGTTGCCGGAATCATCGCCGCAAAGCCATCGCCGGAATCAGGCATCGGTGGTGTTTGTCCGATCTGTAAAATCATGGCTATACGCATTGTCGAGAAAACCGGTGACGGCAAAGGCACGATTCAAGATGCTTCGATCATTGCCGGCTTTAAATACATCACTCGTTTTCGCAGACAAGCAAACAGCGCGTTAGCAGTACGTGTTATCAATACGTCATTCGGCAAATTTCAGCGCTCCAAAACCACAGCAGCGCAAATTCGTGTACTGAGCAAAGTTGGCGCTGGCACGCTTATCGTCGGTGCCGCCGGCAATGAAGACACCATGAAAATGCAGTATCCTGCCGGCTACAACGATGCTATTGCCGTTGCCAATCTCACTGGTACAGGCGTAAGACATCAAACATCAAACTACGGCCGCTGGGTGGATATCGCCGCGCCCGGCACCGCAATTCTCTCGACTGTTCCCGGCGGAGCGCTCGAAGATAAAACTGGCACATCCATGGCAGCACCGGTCGTGGCGGGCGTTGCCGCGCTGATGTTGATCAATAATCCAACAATGAGTTTTAACAAACTGCGAACCGAACTTATTGGTAGCGCCGATCCCACCATTTACACGACCAATGACATCAATGCACAATACTATCCCAAAATTGCTGGGGAGGTTGCTCGTGTACCGTTGTTGGGTTCCGGCCTGGTAAACGCCACCAGCGCCGTGCAAGGCACGAGGACCGACAATCTGCCGGTTGCAGCATCTCTTGATCGCGTCAGTGAGCGTTGTGGCACCCTAGATTTAAGCACGGGCGAGCGCAGTCGCAAAGTATGGCTCACATTGCTGCTGATTCTGTTGCCGCTGTTTATAATTTCACTAAGAGCAAATCGAACAAAGATGTCTTACAGCGATTCACCGCCAAAAAACCTAGGATAGTTTCGTATCGTGTAATCGTTTGGATAGCCTGTTCCAGACTCGTCGCCTTTAATGCTTCAAACTCCACGCATTGAACCACTTTGTCACCAAAGCTGGCCGTGTAGTGAACGACCTCGGCATCAACAAATTCAAACAACTCAATCTCTTTGCGCAAAGTTCCGCAAAACTGCACGTCCAAGGTTGCTAAAAATTGACGCACAGCCTCGGTTTGATCGCCCTCTGTCAGCGACATCGCCAGATTGATTTCCAGACGTTGTTCGATATCGGCGCCGCGGGATTTGACAGTTAATTCCTGCAAATCATGATCGCGACGATAGCGATATACATAGCCGGGTTCGCGCGGATGCGCGAAATAAGTATCACTGGGACTGAAGAACTCATGCCGAAGCGGCTCAAGTCGCAGCAATTTTTCGGCAAATGTTTTTTTATCAAAGTCAGCATCAACCAAATACTTATGCTCGACTTCGATAAACTCAGTACCCACATCACACCAAAGTCTGAACGGTAAAGAGATTACTGCCTTCGCGACCAACCGATGACAAGGTAATGGAAACAAAGACAATACGATCACCCGCGTTTAAATAATTGCCCCGAACCAGACGATCATTCACCACCGGCAACACTTGATCAATATGGGGGTCGGCGTCCAGCGACAAGCCGGTGACACCGCGTACCAAATTCAGACGACGCAACGTTACCGGATCAAAAGTCACCGCGATAATCGGCATGAGTGTACGGAACGTCGCCAGGCGAACAGCGGTATTGCCGGCGACAGTGATACACACCAGAGCCTTTGCCTTAATACGCTCGGCTGTCTTGTAAGCTGTGTAAGCAATCGCATCCATCTCGTTTTCGATCGAAGGCGACAACCGAATCCAGTTCGGCGGCTGCCCTTCCGCATGGGCTTCAATATCCTGGATAATCTGGCGCATTAAATGCAGCGCGCGCAGCGAATATTTACCGTAAGCCACTTCTTCCGACAGCACCACAGCATCGGAACCATCAATAACGGAGTTGGCAATATCGGATACTTCCGCTCGCGTCGGTGTCGCATTGTGACGCATGGAACCTAACATCTCGCTGGCGGTAAACACGATCTTGGACCGATCGTTACACATCTGAATGATTTCTTTGGTACGAATGGGAATCGTGGCCGCGTCAATACCCAGCGCCATTTCCAGCCGCGAGATCAACACCCCGTCCACCGCCGGCAACAATTCATCCAGTTTGTCGTACACTTTTTCGGAATTAACTTTCAGAATAATCCAGGGCGGATTTTTCGTTTCCTGCTGGATGACTTTACGTAAATCCTGAATTTCCGAGGCGGCAACGCCACCAGGAATAACCAGAAAATCAATGCCGGCTTTCAGTAAAGTTTGGAGATCCTCACGAGGAATCTCGGCAAAATGCGCGCTCGTCTGCGTTGTCGGGACGTGAATTCCCAGATCCGGGTAAACTGTACCACCCTGGACGACATCAGCATCCACGGCGTCCGTCGTAACTTTCTTGGCGCGCAGCAACACATTGCCATAACCAAGATAAATGATGGCGTCCTCGGCAAACAATGTCGACCATTCGTCCGTCTTAACTTCGAGATCACCCTTGCCACCCACCGGCGTCAAGCGAACACGCTTGCCAAATTCCAACTCCAGGGGTTGTTGAACATTACATATATGACCGCGGATCTTAGTCGATACATCAATCATGATCGACTTAGGACAATCGTCGGTATTTTTTTTGGTCAGGCTCTTTAGAAAACTGGCGATTTTAGGCGCCGCTCCGACTTTATAAACCAAACGTATGGCATCGGCGTCTTCAGCAATAACCGAATCAACTAAAGCATCGTTAAGGTAGTCGCTCTCAAAAGACCAAATGACTTTAGTTCGACGAGTACTTTGTTTCATCTGCACCAACAACTCCTACGCATTTAAACCTGCCCGCAACGACTGCCCCATCAGTATAGGTTGATTCACCTGGGTTTGCATGGGTCCAAGCGCCAAAACAGCCTGTTTATCCATAACCAGTACCACCGTTGAGCCCAGCATGAAAGTCCCCATCTCCTCACCAGCGCGGATTGCCAACGGACGCTCAAAAATGATCATTTCGTTTGCGCGGCTCCCGCGAAAAAGCGCGCTATTAGTGGCAAATTCCGGTCGCGCAGTGGGTTGAATGCGGCCGACATTTAAAGCACCAACCATGACAGCGTAGACTTTAGCCCCGGCCGCTGTGGAGAGCTCAAAAACCAACCTCTCGTTATGAACAAATAGCTGCGGTATGCAAGCAACAGCTAGTTGATTCACCGGCCAAAGCGTACCGGGAATATAACGTATGCCACTCATGGTTCCAGTGATTGGATAATGACACCGATGATAGTTGTGTGGAGCCAGATAAATCGTAGTGTACCAAGCAAGATCATCCTTAAGCTCAGACCGTGGCTCGCCAAAAACAAGATCGTCTAACCCGTAGTCCAAACCTTTGATCTGAACCGCACGGCCGGCGGCGGCGGGAGCGGCACAAACCAAGGTGCCGTCAGCGGGAGAACACAAGATTTCGTCTTTAATTTCGCGAGCCCCGGGACGTAATCGCCGTGTAAATAAATCCTCGATCGTTCGATATTCAGGTAGCGGCAACTCGGCTTCGCCAAGATCGAGCCGAAACACCTTGGCGAACAACCAGGTGGCGCACAAGGACAGAGGATACGGCAGTCTGAGGCGCGCCAAAACTCCGGTCACGTAACTGACCGCGCTCTTTGGCAGCAATTTCAGTCCCTGGATCAGCACTTAAACACCTAGTGAGTTGACTTTTAACGTCGCTCGACTATTAGGGAGACTGCATAAGCGGACAGATAGCATCTGGCCCCTACCCAGACTAACTTTGTTCTGTGCACAATAAACATTAACTGACTAAAAACAAAGGCTTTTCGATGACACGTAGTCCGGTTATTCACGTGGTTGGTGGCGGCTTGGCCGGAAGCGAAGTGGCATGGCAGGCACTGAACGCTGGCATTCGCGTCGTGATGCATGAGATGCGACCAACCACCTCCACGGCGGCGCATCAAACCGATGGTCTTGCTGAGTTAGTCTGCTCAAATTCATTGAAATCCATGTCTCCTGATTCGGCACCAGGACAACTCAAGCAGGAAATGCGTGCGTTGAATTCTCTGGTCCTCCAAGCAGCCGGCAAGGCACAAATTCCCGGAGGGCAGGCTCTAACTGTTGATCGCCAGATCTTCTCGGAATTCATTACACAGACCCTGCACAATCACCCGAATTTTGAATTGCGCCGAGAAAAAATCGTGGCCTTGCCCAGCGCGGCGGAAGCCGCCGCCGAGCAAGCCTTATGGGTGATCGCCACTGGTCCGTTGACCGCACCGGAACTAGCGAATCACCTGGCTGAAATCGCCGGCGGCGCACAACGTTTGTATTTTTATGATGCCATCGCTCCTATTCTTGACGCCGACAGTATCGATCGCAGCATCGCGTTTCGCGCCGATCGTTATGACAAAGGTGATGGGGATGGTGACTATTTAAATCTGCCGTTCACCAAAGAAGAATATGAAACCTTTATTGACGCCGTGGCAGCGGCGGAAAAAATGCCTCTGCACGCCTTTGAAGAGACAAAATATTTTGAAGCCTGCCTGCCGATCGAAGTCATGCTTGAACGAGGACGTGAGACTTTGCGGTTTGGTCCAATGAAGCCGGTGGGTCTGACTGATCCGCGTACTGGTCGTTGGCCGTATGCCGCCATTCAATTGCGCATGGAGAACGTCGAAGGCACGATGTACAGCATGGTTGGCTTTCAAACTAAAATGAAATGGCCGGATCAAAAGCGAGTATTCTCTTTGGTGCCGGGTCTGAAAAACGTCGAGTTTTTGCGGTACGGCTCCGTACATCGCAATACTTATATTAAAAGTCCGGAAGTATTGGCGCCGGATTTTTCTTGTCGCAATGCACCGCATGTTTTTGTCGCGGGGCAGCTGACAGGTGTCGAGGGTTATTCGGAATCATCAGCCATCGGTATTCTTGCCGGTCGCGCCGCCGTAGCACGCATGAAAGGCGAATCCTTCCGATTGCCACCGGCCCAATCAGTCATCGGTGCTTTAGGTCATTACGTTACCTTTGGCAACAAAGGCGAATTCCAACCGATGAACGCCAATCTTGGACTGCTGCCGCCTATTCCCAAACAAAAGAACCAAAGCAAAGCTGAACGTAAGGCATTACAGTGCCGCCAGGCGCAGGCGGCTTTCACCGAGTATCTACACTGATTTTCGGCCTATTTATTTAACGCACTTGATCACAATTGCCGGCGGCACGTTGGAAAAAACGGATTTTTTTGCAACGTGCGCATAGTCGGCATACAGGCGTTGCCTAAGAAGACGAATTTTAGGCAAGTAGTAGGTATGATGATAAACAAAGGTACGAAAACAGCCGCCGTTCTTTAGCAGCTGTATTGTCTCCAGCAAAGTTTGTTCGACTGATTGCCAGGGCATCAGTGAAAATGGCAGACCGGAAACCACCAAATCAACATTGCCGGCCAATTCGGGTAAATGACGCAAAAGATGCTCGGCGCGATCTTCGACCACTTCAATGCCAGGGAAGCTATCTTCCAGATGTCGACGAAAAGCCACATTCGGCTCAATGGCAATATAGCGACAATCCGGACGCTTTCTCGCAAAAAGATGTCGGGTGAAGGAACCAGTCCCCGGCCCATACTCAACTATACAATCCAAGCGACCCAAATCAATGTCGCCAAGCATCGCCAAAGCCAATGCCGACGACGACGGTACGATAGAGCCAACTTCGAGGGGGTTCTTTATAAATTGCTTAAAGAATTTCAACTTGTCCGCACGGACGCTCATTCTAACAACCGTTCCACTTCTTCAACACGATGCGCTTTTCTAATATCACTGAAAATCCGAGATATCGGTGGATTAGAGCGAATAACACCAAGCCATTCGCGCAGTGTCGCGGATTCCGTGGCCTTTATCAAATTCGATAACTGGGATGGATCCACTGCCAGATCATAATAACCGATACCCGCTCGATAACCCGCAGTAAAACGTTTGGAGCCGCGTATAAGCGTAAATGCGGGTTCAAACACCACCTTCGCATCATTACTATTCGTGCAAATGATCCATCTGTTGTTGGCAATGGGGCGCAGAAGTGATGAGCCATCCATATGATCGAGCAACTGGCGATTCACCGAATCATCCCAAATATTTACGGCATCGAGAATCGTCGGCAGCACATCCAGATTGCTGACATTAATATCAATATTATTTTTCAGATTTCGCACTGCCTCGGGGCGCTCCGTCAACCAACGCTGCGGGATCTTAACCAGGAAAGGTATATTCAAAATTTCATCATAGGGATTTACGGCGCGATTGAGTCCGCGAGCCGCCTGCGGAAGATCGCCATGATCACTGGTCACGACTATAAGAGTGTTATCGTAGCGGCCCGTTTCTCTAAGAGTGCTAATGATACCCTCAAAAACCTTATCGGAAATATACAAAGCGTTTTCAAAAGCACCGCCTCGTTGCGGTTGAGTTGTTAACTCAGTGCTGGATGCTTGAAACGGACCATGCATTGCATTGGTGTTAAACAAAGCAAACATACGCGTATCAATATCAGCAGCCCTGATTTCTTTCAGATAAGCCCTAAGCGCGACGAGATCGTCCATTCCTAAATCATTAACGATCTTTCCATGCATCGTTTCTTGATCTTGATAAACATCAAGGCTTTTAGTTTTCAGAAAATCGGGCATCCCGACGTAACCTAACTTTTGGCTACTAACGAAAACAGTACGCATACCAATTTTTTTCAACCAATCCCAGATCAAGGGCGCGTAATAAAGATCAGTGTATGTACGAGCCGAACTTACCGAAGTAAAAAGCGCGGGCATGCTGATATCGGTAAACATCGAGGTGGTAAAAGCTTTCGTAAACACCATCGACGATTCTTTTTCTTCTTCGAGCCAAGCCGCAACAAACGGCATGTTGCGTTCTTTGCCGCCGTAAAAGGACAACCCTTCCTTGCCCCAAGACTCCATCAGAATAATCACAACGTCGATAGCAGCTGGTGACATCTGTGGTGATGTGCGAATGGTCTGCCGCATCTGACTCGCACCATAGGGGCCGGTCAATGTTTTTTTGGGCTTCGTCGTACTTAGACCCTTGATAGCGGTAAACACCGAAGTATCAAGCGGGAGTCGGTACGCCACGAAATAAACATGCGACTGATGCAAGGCCATTAGAATCAGCGCGAACAAACCCACAATTTTAAATGCTTGTTTACGATCGAAACGAATCGATTGGAAAGTACGGCCCGGCCACCAGATGAAAACAAACAGCAACAAGGTGACGAAGAATATCACGCTGTTGTAACCGACAAAATACGAATTGATGTAATCGATCCAGTTGGATGCTTTGTCGTTCATAAAACGCAACATCCAAACCGTCGTGTACTCGCCCATATCCATATACAAGCGATAATTGGAAACCACCATGGTCGCGAGCATGGCGCCAATGATTAGCGCGAAAAGGCCCGCTAGACGCCGTGGTATCAATTGCTGCAGTCGAGCGACAAAAAACCAGATCAGAACGGATATACCGATACCGGCAAAGTAAGTGATGCGAAAGACTTTTGGCCTCGGCCCAAAAACGCCGAGCGCCAAATCAAAAAGCAGCAGCAACACGGCAGTCAACAGCCATGGTTGCGATAGCCAACGTCTGATCTGATCAAGCTTGATCGTCACAAAGGACACCCCTGGTTTCTACACGAATCAAAGCTTTGAATGTAGCAGAAGAGTATTTAGTAGGCCAAGTTATTTGCCGCCATCTACTAGGCGGACAAACTCATCGACTTTCAGTGAAGCACCACCAACTAGGCCGCCATCAATATCTGACTCAGCAAGCAAGCCGGCAATATTATCCGGCTTAACACTGCCACCATAGAGAATGCGGATTGATTGCGCTTTCGCAGCAAACAGCTCAGTCAAGAGACCGCGAATCAGTGCATGTACTTCTTGTGCTTGAGCGTTCGTCGCGGTCAAGCCAGTGCCGATCGCCCACACAGGTTCATAAGCAATTACCAGATCCTTTGGATCGACAACGCCGGCCAGCGCCGCACGTATCTGCGTCGTAACAACAGCGGCGGTTTTGCCAGCCTCACGCTCGACACGTGTCTCACCCACGCAGACGATAGGTAAAATTCCCTGTTGCAAACAAGCCAGCAACTTTTTATTCACTGTCGTATCTGTTTCACCAAAATACTGGCGTCGCTCGCTGTGCCCGATCAACGTCGCCGTCACACCTAAATCCTTGAGCATGCCGATTGAAATCTCACCGGTAAAAGCGCCCGAAGCTTCAAAATGCACGTTTTGCGCCGCAATGCGAACGCCAAGTGGCCCACCAACAGCCTGAGCAGTTGCCAATAATGTGTAAGGCGCGGCGACTAGTACTTCGGTTTTCGCGATATCAACGGCTGTGATCAAAGATGCAAAATCACGGAAAAAACTTTGTACCTCTTCCGTGTTTTTATGCATTTTCCAGTTGCCAGCGATTAACGTCGAGCGAGCTGACATAATGTGTGATCTCCCTACCGGCTTTACGATTTATTTGGCCAACACGCGCAAACCTGGCAACGTTTTACCTTCGAGATATTCCAACGATGCACCACCGCCCGTTGAGATATGTGAAATTCTGGCGGCAACACCCGCCTTGTTCACGGCAGCAACACTATCGCCACCGCCGACAATGGTCTCGCCCGGGCATTCAGCTAACGCGTGCGCAATACCAAACGAACCTTTGGCAAACGCCGGCCACTCGAACACACCCATCGGCCCATTCCATAAAACCGTACCAGATTTACGAATAATGTTGGCGTAACGCTCCACGGTCCGCGGGCCGATATCAAGACCGATTTGACCTTCCTTGAAAGCAACGGAATTAATGTTGATCGGCGTTGCGTTGGCCTCAAATACCGTGGCGGCCACATGATCCACGGGCAACTCAATATTAACCTTGCGCGCCTCGGCGTTGCGGTAAATCGACGCAACCATATCCATCTTGTCATCTTCGGTCTTGGATGCGCCGATATCAACACCGCGAAATTTGAGGAACGTATAGGCCATGGCCCCACCGACCAGCAAATTATTGCATTTGGACATCAGATTCAAAATGACCCCAATTTTATCTGAAACCTTGGAGCCACCCATCACCGTGGTAAACGGCGGCTTTGGATGCATCAGCGTCGTATTGAGTGCAGCGATCTCTTTTTCTATCAATAGCCCCGCTGCGCGTTGCGCGGGCGCGAGTTGTTCGGCCGCACCGGTCACCGAAGCATGTGCGCGATGAACGGTACCAAAAGCATCATTAACATAAAAATCAAAGCCATGAATCAAACTGGCGGCAAAATCCGGCGAATTTTTTTCTTCGCCAGGATGAAAACGCAGATTTTCCAGCAAAATAAATTGATTCTTTCCGATTGTGTCCAGCATCCTTGCTGCCGGCTCTTGCGCGTAATCGGTCACGAACACAACTTCGCGATCCAAAAGCGTCGCCAGTTTCGCTCCTACCGGCTCCACCGAATATTCGGGATCCGGTCTGCCTTTAGGCCGACCCAAATGCGTTGCGATTACCAATTTAGGCGTGCGCTCAAGGATATATTTAATTGTGGGAATCGCCGCGTCGATACGAGTCGTATCCGTAATAACGCCATCTTCAATCGGCACATTTAAATCAAGGCGCAAAAAAACTTTCTTGCCTTCGATCTGGAGATCTTGGAGCGTGCGCAACTGCATAAAACTTCCCTTTCACCGGCGATGTGACTAGACTGATGTGGATAGCACTAGCGTCCTCGAATCGCAACCTCTGAGAGTCGGAAAAATCGTGCAAAAACATCTTTTTATCCTCGATCCTCTAACGTCGCTGAATCTGACATTGGACAGCAGTCTACGTATGGCATTTGCGCTTACCAAAGCCGGCTGCGAGGTATATGCGTGTCAAAATGAGCACGTAAGCTGGCGTTCACATCAACCAACTGCGACGACACAAGGCGCGTTGTTGCAATTTGGCGATCAGGTCGGCGAGTTGCGCTTCGCCGCACCACAAAAAATGGCTCTAGATGAATTCGTTGCGATTCATATGCGCAAGGATCCGCCATTTGATATGAACTACATCGCTACTACCTGGCTGCTTGATAGCGTCGCACCAAAGACGCTGATCTTTAATGCACCGCAAGCACTGCGCGGTTTGAACGAAAAACTCGCCACTCTGCTTTTCCCCGAAGAAACCAGCGATGCCATTGTCAGCAGTGATCCCGAAATTCTTTTGGAGTTTATTGAAAGTCGTTGTCACGGCGACGCTGTATTAAAACCTCTGAACTTATACGGCGGCCGCGGTGTTCAACGTCTTAAACTCAACAGTTCACCGCTTGAGCGACGCCAGTTACTGACCCAGCTGCGACAAGAAACCGACAACGGCAAGAGCATGCGCCTCATACAACCTTTTAACAGCAAAATTTTTGATGGCGAAGTACGGTGCTTTGCTTTCGCCGGCACGCCGCTGGCATGGTGCCTCAAACGCCCGGCACCCGGTAATTTCCTAGCCAACACTGCAGCTGGCGCAACGCTGGAGCCGTACCAACCAAGCTCGCAAGAAAAACAGCGTGTCGAAAAAGTCGCTCAGCATCTGCTGAAACGCGGAGTGTATGTTGTTGGTTTTGATGTGATTGGCGGCTTGATTTCGGAAATTAATATCACCAGTCCCCGTCTGCTTGTAGGTAAGGGCGATGATAGCCAATATTATGATGACTTTGCGCGCCGCGTTTTGGACGTGGTAAAAAAGCACCCTATAGCTTGAGCTATTCTCTCTTTCGGGTCACAATATACACACTTCGGTTTTGTTTCTTTGTGCAAGAGGTCAGCATGAAAGCATGGCAATATAAATGGCAACCATTCGGTGCGGCGACTCTGAGTCTTTTTATCAGCTGCACGGCCTTAGCGACCGAGAACACCTTGATCTTCGATGCCAATGCGAAAGACGCCGCTCCGGAAGTCAGAGTTAAAAGCACCGTGCCCAAAACCGTGAGTCAGGCGCCGATTGCCATCGGTCCGACCAGAAAAAACACCGCCCCTGCCACACAGCCGACACCGGTTGTTAACGAAGCGGAGCCGGCGGTAAAATCAGCGCCCAGTCCGACGCCCGATGAGACGTCCTTGGAAAATGCCGCAGATAACCTCTACGGGGACGATTAGATCCGTGGGGGAAATTCCGCCTAAATACGCACTTCTCTTCATTTTATAACCATCTGATTTTAAAGATAAAATTTATGCCTTTTCGGGGATAGTACTAAATCCCTAAAGTCCCCCGGCCAATAGTCGATAAGAGTAATAGACCATCGGTATTAAGGGATTATTTTGTTTAGTAAATTCAGTGGGTTATAAACGGAGTGGTTATGGTTGGTTTTAGCCTAAAATACTTCCTGATTATAGTAACGATTACGCTGACTTTCTCACAGTTTGTGGCGTGCGGATCGCAGCTGTATCAGGTGTCGATGCGTGACGATCACGATCTCGAAAAAGTCCCGAAAGCTGCAACGACTCCAGGCTCGCCAAGCTTTGGGATTCATGCACCTAATGGTTGGAACAAACTACCGATCGAATACAAAATCGGCGCTCATTTATCGACCGAGCAGTATAACTATCTTGTTGCCGCGATGAAAACCTGGGAAACCGCCATCGGCAAAAAGCTTTTTAATTATACTGGTCGCCACAATATCGATGGCGACTCGTTCAAGGATCTTTACAGTTCGCTGGAAGATCGTATCAACGGTAACTATCTTGACGCCAACTGGTCTAAAACCAGCAAGCCAAGCGAGGTTTTGGCAACAACGATCTGGGATAACAATCCAAACAATGGCGGACGCATTGAAACCGCTGATATTCGCTTTAATACAGAATACTATTTAATCGGCGACAGTCTTCGTTTGCGCGCCAGCGAAGCCCAAGAAGTCGTTGATATGCAATCATTGGCTCTGCATGAACTCGGCCATTTTTTGGGCTTATCGCATGTTGGTTCCGAACATGACTCGTTATCGATTATGAACCCCCAATTATTTGTCGGTGAAGGTCTAACATCACGGCGCCTCTCCAAAGGCGACATCGAACGCATTCAAAAAATTTACGGCTGCAAAGACCAAGCCTGCGACATTGACGCCATCTACGAACAGTTGGAATTGAATATTGTCGAAGGGCTTGACGCACGTGGCTCGCAGAATCTGTAGCCTCTTAGTTTGAGATCCTTCGCCTTTGGCTCAGGATCTCCCAGCTTACTAATCAGCTTGATCCTGGTGCGCGCATCGACGATGATGAGCGAACAGCCAGGAATCAGCAAAGGTAAGCGATGCTTCGCATTTTCCAGTTTCTTATAATAGCTACCATCTGTTTGCGCGCGCATGCCGCTTATAGTGAACCCGTTGGCTTTCTGTTCTTTGGGGACTCCGGCAACGCCAATCAAACCCAGAAAAACGTTGCCGCCAGCATGGTACGCTTCTGCCATACGATGGCTTGCCAGTTTGTTTTGGGTCTTGGCGATAACTTCTATCCTCACGGCGTTAAAGATGTGGATGATCCGCAGTTTCAGGAAAAATTTGAGGCCCCCTATGCGGCTCTCGGCTTGGTCTTTTATCCAACCTTCGGTAATCATGATTATGACGGCAACATTCAGGCGCAATTGGACTATTCCAGTCGCTCAAAATTATGGGCGTTTACAGCGCCGTATTATCAATTTAATCGCGCCAATGTCGATTTTTTCGCCATCGATACCGAAGACTTTTCGTTCGCGCAATTCTCCTGGTTGAACAACGCGCTCGCCCGCTCAAAAGCCACATGGAAGATTATTTATGGACATCGGCCCGTGTATTCATATGGCAATCACGGACATTCGTATGAATTATGGTTTTGGTTGTTACCGTTACTACATTGGTATGACGTCGACTTTTACATCGCCGGCCATGATCACAACCGACAGGTAATCCGCGGCAAAAACACGATGCACCTCGTCAGTGGTGCGGCCAGCGATCCGACCACGAAACTCGCCGCCTCGGAAAGCGCCTTGTTCAGCAAAATCGGTCCTGGTTTTGGTTTCCTGCTGATTGATGATGATACGGCGCAGATCAAAATGGTGGATGGAGCGGGCAATATTGATTTCGAGCATTCACTAACCAAATAAAAATACAAGATGGTGTTGGCTCGAGCTTTATTCCCCCTCTAACTCTCGAACCAACACCGATCCTCCTACTGTCGCGGCCTATACAGATATTCACTGTACGTATGTTGTTGGCACGCGACTAAAGGCCATCGCAAAAACTAACGTGCGCAGCTATCACCTTCAGGACGAACATTGTTGAGCGTCACGCTAGAGTTAACATGAACTCCGATTTGTGCCGTTGCATCGGGAACACTGGAACCGACATTCACTGCAACCGCACTATCCGCTAAGCGTGCATTACAGTGTAAATTGATGGTCAGTGCCGAATTAACATTCACATTAGCTTTGATACAATAATAGCCGTTGGGATTGAGGAAGTTGTAAGTCACATTACTGCCAACGTTTACCGCTGCGTATACCAAAGTCAGAGTTGGGGCCGAGGTACGAGTCGTGTCATTAACAGCAGAACCAAAACCACCAACCGCGACATTTGCATAGACTTTGTTAACCTCAGTAAAACCACTGAACGGCACATTCTTCCAAGCTGCCATACAACGACGCAATGCCGAGGCATCGCTATCACTTACTGACGGCGGGAATGACACCGACGGCGTCGTACCATCATTAATCAAATCGTTGTCATCGATAACACCGTCACCATTAGTATCAGTCGTGGCAGCCGTAGGCGGCAAACCACCGTCCGTCGCATCAGCGGTATCAATGCCAACGCCGGTATCAGTTGAGCTACCGTTTTCACCAGGCGCTGATGGCTGATCACCCGAGAGATTCAGAAAGGAGGGATCCTGACCGCAACCCCCGAATGCCAGTGCCGCAATGGCCAGTGAGGCAAATTTGTAGGTAATTGTTCTACGCATTATAGGTATCTCCTCTAAGATCGTTGCGAATCGTCTGACCATTGGGTTCCAAGCTGGCTGGTGTCGATTGCACACCTCGCTCAAAGCTCACAAGGGGTCCTCGGTCAGGGACGGAGAAAACTTTAGATATTGATAAAAATTGTATATTTTATTAATAATATCAATTACTTATAAATTTAGCCCGGGGCGCGAGCTTTTTGGCCGCAGGTTTTTGCGGATTTTATTTTGCGATTTCCCTACACTGGCTAACTCTGTAGGAACCCAGTAATTTATGAGCTGCAAGCATTGCAATGATTGAACTCGAAACGACCTATAATCCCAAAAATTACGAAAAGACCTGGTATCAGCAATGGCTTGATCTGGGTTTGTTTACTGCCAAGGTCGACAAATCGCAGCAGCCTTATGTCATCATCATGCCACCACCCAACGTTACCAGTCAGCTGCATATGGGTCACGGCACCGGCTACACGTTACAGGATTTGTTGATTCGCTGGAAACGCATGCGGGGTTTCAACGCCTGCTGGCTGCCAGGCACCGATCATGCTGGCATTGCAACGCAAATGATGGTCGAGAAATCTTTGGAAGCCGAAGGTGTCAGCCGGCGGGCGCTCGGACGCGAAAAATTCATCGGTAAATTATGGGATTGGAATAAAAAATATGGCGGCATGATTCTTGAGCAATTCAAGAGCATGGGTTTTTCTTGCGATTGGTCGCGCCTGGCTTTCACTATGGATCCAAAGCTCTCGCATGCAGTGCGCTACGTATTCATTAAGCTCTACGAAGAAGGTCTTATTTATCGCGGCGAACGGCTGGTGAATTGGGACCCGGTTTTACTTACCGCGATCTCCGATGACGAAGTTGAGACCAAAGAGATCGGCGGCAACCTATGGTACTTCCGTTATCCTGTCGAAGGCAGCGACGAATTTATTCCGATCGCTACCACACGACCTGAGACGATGCTGGGCGACACGGCTGTAGCGGTGAATCCAGATGATGAGCGTTTCCGACACCTGGTCGGCAAAAAAGTGCGTCTGCCTTTCGTTGATCGTTTGATTCCAATTATTGGCGATGAATATGTCAAAAGCGAGTTCGGGACAGGTGCAGTGAAGATCACGCCCGCGCATGATCCTAACGATTTTGCCGTCGGCAAACGCCACAATCTGCCGATGATTAATGTCATGAACGAAGACGCAACGATGGCCGACAATTGCCCGCCGCGTTTTCGTGGACTCGATCGATTCGCAGCGCGCAAAGAAATTATTCGCAGTCTTAAGGAACTCAATCTTTTTGACAAGGACGAGCCGCATAAACATGCCGTTCCTCACTCCGAGCGTAGCAAAGCGGTAATCGAGCCACGCTTATCGTTGCAGTGGTGGGTCAAAATGGAATCGCTCGCCAAGCCAGCCGCCGACAAAGCGCGCAGCGGCGAACTCAGGTTCTATCCGGAGTCGTGGAAGAAAACTTATCTCTATTGGTTAGATAACATTCAAGACTGGTGTATTTCCCGACAACTCTGGTGGGGCCATCGGATTCCCATTTGGTACTGCCAGGAGTGCTCGGCACAAACCACGGGCATGACCGATCCAACGCAGTGCGGCAAATGCGGCTCTAAAAACATCAAACAAGACGAGGATGTTCTGGATACCTGGTTTAGCAGCTGGTTGTGGCCGCTAAGTCCTTTTGGTTGGCCGGAGCAGGATCAGGAGTCACAGGCGAATCTGAATTATTTTTTCCCATCCAATGTTTTGGTAACAGCGCCAGAAATTATTTTTCTGTGGGTAGCGCGCATGGTGATGGCCGGCCTGAAGTTCGAGAATAAGTTGCCGTTCAAGGATGTATATTTCAACGCCACGGTATGTGACAAGCAAGGCCGCAAATTCTCCAAAACACTCGGCAACGGCATTGATCCGCTTGAGGTCATCGATGCTCACGGCGCGGATGCCGTGCGCTTCACCGCCGTTAGCTTGGCACCGCTTGGCGGGCGCGTGCGTATGGATAAAACCGATTTTGAGACCGGCGCGCGTTTTGTGAATAAACTCTGGAATGCCTCGCGTTTTTTGTTTCGTTATCTCGATAGCAACGCAAAAATCACACCGCTCAAAGAGTTGCCACTTGATATGCAAAGCAAGTGGCTGATCACTCGTCTTGCCGAGACCGGACAGACGATGAACACCTTGATGGAGCAGTACCGTATCAATGAAGCCGTGGAACAACTTTATCATTTTATCTGGGGCGATTTTTGTGATTGGGGAATTGAATGCGCCAAAGAATCTCTAGGCGGAGCCGATGCTACGGCAAAAGCTTGCGCTGTTTCCGTATTGGTCTACACTCTCGACGGCTTGTTGCGCTTGGCACATCCCGTTATGCCGTTTATCACCGAAGAGATCTGGCAGAAGTTACCGAAACATCCGGATTGGGATCGACCAAAGAGCATAAGTATAGCCAACTATCCCACTGGCGAAAAAATGCTAAAGTTCGCGACCGAGACTGAGCATTGGAGTCGCGTGCAAACTCTGGTAACCGGCATACGCTCTGTCCGAGCCCAGGCCGAAATTAATCCTAAAGAGCCATTAATCGCTCATATTCGCGCCGATCAGGAACTGGCAAAGATTTTCACCCAGTCAGCGGCGCTCATCAAACGCCTCGCCGGACTGAAGGATCTGCAGACATCGCCGACAATGAGCAAACCAGCTCACTCGCTGTCATGCGTTAGTGCCGGCTTTGAAGCTTATCTGCCGGTTGCCGGCTTATTGGATATCGCCAAAGAACGTCAACGTCTCGAAAACGAAATCAAGCGCATCAGTAAGATCGTCACCGGCTTGGACAACAAACTCGCAAATAAAGATTTTGTTGCACGCGCGCCTGAGGATGTGATCGCCACCACGAAGGCGCAGCAGCAAAATATGGCGGGTCAGCTCAAAATTCTGCAACAGAATCTGCAATCGCTGTCGTAATCCGCGCACTAGCTTCAGCAATTAATTCACGGGAAATAGTCAGGGCTGGCGTTAGCGACAAGCTTTCACCACGCGGTCCACTTGGCAGAGCAATGACGTGCTTTTTACGCAGAATATCCGACACTCTTGCACCTTGACCTGGTTTTGCAAACTCAATGGCGATCATCAAACCTTGGCCACGGATGTCTTTTACCGACGAAAAATCGCCGAGTAGATTTTGTAAATGCTCAAGCCACCACTTGCCTAAAATCGCCGACTGTTTGGCCAAATCTCGCCGTTTGAGTTCACGCAGCATCACCAAACCGGCAAAACAAGATAATGGATGACCAAAGAATGTTCCGGTGTGTAAGGCTTCGCCGGTATTTTGCGGCCATGCTTGCATGACCTGCTCCGTGCCAAAACAAGCTGATAACGGCATGCCACCGCCCATGGACTTCCCAAAAGCAACAAGATCACATGGTACCTGCTCGGCATGCGTCCAAACACCTGTGCGGCCCAAGCCGACAAAAATTTCGTCATAGATCAGAAGAACACCACGACGATCACACACATCACGCAAGGACTGCAACCAACCGGCGGGCGGCAAGCACACACCAGCGCGACCTTGAATCGGTTCAACCATGATCGCAGCCGTGCCAAAGCCGGCGGCTTGCTGTGCGTCCATGGCTTGCTGCAAAGTCGCCGTATCCGCACCAAACGGCAAACTGCTAACCAACGAATCCGCTAACCAAGGTGTGAATGGTTCTTTAAAATCACGTCTGTAGGTCAGCGGCAAAATACCCAGATCCAACCCGTGATAACTCTGATCAAAAGTGATAAAGCCCTTGCGACCAGTCGCCAACAAAGCAGTCTTAACGGCGATCTCAACCGCCTGTCCACCACCCAAAGCAAGAGCGCCACGCGTCAATGCTGGTGGCAAAAATTGCTTTAGCGTTTCCAGAAGTTCGATTTTAGGGCGGGAAGGATACACATCACCCATGCCGTGGACAATTTTCGGTTTTTCGGCATCGGCCAGGTAAGCATGGAGTTCACGCATCACCAACGGATCGTTGTGGCCAAGCGCCATAACGCCAAAGCCGGCGCAAAGATCAATATATTCATTACCCGCGACGTCGTAGATGTAGGAGCCGCGCGCCCGCTCAAATACCAGTGCCGGATCAACACCAGGATACGTGCTGTCGCGACATTCGACCGCCTGTAGACGGGACAACCATTGCTGATTTAGGTCCGGCCTCGACATCACACGCCTTTTGCCCGCGGGCTCCAAATATATTTATGCTGCTGCAAATTAAGCCGCGCCGATATCCGACTGTCGAGCAGCCAGCCAGCAAGGATTTTAGGTTCAAGTAAACCAAACGCCGCCGAAAACAGTAACTGACAGCGATCTTCGAGATTATGCTCGCGCACAACACCGAGCGCCCAATCAAAATCACCGCGATCAGCAATCACAAATTTGATTTCATCCGTCGTTTTCAGATGCCCAAGATTGGACCACAGATTTTTTTCAGCCATACCGCTACCAGGACATTTGATATCCATGATGATGTGGGTCTTTGGATGCAGAGCAGCAATTGATTCGGAGCCCCCCGTCTCAATCATCACCAGATATCCCTGATCGAGCAGATTGCTGATCAAAGCCGGCGTCGCCGTTTGTGCCAAAGGTTCGCCGCCGGTGATTTCAACACGCTTAATGTCAAATGCAGCGATCTGCCGCTGAATCACTGACAAAGTCCGCTCCTCGCCACCCGAAAAACCGTACGCCGTATCACACCAGCGACAACGCAATGGGCATCCTGTTAAGCGCACCATGACGCAAGGCCAGCCGGCATGGGCGGCCTCTCCTTGAATCGTCTGATAAATTTCTGTGATGCGTAACTGCTGTTCCATTGACAATCTCTTAGCCAAACTCAATGATGGACGTTATGGCAAATACCGATAAATCCACCGACGAAACCCTGACCGGCAAGACGCTTTGGCATAACAGCCTACAGAGTTTTTGGGCGGTACGCGGGCAAGCGGGATATATTACTTTTTTGACAATTCTTCTACCCCAAGTCCTCTACACCTTTGTCCTTGATCATGAGTCGATGACGGTGGTGGACAATCTGCGGAGCCAAGCTGAGCAATGGGCCAATGTCCAGGCGGCGACGTCCGCCGATTTGCGCGTGTTACTTCGGCTGGTTACACCATTTTTTGCGGAAGCATTAGTGTGGTTTCTTGGGGCGGGTCTGCTGGAGTTGATTGGTGTTTTTACCCTGATTGTATGCCTGACGGACTACTACCAAGCCAAGCCGAGCGAAGGAATCTGGCGTCTGCTCTGGCAGGGGACAGGTTATGCCATCCCGGTCGGTCTTATTAGTTTGTTGATTTTCGGCTTCCTGTTTATCGGTTCGCAGATTGTGTTTCCTCCGCTCATGCTATTGGTTATTCCAGCTTTGATGGCGCCGGTTTTAATTGTGATTGAGAAAGCCGGACCGCTAAAAGCTATCGGTCGAGCTCTAAAGTTTGCTTATGCACGCCAATATTCGGGCGGGTTGTTCCCCGTGATTATGCAAGTATTCTCAATCGCCGGCTCGTTGTATCTGGCCACTTTAGGTGTGATTCTACTTGGCGATTTTATTAGTAACGCCGACATTCTTGCCGATTGGCGGAACCAATTGTGGCTGCCGCTTTCTACTATATTGCCGTATAGCAGCGTCTTCGCCGCAATCCAGCTTTTACAATTAGTGGTTTCCTCGCTGCTGGTTTGGTATTTCGCCGCCGCCAGCGTCTCGCTCTACATGTTACTGGATGCGGAGCATCGACGCTTACCGCGCGATGGAATTTTAATCTAAATTTTCAGATCATTCGCCCGACGCAGCAGATGCGGAATTTGTTCCGTCATCGGCGTCATCGCTTCGTCCACGAGATGGCGTTTCATCACGCCCGGCAACGCCTGTTGCAACTGCTCCACAACATCTGCCGTAGTCGCCGCCGATGCATCGGCGAGACCGATAAGAAATTGTTCGTGATTGCGACCTTGGCGATAATCAGGCTCCTTCGTCGGATGTTTAAGATACCTGCTGATCACTTCCAATCGCGGTCGCACCAGAATTGACGCCTGATATAACAAATAATTACGACTGCGAAACATGGAAGTACCAACAATTTTCTTCTCACCCATGCAGATATCACTTATGCCACGCTGTGATAAATGCTCAAGTTCCGGCCAACGCTGCGCCAAACAATCAACGACAGCCTGATTGAGAATCTGGAAATACATATTGTTATGATAAAAACGCCTCACCCAGGTACCAACGCTCAACACAACACAACCAGGATGTAAAACCACGGCACCACCACCACCATAGCGACGAAGAATTTCGATGCCATCGGTTGTACAAGCGGTCACGTCACATTCAGCTTCGGCTTTATTGCTACTCCCCAAAACCGCGATCGTATGTTGCGGCTCCCAGACGGCCTGACAATAAGCCTGTTCTGATTGGCGTAAAATCTCGTCATCAATCCACATGATGCGTTATCCGAAAATATAGTTACGGGTAACAAACACTGCGATTTCAAAGAAAATAACGATGCCGAACAAATCGACCAAAGACGCAATGAATGGTGATGAGCTGACGGCGGGATCGAGATTCAAACGCTTGAATAAGAACGGCAACATCGCGCCGACAACAGCGCCGAAAATCACGACGCAAACCAATGACAGTGCCACAATAATGCCGACTTGCGGCCCCTGACCCCAGGTCAAAGCACGCAACAAGCCCAATAGACCCAATATGGATCCCAAGCCAAGACCCATCATAATCTCACGACCGAAAATCCGGCGCCAATCACGCAACATCATCTCGCGAACAGCGAGTCCTCGGATAATCAACGATGCCGCCTGAGATCCGGAGTTACCGCCCGAAGAAATGATCAGCGGCACAAAGTAAACCAGATAACGCATCGAGGCGATCGCATCATCGTAGTGACGCATCGCGGTGCCAGTAAACAATTCACCCAAGAACAAAACCGACAACCAGCCGGCGCGTTTACGCAGCATCATCCATAGCGGCGTTTCAAAATACGAATCCTCCAACGTGGCAGTACCACCGAACTGTTGGATATCCTCCGTGGCCTCTTCTTCGGCAACGTCGAAAACGTCATCAGCTGTCACAACACCAAGCAGCGTATTTTTTTCGTCGATAACGGGAATAATGGTGCGGCCGTATTTACGAAAATAATCGACGGCCTTTTCCTGATCGTCGTTGGCACTCAGATACACCTGAGTTTTGTTAATAATGTTTTCCACCGGCTGCGAGGTCGGATCAGCGATCAGCATACCCGCCAGCGATACGTCGCCGACGTATATGCTTTGCGGATCAACAACAAAAATCTTGTTCAACAGATCTTCGGAATAACGCGAGGCGTTCCAACGAATGTATTCAATCGCATCACTGACATTCATACCAATCGGCACCGCGACAAATTCCGGCGTCATCAAACGACCAACGGAATTCTCTGGATAGCTGAGCAATTGCCAGGCGACACGCCGCTCATTCGGCGTTAGTTTTTGAATAACCTTCGTGGCGATCTCGGGATTAAGCTCTTCCAAGAGCTTGGTTCGATCGTCCGGCTCCATCTCGTTGAGCAACGAGGTTATTGCTACGTCCGGCAATTCCGCCAGTAGCAACTCTTGTCGTTCCAGCGGCAAATGCGAAAAGACTTGAGCCCGGCGCAATTTTGGCACCAAACGCAAGAGCGCCATATTCTCAACGACATCAATCTCCGCACAAGCCTCGGCGATATCGGCGACCTCAGTTGTTTTCAGCATCTGTCGCAGATGATTATAATTTTTCTGCTGTAATGCCTCGCGAATCAGCGATGCTTTAGTCGGCTCTGCCGCCTCATCGATCACGGTACGCCTCGCACACTGGTCTCACAAAATGCGTCGAGAGCCATAAATCCCGACTTGTGATTAACGGCTTCTTGGCCAATTTTTCGCAAAAAATCTCTAATGGAGATATCTCCAAGGCAACGATGAGCTCGCGCAAAACGTTCAAGATCAGGAGTATATAAAGAGTAACTCAAGACAGTAGCATTATTCCATGCCCTAGCTTTAATATTTTTATAAGCCAAGGACGAAAATTTTGGCAGCTTTTCCGTCAAATGTTTAGCAAAGATCCGCTGACGACCGATCTTCACCGCGGCCGGCTCTGGATTGCTCTGATAGTAGATCTGCAGATCGTTCCGTAACGCCGCCAACCAGTCTTTAAAAACGTGACTATCTTGTCGCTCACGCCGCATCTCCTTGAGATCCGTATCCATAGCATGCTGCGTCAGGTATTGACTGGTCAAAACATCGGCCACGTACTCGGCCAAAGCTTCGTTAAAATCAACGGAACTAGCAATCCACACCGTCCGATGCGTGAGTTCATGGAACAAAAGATGCGCCAAATCCCGGTGCTTCTTACGCAAAAGCATCGGCTTGTACAAGGGATCGTCAAACCAGCCTAGACTCGAAAAAGCCGAGGCCGCTGATTCATGCACATCGAGACCCTCGGCTCGTAACTTCTCGGCTTCCTGGTTGCGTTCAGCCTGATTGAAAAATCCCAGATATGGAACCGTACCGACAACGGGGAACCACCAGGTCTTGCTCTCCAGACGATCAGGATAAGCCGCAAAAACCAGATAGGACACGACCGGCTCCGGCGTATCAACATAGTACTCGTAAGCACCTTTGGTATTAAGCCCGGCGGTCGCGGCAAACGTCATGACCTGATCGACTTGAGCAAGAGCTGCTTTCAGCTCAGCGGAAGTCGCCGGATCTTTAGCGACTTCACCAACTAATCGACGACCGTTGATTAAATTATTCTGATGATAAGCTTGTTTGACGACGTAGCAACTGGTCAGCAACACCAAGACCATGCAACTCATCAGCATTCGCGGACAAAACACCCACTTCACGCCACACTCTTTCAATTAATTGCGAACACTAAGAGCCAACTCACAACTGATACCATCAATATCAGTTTGAGCTTTATGATTCAGGCGATTCAATTCAGCTTTATCAACAACCTGAACGTCCACGGCGAGCGTCTCGCGACCGATATAAGGCGCGTGACGCAAAATCGCCTCCTTAACCTTGCCGTCAGCGTAGATATGCAGCTGAATGCGATCGGAAACCACCAGCTGACTGTCCTTGCGCAAACGCTGCACACGGTTGATAACTTCGCGCGCTAGACCCTCAAGAATCAATTCATCCGTCAGTCTCGTATCCAGTAAAATAGTAACACCAGCCTGGGTGGCCAAAGGTCGCTCATCAAGAGGCTTGCGTTCAATCAAAAAATCATCGGCACTAAAAGTCTGGTCGTTAATTATAACCTGACCTTTACTGTCCAAATCACCAAACAAAGCCGTCAATTGTTTTTGATCCGAACTCAGCTTCTCCAGATGAATGCGGAAATTATTCAGCTCCTTGCCAAGACGTTTGCCAAGCGTTTTAAGATTCGGCTTAACGATCAATTGCACGTATTTGGTCTCTTCATTGGTAAATTGAACATCCTTAACGTTCAACTCCTCTTTGATCATCTTCAGGCTGTTTTCAATGTAGCGGCGATCATCCGGGCTACGCGTAATAATCAGCATGCTTGCCAAAGCCTGACGCGTCTTAATTTGATGCTTGGCGCGCAAACTACGACCAAGCTCAGTGACTGTGCGTACCAAAGCCATGCGAGCTTCGAGATCGGCATCACGCAACGAAGCTTGCGGCATCGGCATATCACAAAGATGCACGGATTCAGGAGCACCGGCCAGGCCATCCGCCAAGCCCTGATAAATTTTCTCCGCGATAAACGGCGCGAACGGCGCAAATATTTTGGTAAATTCCGTCATGACAAAATAGAGCGTCTCATAAGCACGCTCCGTCTCCGGACTCAACGCAGCCTTGGTGTTGGTTGAGGCAACTGATAATTCAGAATCGTCATCAGCATCCGCACCCCAGAAACGACGGCGACTAAGGCGAATATACCAGTTGGTAAGATCCTCAATAAAAGACAGCACCTGTGGCACCACGGCATACAACAGATATTTTTCCATCATCTCGTGCACGTTGGTTTTTAAGCTTTGCAGGCGTGAAATGATCCAACGATCCATTTCGTGATCTACCTGCGGTGCCTTGCCAAGTAACAAGTCCTTGTTTGGCGACCAACCGTCGGCCGCGGCATAAGTAGACAAGAAGCTGTACGCATTCCATAGTGGCAAAATCACCGCACGCGTTGTGTCTTTAACGCCGCGATCGGCGAAGATCAGATCTTCGCCGCGCAAGATCGCCGAATTCAGCATATATAAACGAACGCTATCGGCACCGTATTTATCCAGCAACTCATCCGGCGCCGTATAATTGCGATGACGCTTGGACATCTTGCGGCCGGACTCATCAAGAATAATGCCGTTAACGATAACATTCTTAAATGCCGGTTTACCGAACAACGCCGCCGACAAGACGCTGAGGGTATAAAACCAGCCTCGCGTTTGATCCAAGCCTTCGGCAATAAAATCCGCGGGGAAATTCCGCTTAAACTTTGCTTCGTGTTCAAATGGATAATGGATCTGCGCATACGGCATCGATCCGGATTCAAACCAACAATCAAAAACCTCGGCAATGCGTCGCATAGCGCCATCGCACTGACTGCATTTGAAAGTCAGATCATCGATGAAATGTTTATGCAGATCAGAGATCTTCTTGCCGGTTAATTTTTGCAACTGCTCTATGGAGCCGATGGCCTGCAAATGCTGATCATTGTTCTCGCAAATCCACATCGGAATCGGTGTGCCCCAAAAGCGATTGCGGCTGATCGCCCAATCACGCGCGTTTTCGAGCCACTTACCCATGCGGCCATCGCGCAGATGTCCTGGTACCCAATTGATTGTTTGATTATTGGCGACCAAATTATCTTTGATTTTTTCAACAGCAACATACCAAGCCGGGATGGCGCGATAAATCAACGGCGTATCGGTACGTTCGCAAAACGGATAACTGTGGACTAACACATCTTGCCTGAAGAGTTGGCCTTGCTCCTTGAGACGACGGATAATGTCTTTATCAGCATCCTTAACAAACACACCCGCGTGCTCAGGGACCTCGGCTTTAAATTTGCCTTCCTCATCCAATGGATCGACGAGAACAATGCCGGCGGCACGGCAAACGCGAAAATCGTCTTCGCCATACGCCGGCGCCATATGCACAACGCCGGTACCATCATCGACAGTAACGTAATCATCGACAAGAATCCGGAAAGCCGCCGGATGATCGGCAAAGTATGAAAACAACGGCTGATAGCGTTTACCTTTGAGTGCTTCACCGGGCAATGTTTGTAACACTTCGTAAGGTTTTTCCTGACCGGGTTTGATTTTATAAATCTGCTCCAGGCGCGCTTCCGCCAAGTACAAGACGTCTCCCGATTGCTGATCACGAATTTTAACGTAGTTAATTTCCGACCCAACACACAAAGCAAGATTGGAGATCAGCGTCCACGGTGTCGTCGTCCAGGCCAGGATCGAGGCATCTTCATCCCGCAGCTTGAACTTCACCGTCACCGCGGGATCTTGAACATCTTTGTAATTTTGGTTGGCTTCAAAATTGGACAGCACCGCCGTAATGCGCGGCGAATACGGCACGACTTTGTAATCGCGATAGACAAGGCCGCGACGATGAAGCTCCGAGAACACCCACCATACCGACTCCATAAAGGAGGTATCCATCGTTCGATACTGGTTGTCCCAATCCACCCAACGACCAAGTCTGGTAATGGTGTGTTGCCACTCTTTGGCATAATGCAGTACCGATTGGCGGCACTCTTCATTAAATTTGGC
The DNA here is from genome assembly GCA_964652825.1 of uncultured Oligoflexales bacterium. Lineage (GTDB taxonomy): Bacteria > Bdellovibrionota_B > Oligoflexia > Oligoflexales > CAZZCU01 > CAZZCU01. Next base: position 48,419 of record CAZZCU010000001.1, read on the forward strand.
GACCCCCATTTTCAGGATGTCGGCTCGGCCTTTCAGTTTATCGCGTTTTTCGATCTCAAATTCGACCGGCAAGCCGTGACAGTCCCAACCAAAACGCCGTTCGACATAAAAACCCCGCATGTTCCAATAGCGCGGCACCGTGTCTTTCAGGGTATTTGCCAGAATATGACCGTAATGCGGCAGACCGTTGGCAAAGGGAGGGCCGTCATAAAAAGTGAATTCCTTGCCCGAGGCTTTACGAATCTCGTTAGATTTGCGAAATGTATCGTGTTTTTGCCAGGCGGCTAGCGTTTCGCGCTCTGCTTCTGGGAGGTTGATTTCCGGGGACGCGCTAATCATAGGTCACTCATTCCTGACATGATCGTCAAAAGCCAATCAGGGTGTTCATTCCGTTAACAGCCTTCGGAGGGAGCCGCAAGCCTTAATTAGCTTGGAACCCCAATGAATAAGCCAGTTTAGCCGAAAAAACCACCCTTGGGCAAAGAACTTGCACAAGGGCGCGCAGAGAGACGAGCAGGCTCCCGGCCGGCCGTCCTTTATTTATCGAGTTGTTGCTGTTGAATGTTGAAATTGCTGCCGTGGGTGTTGCAATGCGCTTAGATGCTAATGAACGTCGCTGGTTAAGTCGTCGCCTGGGGGCTCGTCTATCCCCCTATCTTCGTTCAAAAATGAAGAGAATTCCGATGGCTTTGATCGTAACGGTGTCGTTTTGGTTTTCCTCCGATGCCTTGGCCGATATTATCAGCAAACCTGACAATATCATTATGACTAATACCGCCCCGGCACTGGATATGGATGATGAAAAATCCGAAAAAACCTACACGAAAGAAGAATTAGCCGAGAAGCCCCCCGAGGCTATTCCGGGTTTGCAAGATGAAATGCGCCGGCAAGTCGGCAACGTCCTCAAAGTCATGACTTCCCATCAGAACGCCGCGAATCCCGCGCTATTGAATTTATACAATTCCAATCCGCTGCCATCGCAAACCGTTGCCAATTTACGCAAAGGTCTTTTGCTCGACGAAACACACGATCAAAATAATTTAGCGGATGGAATACAAAATCATTTGCAAAATGATGCTGGCAAAGCCTTTACCACTCACATCACGAACAATCTCCATACCTGGAAAGAGTTGCAAAAGGGCTTTAACTTCAATCTGGATTTCACAAAAATATTTAGCGGTAGTGGCTCAAACAACAGTCAACCGGTAAAAACCGCCGGCAAAATGCGCTACGGCCTGATCGTCAAAGATATTATTCCCGATGATGATGCGCCGCTTCAAGCTGCCACCAGCTCCATGACTCCCGAAGATGTCATGCGCTATGCGGGCGCGGCCGATGTTATTTGGACGATCGGTCCAATCACCGAAGACGGCAGCGAGCGAATCGGCTCCGTCAGTATGCCGACACTTGAGCAATTGCATCAGCGCCCGACCAGCACCGAAGCCAACTGGTCCGATAGAATACCCAAACCAGTATTCAGCGGCAAAATTCAACCTGCTTTCGCGACACCCCCGGTTGACGCGGCCGCGACCGGAGGCACACCGGCCAAGCCGGGTGTCGCGCTGACGCTATCGCAGGTGCAGGGTTATTATGAGATCAGCAAGACCACCACGAATGGTTTAAATAACGGCAGTCTGGAACAACAATTCAACGTACCAGTCGCCGGCACCATGAAAATCGGTCGCCGTTACAACGACAAAATGAAAGTTATCCGCACCCAGGCTTCGGCGGTATTGGTTGATCAACGTTTGCCAACCGTTAATATCACCTATCACAATATGGAAGATCGCTACGAAGCAACGGGTGTCTATGTACGCGGTAACAATCGCGTGGATGTGGCGGCCTCCACCCCAAACGGCTGGCAGCCAAGTGATTTCGGCAAGACTCCCGGCGAACTCTATCAAGTGACTTACACCAAGATTTTCTGATTTCAAGCGCGCGGCGTATACGCAAGCCCGCCGTTTTGAAAGCGTTGCAAAACATCGTTTTCAAAAGCAAGGGCTTCACTCGGAGCCAGCCATGAAGCGGCGTTCGCCGTCGCTGAGGCTTTATATTCGCCGAAATGCGCGGTGATCCGATCACCGATACTTGCTGACAGGTTTCGATAGGTCGTCAACTTGCCTCCATACAGTGTTAGGAGCAAACCGCGGCCGCTATGATGCTCGCCGATGACGTAGGAGCGCGTCGTGGTATTGAGATCGCGTCCTTCCTCAACCTGTAGCCAACGTAGGCCGGCGAACACCGCTTTGATATCGCTTTCCTTGATCGGTGCGCGCAAATAACGATTACAATGTTGCAACAAATAGGCGATCTCTTTGTCTTCCACCCGCAGATCATCAGGGTTGCCGTCATAGCGATCCTCTGTTGTACCCGCCAAAGTATAGCCTTGCCAGGGCAGCAAAAAGAAAATGCGTTTATCTTCCGGCGATTGCAAAAACAAACCGACCTTATGTCCCATGTCGGGCAATAATAAATGCGAACCTTTGCTGTTAATGCCCTGATATTTTGGCTGAAGACCGCTGGAGTTTAAAAGAAGATTTGCCCACGGCCCAAGCGCATTGAATACGTATAATGCGCTAATGATACGCTCTTCGCCGCCCTGAATACGAACCGTTACATCCCAGCCATCCTCGCTGGCGGCCAAGCGCACTACTTCGCAATGCTCGACAATTTGCGCGCCGCATTTGCGCGCCGAGGCCGCCACCCGGCGCACCAAGCCGGCATCGTCGGTTTGCATATCCCAGAACGACAGCACCTTCTTCGTCCGGGCAAGATTCAGCTCGGGCGTATTCTGCGCAATTTTTTGCGGATCTTTAATCAAGCTGTGACGATGGAGCCGATGTTTACCGGCAAGCACATCATAAAGTGTCAAACCCGCACGCATCATAATTTCCGGCATTCCTCCCGGAACAAGCGGCATGTATAATTCCAACGGTCGGACCAAATCCGGAACGAGGCGATGTAAGATCACACGTTCATGCAAAGCTTCTGCAACCAGGCCGTAGTCACGCAACCTTTGCAAATAACGTAAACCGCCATGAATTAGTTTGGTCGATCGAGAGCTTGTCCCGGCTGCCAGCCTTGTTTTCTCAAGCAAGCAGACGTCATGCCAGCCGCGACTGGCGAGATCGTGCAAAACGCCGACGCCATGAATGCCGCCACCCAACACCAAAACCCGAACGCGACTTGGAAGTGTCTGAGGAATCATCGACTTTAGTATGACTCGCAGTTAACATCGTGATATAATTTACGCTAATCTATAGCTTAGCATCTTTTATTGATGCCAGTGGAGAGCCAACGTTTTGGCGACAAACAATCCAGCTAACACCGATCCGGCCACCAATCGTGCGGTGCGTTTTACCTCACACGCCTTGGTTGAGGTGCGTCGCTTTAAGCACCTGCCGTTTCAATGCTACAGCGGTGTTCTACTGGACATCAGCACCGGCGGTTTCAAGCTTGAATTCACCAGCGAGATCAATGTTAAGCCTGGAACCACTTATTGGCTGAGTATTCCCTTAGGTCCACTCGGCATTTATGCGCCGAAAAAAATTGTCTGTCTCATTGAGTGCCGCTGGTTCGACAGTAAACGCTATCGCATCGGCGGCGTTTTCATGAAACTGAGCCGCACCGAGCAATTGATCATCGAACAGGTCATCGACACCCTACGCACCAAAGGTTTGGTTGGATAATCGGTCACCAGACCCCGCCCCTTTCGCCGCGCGCCCCAACAGCCGTCTTTAAAATCCAATTTATATCGGCCGCGTATAAGAGATAGTCCGAAAAATTCGGGTATGTTACGCTTTTTGGCCAATGATTTTTTCGTTTTGTTGGGAGTTATCATGAACGCAGGCAAGTATCATGCAACAAGCGCCGGCGCCGCCAATCGCAAAGCGGTCATCATTGACGGTCAACGCACGCCGTTTGTGAAGTCTTTTGGTGCTTTTGAAGATTGCGACGCTCTGTTTTTGTTTTCGCGAGTAACGGACGCTTTGTTACGCCGCATTCCCATCGATCCGATGGTGATTGATGAAATTATCGCCGGTGCCGTGATCCCTCAAACCAAAAATCCAAACGTCGCACGCGACACAGTTTTGAATCTTGGTCTGCCCCCGCACATACACGGTTATGCTTTAAATCGCGCCTGCACCAGTAGCTTACAAACCATCGCCGATGCGGCGCGCTCCATCCAGGCAGGGCAATCGCAGGCTGTTCTTGCCGGCGGCGTTGAGTGCCTGAGTGATGTGCCAATCGTTTATTCCCGCGCGGCGCGCAAGTTTCTCGTTGCGTTATCCAAAGCTCGTTCAACCGGCGATCGACTGGCAGTACTCAGCAAATTCTCGGCGGGAGCCTGGCTGCCAAAATCACCGGCGCTTGCCGAACCACTGACCGGCTATACCATGGGTGAGCACGGCGAAATGATGGCCAAGCTCAACAGCATCAGCCGCGAAGCTCAGGACCAATTCGCCCTCGCATCGCATCGCAAAGCCTGCGCCGCCATTGAATCCGGAAAGTTCGCCGATGAAGTGTGTCCGGTTTGGGTAGCACCCAAATTCGCTTCGACGGTGACGACCGATAATATTGCGCGGGCAGACACGTCGCTGGAATCGCTTGCCAAACTGCGTCCGGCATTTGATCGCCGCTACGGCACAATCACGGCTGGCAATGCTTCGCCGCTAACCGATGGCGCCGCCGTTACGCTCGTGGCGGATGAAGGTGTGGCCAAATCGCTGGGCCTCAAAGCAAAAGCCATTATTCGCGACATCGTGTTTGTCGGCGTGAATCCTTACGAGCAACTGCTGATCGGACCGGCGATCGCGATTCCATTATTACTGCGGCGCAATGGGCTAACGATCAGCAATATCGATCGCTTTGAAATTCACGAAGCATTCGCGGCGCAGGTTCTAAGTTGTTTACGCTCGATGGAATCTGCTTCTTTCATGGAGAAGCACCTCGGTGAAAGCAAAGCACTGGAGCCAATTCCCGAAGATCGCCTGAATGTTAACGGCGGCGCCATCGCCATTGGCCACCCTTTTGGCGCAACCGGTGCGCGACTGGCAACAACGTTGAGCAATGAACTACAAAGAAGCAACAAGACTCTTGGCATCGTCGCCATTTGCGCTGCCGGTGGTATCGCCGGCGCGATGTTGCTGGAACGAGCCAACTAATTACACATTTAGCTAGCGGAGTTTGATATGCCCCAATTCTTTTCAGTCGAAACGACGCCCGAAAACGTCCGGGTGCTGTCTCTGCGCAACGAAGAAAAAGAGATGAATGTTCTTTCGGAGGTAGTGTTGCGTGAGCTGAATTCACTCATCGAAGCCTGCGAACAAGATACCTCCATCAAAGGCCTGGTTATTATCAGCGGTCGCGACGATCATTTTATCGTTGGCGCCGACATTACGGAAATCAAGAAATTCACGACTGCCAAGGAAGCCGAGGAAGGCGCGCGGGCAATGCAGGCTATTTATACTCGCATGGCCAAACTCAAAATCTCCACGGTTGCCGCGATCAACGGCACTTGTCTTGGCGGCGGACTCGAAATGGCGCTGGCTTGCACTTGGCGTATCGTTACCGACGCACCTAATACCAAACTCGGCCTACCGGAAATACAACTCGGCCTGATCCCAGGCGCGGGCGGCACACAACGCCTGCCACGCCTGATCGGTATTCAAGCCGCTCTGGATATGATTTTGACAGGCAAGCACATCGCCGCCGGCAAGGCATTGAAAATGGGTCTGGTCGATGCCGTGGTGCCCAAAGGCCAGCTCAAACAAATCGCAATTGACCATGCTCTGAAAAAACGACCGAGCAGTGGTTTTCTGGGATTTGGTGGCAAAGACGGCTTCAGCAAACAACTGCCAAAACTCGCGCTCGAAGGCAACATGCTTGGCCGTAGCGTGATGCGCAGTAAAGCCAAAGATATGATCGATGAAAAGACCAAGGGCTTTTATCCGGCATCTTATAAAGCTCTAAGCGCGGTGTTCGATGGCTTTGACGCACGCATGGACAAAGGACTCGAGCTGGAAGCGCGATTATTTGGCGAGTTGGCGATGACGCGCGAAAGCAAAAGCCTCATCCATCTGTTTGATGCAACGACCGCGATCAAAAAGCATCCGTATAAAGCTGCCGGCAAAGAAAAATTCGGTAACACCAAAACACAATTAGTCGGTGTTGTCGGCTCTGGCTTCATGGGTGCTGGCATCGCCACGGTCTGTGCTGATAAAAAAATACGCGTTCGCTTATCCGATCCATCCAAAGACGCTATTGGTCGGGCATTGCAGCAGGTGAAAAAATTCTTTGACAAGAAAATGCTGCGCCGCCGCCTCAAGGATTTTGAAGTCACACAGCGTATGGCTCATATTTCTCCTGATATTAGCCCGGTCGGTTTTGATCAATGTGACATTGTTATTGAAGCGGTTTTTGAAGATCTCGGACTTAAGCAAAAAATTCTTTCGTCTTTGGAAAAAGATGCTTCTGATAACTGGATCTTCGCCAGCAACACCTCGGCATTGCCCATCAGCGATATCGCAGCGGTTTCCTCCAAGCCTGAGCGAGTATTGGGCATGCACTTCTTTTCACCGGTCGAAAAAATGCCGTTGTTGGAGATTGTCGTCACCGAGAAAACCGCGCCATGGGCCACGGCAAGAGCCGTCGAATTGGGTCAAACACTTGGCAAGCAGGTTATTGTTGTCAAAGACAGTCCGGGATTTTACACCACCCGGGCCCTGGCTTTTTTCCTCAACGAAGCCGCGATTATTCTAAGCGACGGCGAACGCATCGAAACCATCGATAAAGCTCTCACTGATTTCGGCTTTCCAGTCGGCCCGATTACGTTAATTGATGAGGTCGGTATCGATGTTGGCAGTCACGTACTGGAGACGATGCAAAAAGCTGTTCCCCAACGCGTATCGGTGCCGGCCGGGCTGAAAGCCATTTTGGACTCCGGACGTTTGGGCCGCAAAAATCAAAAGGGATTTTACAGCTATGCGGACGGTAAAAAGGTTGGTCCGGATCCATCGGTGTATGCATTGCTGAAAGTTGATCCGGCAAAAGCCGACGGCATGAGCAAAGACGAAATCATTGATCGCTGTCTTCTGGTGTTTGTTAATGAATCGGTACGCTGTCTGGAAGAAGGCATCCTCCCGGATGCTTATGCTGGTGATGTCGGAGCGGTTTTTGGACTTGGATTCCCACCGTTTTGGGGTGGACCATTTAAATATATCGATCACGTGGGTGCCAAGGTTGTTTGCGAGCGTCTCGAAGCGCTTTGCGACAAGTATGGCGCTCGTTTTGAGCCAGCTGGCTTGCTACGAGAACATGCTAAAGCAGGCAAAACTTTTTATTCCTAGGCAAGCGTTGAAAACTCTTGGACAAGGGCTGTGGATCGCTGGCGCACTGCTTAGCAACATCGCTCTGGCCCAGGAGACGACGCCATCGTCGCGCATCAGCGCGCGACTTGATGTTCAAGTGTCGCTGACCAATGTTTTGCAAAGACCATTAAACGTTCAAGGCACTATCGTTTGGCAAAACCTTCCTGCGAATAAATTCTGTATTTTTACACCATATAATGATTCCGATTATGGTTTTGAACATACTGTCTCGCGACACATGGAACTGATGGGTCAGAAGTTCTATCGTCCACTCTATCTTGGTGCCTCGACTAATATTCAATTTAAAAATCCTTCCGCAAAAGTCCAGAAGCTTGCTGCACATTTATGGGAAGTTGAAACCACCGACGATTCATTAACTATCGACTTCGAGTCGTCCGTGCCGTGGCTAGCCAACAGCAGCAACGACGACTGGTTTTACGATGGTTTTTATCCGCAGGTACTGCAAACCTGTCCCAATCTTTCAACGCGCACCATTTTTTATTCCAAACCCAGTGATGCACAGATAGACGCGCGCTTCAAATTGCCCGCCGACTGGGAGATAGCCGCGCCCGGCGTTAAGTCTATTGGCACGAACGAGGCCAGCATCAGTGTCAGGACCGCGGAATTGGTGTTTGCGCTGGTGAAAGGCTATAAACGTTTAAATTACACCTTTGAAGGCGTGCCCGTTCATTTATTGTTTAAGTCCGATTCGTTTTTGCAAATGCTGCCAACTATCGAGGGCAGCATCAAATCACACGCGGATCTATTCGGCACCTTCCCCTTCCCCGATCTTTGGATTATTGAAAGTTCAGAACTTCAGCGCGCCAATCTGCCGGGAATAATTGCCATCAACAAGCCGCGACAAGCCGCTTTCAATGTACTTCAATCAAAATATTTAAACTGGGCTCATTGGAATGTGGTGACTTTGCTTGCAGGTCAGTGGTTTGGCGCCAGTGTCAGGGCCCACAATCCCGACTATCACTGGTTGATTGATGGCATTGCTGATTTTGCCGCCCTGGAAGCTCTACGCAGCAACAACAAGCGTTACAATCTGATGAATATTTATGACGTCGGGTACTTTGGTGTGTCGTTAAATTATTTGCAGGTGCAGGATCTCACCGCCGCTTTGTTAAATCGCGCCGAACCACTGGTAAGGTTGACCAATGCAGATTTTCAATCGGTAACACCGTTCGTACGCCAGCATCCCTTGCTGTTTATCAAACAATCGATTGCGTTGAGACATATGAGCGGCGATGTCGGCGCCGAAAATTTCGGCAAATTCGCGAAAACCTTTTTTAAAGATCATGAATTCTCAAAAATCAAAGCCCGAGATCTTTTAACATCTCTGCAAAAACTGCCGTCGCCGTTTTCGCCTCAGAAAAGGCTGGAATTAAGCAACATACTAAAAGCCTGGTACGTTAACGCTGGCTGGCCGGATTTTGCCGTCGAAAATTTTACCAGCGAACGCCTGGCCGATGGTCGCTGGATCGCCAAAGCCGAAGCACAAAGCCTGACGGATTTTGTGTTTCCCACACCGATTCGCATTATTGATGAGGATGGTCGCAAGTATCACGGCATCGCAACAACTGATCCAAAAACGCCGCGGCTGTTTAAGACTCAGATCCTGACACGCGCTAAACCACAACAACTAATTATCGATGCCGATCATCATTATTTTGACCAAAATCGTTTTAACAATCACACCGGTTGGCCGGCCGTGCATTTTTTCCCCGGCTCGGCCAATTCGTTTGCCGATGACTCGTACACGATTGTCTGGCTGCCTTATCCTTTTCGGCGACCGGGCGAATCATTCGCGATCGGCTTGCAGGCGGCGATTTTTCGCTATCTCTCCGGAAATGTTTTCCTGAAAATTGAGACTGAAGTTGACGACGGCGATACGGCCTTTCTACTGCAAAATACACAACGCTTTCCGGATATCGCCGCGCAAATGGATCTTAGCGCCGAACAAAATGTACAGGGATATCGGGTGGCTGATATCAGTTTCACGCACACCCCGGCACTGAACTGGCATCAAACTCTAGGTCTGGGCGTCAGTGCCAGACATAAACAAGTTGCTGGTGTTAAAAATTCCAGCCACCAGACTGTTGCCGCCAAGTTCATCATGCGCCCAACCGCACGCTACGATTTTTGTCAGTACAACTTAAACGGTGAGTACGAGCACGCTCCCAAACAAAAGCACACCGATTTTAGTTATGATCGACGGTTTCTGGTGCTCCTCGGCACGTGTAACATTAGTAGTATCGCTGATCTCAGTCTGCGTCTTTTCCGTGGCGAGATTACTAGCGCCGGCACGCCATCACCGGACGCTTTCTTTGAGGTCCAGAATCTCGAAGAAGCAAGATTGCGGCTTGATATGCGCGGCCTACGCGACGTTAGAAAGATCGGCGCCGCCAGCGTTGATCTGGCATTCCCGCTGATGGTGCCTCTACCTGATAATCTTTTGATTCTTAATCGCCGCACTAAATGGCGATTATTTTATGATTATGGTCAGGCGCTCGACCAACCGAGTGTCTATCGAGCGGCGGGCGGCGGCTTTTTGTTACCGTTTGGCGGCGACCTCAGCGGCGCTGGTTCGTTGACGCTGACGCAGTTATCTTTGATCGCGGTTTTGTACAGTCAAGCCGAAGGCCAAACCTCACGAGACATGCGCATTTTATTTGATATATCCGGACAGCTCTAAGGGAGCTGAAAAAAATCGCGCCAGCCACGCACGGATTTTACGGCGACCACCGCAAAAAATCCGGCCAAGCCACCAAACAAAAATCCCGCCAGAATATCGCCAGGATAATGAACGCCGAGATAAATCCGCGAGACACCAATCAATATAACCACGCCCCACCAAAATGCACCCCAGCGCCAACCCTTGAATAGCCAGACCATCGTCGCTATGACCGCGCCGTTCGTCGCATGATTCGAGGGAAAACTAAAACGCCCGCCGCAGCCATAAACTTTGCGTACCGACTCAGCGAATTCGAGACACGGTCGAAAACGACCGAGATAGGGTTTAAGCAGATGATAGGCAATCGCGTCGACGATGATCGTCGCTAAGATCATCAGTCCGCACATCTTTACAAACTGCCAGTCCTTATGCCGGTAGGCACGGGCTATGAAAAACGCCGCCACCACGATCCAGACCCAGGCATGCGATAAAAAAATCATTAGACTATCCAGCCACGGGGCCTGCCAACCCTGGTTGATCGCCAACAGAAGCTCGAAGTCCAATTGCCGCAGATTTTCTCTCAAAAAAACGACCTTTCATTAATTAACTCAATACTTTATATCGGAGACTCATTTAAGTCTAAGTTAACTTTTTTAATTGACCGGCCAGCCAATTACTGATAGGTTTTTTCCATACTCATGAAGTTTTAATCTAAGCGGACAGGTTGGCAGCTCACGGGATGGCCCCAGATGGGGGATGCGGTGGATGGGCTGGGACCTCGGGTCCCTTTTTTTTATCGCAGTTAGTAACCGCCCTGTTCCAATAGATCGAGGGACGTATCGGCGGCGGTCCGCTCCAGGAAGTCACCGGGCATTGGCTCGCCAACCATCGGCACATCAAGACGCTCTCGCTCAAAAACAACACGTGGCTGGCTTTCGCGACCCTTAACGATCATTTTCTTAAAATGCATTTTTGCTGGCACTAGGCGCGGCTGGGCTTTTCGCTCTACCACCGGCGCCGGAGCCAACGATGCTTTGCGAAGCAAAGTCGGATCTTTTAATACCGGCTGGTCTCTCACATCGCCGACTTTAATTTCAGTGGGACGATGAGGTTGATCGGGCCGCACAACATAGCTCCTGCCTGCGGCTTGCGCGAGCGAAGTCACGGCCGGCAGAACGCTAATCGTTATGGCAAATATCCAAAAAATCAGGCATTTGGCTGTCATAACTTTATCCTCTGGGCTCTGAACGCAACGATGTCTTCCCTGTTACCTTGTTATCGGCAACAGCCACGCGGTCTTTAGCGACGGTCGCGGCCGGCTTTTCGGTTCAAGCCACTAGATAGATCGACCGAAGACAACTAGTAGCTACTGTATAACTTGATAATGCGAATGGGGTTTACGCCGAGATGTCGTTGTTGATTATAGAACGCGGACCGGATTCCGGTCGCCGCATAGCACTCACCGATTTTCCGGTGACGATTGGACGTGACCCCGCCAATCAGATCCCACTGACCGATGAAGAAGTATCGCGATTTCACCTGCGGATTAAACAACGCGGCCGGCTGGTCATTGTTGAAGACCTCGAATCCCGCAACGGCAGTTTTCTGAATGGTGATCGCATTCTCAATTCTATTTTAAAAAGCGGCGACAAGCTTTTGATCGGCTCGACCGAGATCGTCTTCCTGGCTTCGCAATCGAATATTCAATTGGCCACGGAAATTCTCGATATGGATATGATTGTCGCCGAGGAATTGGGACTCTCTGGACCAATTGAAGTCAGCGAAACCGCAGTTCGCAAAAAATTCAAGCCGATTCGCCTGAATCAATTGAGCGTCGTCAATCAGTTACCGCAGGACAGCAAGTCGATCAAATCTCTGTTTGACCTCCACAGTAATATTCTGGTGATTGATGATTTCGAGGAAGCCGCCGCGACTTTGCTGAAAAGCATCAGCCAGATGCTGCCACATGCGGCACGCGCCGCGTTTTTCGCCTGGATTGATGTCAGTCACCAACTCATCCCGACGGCTGTCAAACATTTTGGCAAGAAGAATTCCTTTATCATCAGTCAACGCGCCCTCGAAGACGTCATTACCAGACGTCAGGGTATTATTCTGCAGGCCGAAGCCCCTCAAGTCACGCAGTCCGGACGCTCGCGTGTCGTATTACCGATGCTGCATCATGACCGCGTTGTCGGTGTGATTCATATCGAATTTGATAATCCGCAAATCATGGTTGCTCCGGCTGATCTGGACGCAATGCAGGCATTCCTCGCCCGTTGCAGTCCAACTTTTGAATGTATGCTGCTCCGTCGCGAGCTGGATTCCTGGTTGGTTGGCATGATTGAGACCATGGTCGCCACGGTCGAAGCCAAAGACACTTATACGCGCGGACATTCCGAGCGCGTCAGTCGTTACTGTATGGCGATTGCTGACGAATTAAAACTGAACAAGGATCTCAAGAAACTTTTGATGGTAAGCGCACTGTGTCACGACATTGGCAAAATCGGCGTTCCCGATGCGATTCTTAAAAAAGCTTCTTTGTTGAGCGCCGAAGAATACAACGAAATGAAACTGCATCCGACAATCGGCGCCGATATCATCGGCGGCATGCCAAATGCCAAGCGCTTCCTATCCGGCATCAAACATCATCACGAGAAATGGGATGGTTCCGGCTATCCCGACGGCTTGGCGGGCGAAGACATTCCTTTCTTTGGACGCATTGTCGCAATCGCCGATGTCTTTGACGCCATGATCTCCGGGCGATCGTATTCCGGATTTATGGATCAAGACGATGCCGTCTCGCGACTGAATAAGGAAAAAGATTTGTTCGATCCGGAAATCGTCAAAGCCTTTAATCGCGCCTATGAAAAGGGCACGATGACACTAAAAACGCACACGCTTAACCAAGCCAATCCATTATTCCGCAAAACCCAACTCGATCTCGACTTTGCCAAGGAAAACGCCCAGGATCCCGACGTTAAGTTGTCGCGCGGCAAGAAAAAAAGTTCATAAATTGTTTTTCCACCAAGAAGATCGTGCAAAGACGCGACGCCTCCATGCCCATCTCTGATCAGACTTCCTAGCGCAACTGGTGCATTTCCAGAGGGCATCGGTTATAATTATATGAAATCGTTCATGTTATCTGAATTCATCGAATGATAAGAGGCAACGTATGTGGAGTCAATTAGCTCTAAGCTTTCAGCATGGTGATAGATATATATACATCATGTTGGCACTAGCATTTGTTGGCGTCGTGTTGATTTTTGAACGCCTGGTGATGCTGCAGTTTGTTTATCACATCGATTTTAAAAAATTTTTGGACAACTTGCGGAAGATGGTATTGGCGGAAGATCTGCCGCGAGCCATCAGTTTCTGCAAAAAAATCTCAAGCTCCTCACTGCCAAGAGTCAGTGTCAAGGCCTTGGAAGCAGCCGAAAGCGACCCCTCGCGAGTACGCGGCATTATCGAGGAAGAAACGCTTGATCTGCTCCCCAAAATTGAAGCCCGGATTACCGCAATTCCGGCCGTTGCGACCGTCGTTTTTCTGATCGGCATTCTCGGAACCATCGATAGCTTATGGATCACTTTCAACTCGGTCGATATCCTCGATACCGCCAAAAAACAAGCCACCGCCGCCCAAGGTGTGGCCGCATCGCTAAATTATACGGCCATGGGTCTGCTGGTTTGCATGGTGCTGTTATTCGGTCATCAGATCGTGCGCGGCATCGCGCTACGTCTGACGCATCAATTACAGCATGGAACAGCAGTACTGACGAATCTTGTCGCTCCACAAGGTGTGACTTATACCGCATCGATGGCAGCCATGCCAGTCGCCACCAATACAGCAACTGAACAATATACCAGTAACGAAGAATTCGTTGCCGACACTCACGCTCCGGTTGAGCAGGTATCGGCCGCGGCTCCTGCAGAGAATTTTAATGACACCACAGTCGATGATATTAAAGACGAAGAAGAGATTATCTGACGACTCCTGGACGGTTACCGTTTTTACGCTCGGAGTAGTCGGATTATCTTTGATTCTGAGTTTTTTGATACGCGTGCCCAGCCTGCCGCGGGTGCACGGCTATGTGCGGGCTGATATTCCCGTGCTCGAAGTCCCGGCAAATGATCCATCATTGGTAGCACCACCAAAAATAGAAAAAGAAGCAATCGCTCGAACGACACCGACCGTAGCGCTAACATTTGATGCCTTTTACTTCGGTAGTCTCGAAGCATTCGGCTCCGGCTTCTACCGGCAGGACAATAAATTTCGCGTTCGTCATGATGACGGCGAACCACAACTTGGCAATCTACTGCGTGATCTTGAGCGTTGGCTCAAACAACCCCAGATTGCCAAGTCCGGCCCGCATCACACGGTATTGTTGATGCCCATGAGCGGCATTCCGATGCCGATCGTTATTCAAGTCATCGAAGGTTTGCGAGCAGAAGGTGGCTTTAAGCACGTGGTGCTTACCAATGGCGTTATCTAGAATGTTTTAGGATTTAGAGAATGCAAGAAGCTTTTGAAGCCATACGCACACGACTTCGCCAACCTCTCGGCTGGTTCCCATTGCCAGCATTGGTTGTCTCCGGCTTGGCGTTGATTCTTGGTGGACATCTCCTGATGCAACTGAATCCGCGCCTTGGCGAGGCTATCGATATCCTGACATTTGCGGCTCCGGAAACCGCCAATCCAACCATCTATATCACCATGCGCCCTGATAATAATGAAATGGTCATTACACTCAACAATCGCGCTGAGTATCGAACATCTCTTAAAGACATCACCGATGAATCGTTGGTGTCGTTTAATGATGACTTGCGCCAACAGGTTAACAAAACCACCATTGCCAGCGCCCGCGCCGGTGTACTGCCGGATTTAACCAGTAATGTGATTATCGCGGTGGATCAAAAACTCGCTTATTACCATATACGACCAATCATCAACTCTTTGGCGAAGACCGGCATAACCAACTATGGCTTTGAAACGCTGGCACCCGTAGCGAATGAGGCTACCAGCCGTGAGTAAACACCCACAAAATATCTCTCTGTATGTCGAGGTGTTGCAAAACGGGCAATGTATCGCCGAGTATTCCCGTCCTCTCAGCAAGCATGGCTCCGTGATTCTAGGCGCTAAAAAATCGGCACATCTGCGGGTTCCGCTCTATTCATTTCGCCATAGTTACAAAATCGCCCGCGTCGAGAAAAAAGGCGTGCGCATCCAAGTCGATCCCGGTACCGAGGGCTTTGCCAATACCGGTGGCGCCGTTATGCACTTCAATCCGCTCGACAAGACTCAACGCATCATTAACTTGCATCATAATGATCATGCCAGCATCAGCTTTGATGATTTAACGATTTTGTTAAAAATCGCTCCGGCAATCGCTAGTGAGAAAACACGGCGACTGATCGGCAGTGGTTTTCGCGGCAGCATTATACGCAGTGCACTCGGTGATAGGAATTTGCGTAATGCATTTTTGCTGGCATTGTTAGGCGCAGTCATTTGCTTCTCCGGCATTATTTATGGATTTGCCGTCCGCCATGATGATCGGCCACGGCAGTTCTCGCAACTACCGGCCGAGTTCAGTCTGAAATTTATTCACCCTGACCATCTTCGGCACGCGCCTGAGGCTTTGCAAGCCAACCTAAATCGGGCGGATCTTATCGGCTCCGTCACTAATTACTACGACTCGCTTAGCGCCACGGTAATAGATGTACCGGCACCCGCATCCAGCCTGCTGCTGCCAACGACAAGTAGCGTGTGGCAAAGCGTTCATCAGGAAAAAAATGATCATATCGAAAACCTATTGGCGGAAGCCAAAACCAAGCTCGAAAGCCTAAGTTCTAAAACAAAAGCCAACACCGCCGTGGTTTCCATTCCAGTACACCTTGGCGAAAGCCTGTTAGAACAACGCCAGCGTTTGCTGGGAAAGCACGCGGTACTGCATCGCGCCTTGGCAGCCAACTTAAAAGAAAAGCGCCAGGTTATTGCGGCATTCAATTCCGATCAGCCGTATGACTTCGCTGACTATAAAAACACCGCCCCCGTGGCGACACCGAATAAAACCGCGCAGGCTGAGCTGGCGAAAATCAAAGTCTTTAAGTTCACTACGGATGAAGAAGCCATGTATCTTGAAGCCGAGACAGCTGCCAAGAGAGCCGCAGAACTCCAAGGACGTGAATTGGCGCCGATTCAACTGGTTGCTGCAACAGAGCTGCCGACGGTGGTCACCATCGATAAAGAGCTTGCCTCTTATCTACCATTACAAGACCCGGCGCTGCTTGATGAGAAACTTAAAGATTTACGTGCCAGTGAATTGGGACAACGAGCCGCCAAAACCAACGCCGAGCCATTAATTGGTCAACTTGATCCCAAACTTATTGAGAGTGTCATCAGCAAAAATCGTTTCCAGCTGCAGCTTTGCTTTGAACTCGCTCTGCGCCGCAATCGCGAAGCACGAGGTGACATGGAATGGATCTGGCGTGTCGACACCAAAGGCAAAATATCCGATTTAAACCTTGTGAGTTCCTCCATCAATGATAAACAGATGGTTGACTGCGTTCGCAAAAAAATTGCCGCTTGGCAATTTCCGCGTCCACGGCAGGGCAGCATCGAAGTTCGTTATCCTTTTAGTTTTAGCCCTGCGAAAGGCTAGTTAATGTTGGAATTTGGCGCATTAAAGCAGTCCGGATCGGACTCCTTACATATCATTCCATTCGGCGGTTGCGGTGAGTTTGGCATGAATCTCACCGTGTATATTCATGACGGTCAGGTGATCGTCGTTGATTGCGGCATCATGTTCCCCGATCCGATGAAACTCGGCGTCGACGCGATATTTCCCAATGTCGATCCGTGGCTGGAACAATTGGGTGGCGTCTCAGCCTATCTCATAACCCATGCACATGAAGATCATCTCGGCGCCTTGGCGCATGTTGTCCAAAAATGGCCGGCGCCGATTTACATGACTGCTTGGACACGGGCAGTATTTAATAACAAATTGTCCAATCTAAGCATGGACCCCGAAAAATTATCGGTAACCACGGTGCGCCCTGGTGATCGAACCGTCTGCGGCGCAGTCGATGCCGAATGGGTGCATTTGAATCACTCGATCCCGATGTCCTGCGGACTATTTTTACGCACTAAGGCCGGCAATGTGTTTCACACCGGTGATTTTAAAATCGACCTTAACAGTCATTACGAAGTCGCAGCTGATGTGCAACGTCTGGAACAACTCGGTCGCGAAGGCGTTGATCTGTTGCTCGCGGACAGCACCAATGCGCTTGCTAAAGGCATCTGTCCGGGCGAAAGCGAAGTCGCCCCGACTTTGGAGAAAATGCTGCTGGAAGCGCCGGGCAAAGTTTTTGTCACAACCTTTGCCTCCAATTATTGGCGCGCCTGTACGATCATCGACATCTGCGAAAAAATTGGTAAGCGAGTGGTGTTTGCCGGTCGCGGCATGCTGTCATCCCTTGAATATGCCAAGCAATCCGGACTCAATCTCCACGAACGCGCCGCACTCGTGGCCGACGAGGATGCGGCCAGCTCCGTCGAAGCGGATAAACTGGTAGTACTGACCACCGGCAGTCAGGGTGAGTCCAACGCTGCACTGGCTCGCATTGCCTACGGCGAGCATAAGCGTTTTCGGCTGGAACCACGGGACACGGTGATCTATTCATCGCGAACCATCCCAGGCAACGAGAAGCCAGTTCTTGATATCATCAACCGCTGTCTGAAAGCCGAAGCCCAGGTCATCACCTGGCGGCAGAATCCTCTGGTGCACGTTAGCGGTCACGGCTACAGCGGTGAGTTGGAGCTGATGATGGAGAAATTGCGGCCCAAAAATTTCATTCCGGTGCACGGCACTCATCAGCATTTACTAGAGCATTTGCGTATCGCCCACGCGCGCGGCATCGGCCCCAATCAATCCTTATTGGTGGAAAACGGCCACGTTATTGCATTTTCGCAACGGGATGGCTTACAGAAGGTCGGTGAAATCAACATCGAACGCACCTACATCGACGGGATGTCCAAGGCCACGATGACGCATGAAACCATGCGAGGTCGGCTGCGCATAGGTGAACTGGGCGGCGCACTGGTATACGGCGTGATCGATAAAGAACGCGACGATTGGGCCGTGCCCCCCAAAGTAGAGTTGATCGGCCTGCCTTTGCCGCATGAGATACCGCTGGAGCCGTGGCTGGAATTGGCGGCTGAAGGGGTTGCCGAACAAGTACAGCTTGCGCTACAACAAGGCTCTGTCACACACGAGCAACTGAGTGAAGTCGCTCGGGTAACATTGCGCCGCTATTTGAGCGCAACTCTCGGCAAGAAACCCGTGGTTATGGCGAAAGTTTTGGTCCTTTGAGCGATTCTCCTCTCTTTATCTCCGCCGCTGTCTTCGAGCACGCTCCATTGCGTGAGTATCTACCAACTCTAAATGATACTAACTTTGCATTGTGCGGCATCGGGCCTTTGGCTGCGGCTAAAGCCGCCGAACGATTAGCCGACGCCGCGCGCAATCGCGATGTGATTTTCATCGGCACGGCCGGCGTTTTTGGTGAATTCATTTCGCCTTATGTAGCGCGCGCGGTAGGTGTTCGCTGGCTACAAGCCGATGAACGACTCGGACATGCCTATGCCGTGGATGGCATCTATCCGCGCATTCCATTGCCAACAGCGCCGCCATGGGCGACTCATTTACCGGCGACCGAGGTCTTATGCACCTCAACCATCAGCCTTGATCCTCACCTGCCGACTGCCGTAACAACGGCAAGTTGTGTGGAAAATTTAGAGTTGTATAGTTGCGCCGGCGAGTTGTTGGCTTCGGCCAAGTCATTCGTCGCGCTCTTTGGTATTACAAATACGATCGGACGTCATGCTCATCAGCAATGGCAACAGCATCACGCAGAGGCCGCACGCTTGACGGCGAAATTTATTGCGGAAGCTTGGACTAAAAATCACTAAAAAAGGTGAAAACGAAATGCGCTGGCGATTAAAAACACAAAGCGAGATTTTACGTACGCATCCATTCGCGGTTGATAGATTGGAATTGCTCAACACCGAATCGCAACCGCTCAGCCATGAGTTTTATCGGCTAAGTTGTCCCGACTGGGTGAACATTTTGCCGATCACCAATGATGGTCAGGCGATCTTAATCCGCCAACCACGTGCCGGCTCGATGTCGGAGGTTCTAGAAACGCCGGGTGGCGTTATTGATCCACACGAGAAGGATCCAACCATGGCGGCCGTACGTGAACTGGAAGAAGAAACCGGCTATACGTCACAGAGATTTTTGCCATTGGGCGCACTGAACCCAAATCCCGCCATCATGAATAATCGCTTGCATATGTTTCTAGCGCTTGGGTGTGTCGTGAACGGTAATCGGCGCCACTTCCCGGATGCCAGCGAAGAAATCGACGTGGTCAAAGTGCCAGCAAAAGCATTGACCCAGATGGTTCGCACCGGCGAAATTGACAGCTGTCTGGCTGGTCTTTGCATTATGCTGGCTGGCAAGTACGTGCAGGTTTCCGAATAAAGCCAAGCGGTGTAGAATAATAGATCATTAATAGAGAAAGGCAGCTTGCATGGCCACTAACGTAACGCTCATCCCTGGAGACGGCATCGGTCCGGAAATAGCGGAAAGCGTTAAACAGATTTTTGCCAAGGCTGATGTCGATATTAATTTTGAAGTTATGCCGGCGGGCGAAGACAGTCTGGGCAAACACGGCAGTCTATTACCAGAAATCACCATCAAAAATCTGAAGGCCAATAAAATCGGTCTAAAAGGCCCGACCACGACTCCGGTTGGCGGCGGTCATCGCTCCGTCAACGTCGACATGCGCCAGCGCTTCGAGCTGTATGCCAACATCCGACCTGTACGCACGATTCCAGGTATGAAAAATCTTCACGCCGGCGTTGATATGATCATCGTGCGAGAAAACACCGAAGATCTTTACAAGGGCGTCGAATACAAAATCGGCAATGGCATCGCACATGGCATCAAAATTATTACCGCCGATGCCTCGCTGCGCATCGGACGTTACGCGTTTGAAATGGCACGCAAACTCGGCAGAAAAAAGGTCTCCGCCGTTCACAAAGCCAACATTATGAAACTCACCGATGGTTTGTTTCTTGATTGCATTCGTGCTGTCGCCGCGGAATTCAAGGACATTGAATACAATGAAGTGATCGTCGATAACTGCTGTATGCAGCTTGTCACCAAACCACAGCAATTCGATGTCATCGTTACGGAGAATCTGTATGGCGATATTCTTTCCGATCTGGCTTCGGGTTTAATCGGTGGTTTGGGAGTCGCAGCCGGTGCCAATATCGGTCAGGGCATGGCAATTTTCGAGGCTGTACACGGCTCTGCGCCTGACATCGCCGGCAAGGGTATTGCGAATCCGACGGCGCTTATACTCAGCGGCGTTATGATGTTAGAGTATCTGGGTGATCTGGAAAACGCCGGTCGCATTCGTGAAGCTGTCTTTAAGACGTTGACGGATCCGCAGCTGTGCACACGCGATATCGGAGGCAACTGCTCCACTGCGCGTTTTACTGAAAATGTTATCGGAAAGCTATGAGTCAAGCGATCGAAGCAATAGGTAAAACAGATATCGGCCGGGTACGCTCGACCAATCAGGATTCGTTCATGGTCAATCAGGTCGAACGTTTATATATTGTTGCCGATGGCATGGGGGGACACGCGGGCGGTGAGATCGCCAGCCGCTTGTGCATTGAAAACGTCAGCAACTATATCCAAAAACACCCCGAAGAGATCGCCGCCGCAAAACA
The DNA here is from genome assembly GCA_964652825.1 of uncultured Oligoflexales bacterium. GTDB lineage: Bacteria > Bdellovibrionota_B > Oligoflexia > Oligoflexales > CAZZCU01 > CAZZCU01. The sequence goes on from CAZZCU010000001.1 coordinate 69,264, forward strand.
TCATCCCGACCCCAAACTGCAACGGGTGATGGCCGATGCCATCAATCACGCCTCGGCGCAGATATATGAACGAGCCCTCGAAGAGCCAAGTCTTCGCGGCATGGGTACGACCGCGACGGTCGCCAAAGTCGTTGATAACTATGTCTACTGTTCACACGTCGGCGACAGCCGCTTGTATTTGATCCGTTGTGGTTTTTTGTACCAGCTTACCGCTGATCATTCGCTGGTAAGTGAGCAGGTTCGCGCTGGCGTCCTGAGCAAGGAAGAAGCAGAACTACATCACCTGCGAAACGTCATCACCCGCAGCGTCGGTTATCAGGAAGAAGAAGAAGTGGATACCTTTGCCACCCGGCTCGAACCAGGCGATTTATTGCTGCTGTGCAGCGACGGCCTACATGGCAAAGTTCCGGATAAAGAGTTGTCCCTTATTATCAATCAGCTAAAATGTGATGCTATCGGCAAACTCATTAATCTAGCTAACGAACGGGGCGGCGAAGACAACATAACCGCCATTATTATCTATATAAATTAGACTAAAGTTTTGCTGGATTCTGCCGTTACACCAACAATAGAGCAAAGCTTAGGCAAACGGCAGCTTTGTGGATTTTAAATACTTGATTTTATTGGATTAAGGAAAATAATGCGGCGCTACACGCTGGTCATCATTCCTGACGATGCCAAAGCCACCAAACAGGTGACGGTGCCTCGTTTTATCTTTAAAATCGGGGCATTAGCTTCTTTTTTGTTGGCTACGGGCTTTGGCTTCCTGTTTGTGGACTATTGGGAGCTCCGCCAGATTCGTCATTCCTATGATCAAATCTCTTCAGAAAACGCGGGGTTAAAAGGCGAAGCACGACGCCTGATGGCCAGCCTGGAGTCGGTAAAACAGGGCCTGAATCGCGTTAAGGATTACAGTGAAAAGCTCGGTGAAATCACAAGCTTAAAGGTCCAACAAGTCAGCAAGAAAACTGGTATCGGTCCTTTATCCCGCGAAGAATACAAAGTCGCCATGCGCAACGCCGGCAGCGGCGGAACCCTTTCGACCACCGATTACCTACCCATGGGTGTCAACCCTGATAGTCTAGTGTTTCGGCCGGTTTTTGATCGCCTAATGACTCTAGAGGTAGAAGCCAATCAGCAGGCCATCGAACTGCAACAACTCCTGTCACAAGTAAGCCAGCAACGCTCGTTGCTGATGTCGGTACCATCCATCGCACCAGTGCGCGGCTGGATCACCAGTGGCTATGGTCGCCGGATTTCGCCTTTTACCGGCGAAAGCTCTCTGCACCAAGGTATTGACCTGGCGTCACCCGTTGGTACGCCAATATATGCTCCCGCTGATGGCGTGGTGATTTTTGTCGGCGCCAAAGAGGGCTACGGTAATTTTATTATGATCGCGCACGGCTATGGCATCATTTCACGTTATGGACACAATGCCGAGAACCTGGTCCAAATCGGGCAACGCATTAAGCGCGGCGAGCAAATTGCGACCGTTGGTATGACCGGCCAAACCACCGGCCCCCATCTTCATTACGAAGTCGTGCTTAACGGCATGACTGCTAATCCACAGAAATTTATCCTCGACCAGCTCCCGGCCTCGTACTCGTTTCACTAAAAGCGATCGCCATTGGCTATCTTCCTTTGTCTTCGCACTGTAGCCCTTAATTAATTGGGATTTCGGTGCTACAGTGACCGGTGCATATTTTGGCAATTCCGCACAGAGCCACCGCTTGGTAGGATTTGTGGCTGGATTTGATTGTTCTTTTATCGTCATTAGAAGAGTTAATTATGATAGTGAATTTCGCCAAAAAACTATTCGGCACCAAAAATGATCGCGAGATCAAACGCATTCAACCCTTTATCGAGCGTATCAACGCCCTCGAAGCGGATATGCAAAAACTCAATGATGCCGACCTGGCGAACCAAACCGTTAAATTAAAGGAACGCGTAGCTAACGGCCAGCCACTGATTGAGGTCGCTCCCGAAGCTTTTGCCACCGTGCGTGAAGCCAGTCGACGGATCACGGGCATGCGTCATTTCGATGTGCAATTGATCGGCGGCTTCGTCCTGCAGGAAGGCAAGATCGCCGAAATGAAAACCGGCGAGGGCAAAACGCTGACCGCTACCTTGCCAACATATCTGCACGCCTTAACCGGCAAGGGTGCTCACGTTATCACCGTTAACGATTATCTGGCACGGCGGGATGCGGAATGGATGGGAAAGATATACGGTGCTTTGGGCATGCGCACCGGCTTGATCGTTCACGGCTTAAACGATACACAACGACGCGAAGCCTACGCATCTGACATTACCTACGGCACCAATAACGAATTCGGCTTTGACTACCTGCGCGATAACATGAAAACCGAATTACAGCGTCTGGTGCAGCGCGGTCATAATTTTGCGATTGTCGACGAAGTCGACTCCATTTTGATCGACGAGGCACGAACGCCGCTGATCATTTCCGGACCAACCGAAGCCAATACCGAGCTTTACGCGGTCGTCAATGCAACGATCCCCGGATTACAAAAAGACAGCGATTATCTGATCGATGAAAAGTCGCGCAATGTCTCGCTGACCGAAGACGGCATCAGCAAGCTGGAAAAACGCTTACGCATTGATAATTTGTACGATCCCAAAAACATCGATCATCTGCATCATGTGCAACAAGCGATTAAAGCCCACTTCATCTTTAAAAAGGACGTGGACTATGTCGTACGCGAAAACAAAGTCGTCATTGTTGATGAGTTTACCGGCCGCCTGATGCCAGGTCGTCGTTATAGTGACGGCCTGCACGGGGCACTCGAAGCCAAAGAGCATCTGGAGGTCGAAAGCGAGAATCAGACCCTGGCAACCATCACTTTCCAGAACTTCTTCCGTATGTATTCGACATTGTCTGGCATGACGGGAACGGCTGACACGGAAGCCGTAGAGTTCCAGAAAATTTACAACCTGGCCGTCATCTGTATCCCAACCAATCGCAACCTGATCCGTTTGGATCGTGACGATATTATTTATCGTACTGCGCGCGAAAAATTTAATATCATCGCCGATGAAATCGCCGAGCGCCAAAAAAAGGGGCAGCCGGTTTTAGTCGGTACAGTGAGTGTGGAAAAATCCGAGCTACTGTCTACTTTGTTGCATAAGCGCGGCACGCCACACGAAGTACTCAACGCTAAAAACCATGCCCGAGAAGCTCAGATCATCGAGCAGGCTGGGCAAAAGGGCCATATCACAATCTCAACTAACATGGCCGGCCGGGGAACGGATATCGTACTTGGGCCCGGTGTGAAAGATCTTGGCGGGTTGTGCGTCATCGGTACCGAGCGTCACGATTCGCGCCGCATCGACAACCAATTGCGTGGTCGCTCCGGCCGGCAAGGTGACCCCGGTGAAACCAAATTCTTCTTGTCACTCGAAGATGATTTGATGCGTATCTTTGCTTCGGATCGCTTGTCAGCGATCATGGGGCGACTTGGCATGAAGGAAAATGAAGCGATCATCTCGCCGATGGTTACCCGCGCCATTGAAAAGGCGCAAAAGCGCGTCGAAGAACAAAACTTCAGCAGCCGTAAGCATTTGCTGGAATATGACGATGTCATGAATCAGCAGCGTCAGGTGATCTACGGACGCCGGCGCCAGGTTCTTGAGGGAACGGTCGAGCTGGACTTTTTTAGTCGCACGATCAAAATTCTGGCAGAAAATGTTTTAGCACGTCTATCGCCGGAGTCGACCGGTCAACAAGCGTGGGATTTGGCACAAGCCGAAGCCGAGCTGCAGCGAGAGTTCAATGTCCCCGTCCATCTACAGACGCTGGGACCAGAGGGCGAACCTAGCCTGGAATTGTACGCCGATCTCGCCGCGGAACAACTGAGCAAAGCCTACGAAGAAAAACGCGGCAAAGTTAATCCGGACATTATGCGTAGGATCGAATGCTTTATTTATCTGCAAATCATCGACGCGGCGTGGAAGGATCACCTGCTGGGGATGGACCATCTGAAAGACAGCGTTAGCTTGCGTGGCTATGGCCAGCGCGATCCATTGCAGGAATACAAGCGGGAGGCTTTTAGTCTGTTTGAAGCCACCATGAATCGCATCGAAGACGAAACAACCCTAACGCTTCTGCGCATGTCGCCTCCAGAAGTCGTGCCAGAACCCGCACATTCGGAACTAGACGAATCGCAACTGACGTTTAAACATGCGGACGCGGGGTCGGGCATTCCGGCTGGTGGCGGCAACCGGGCGCCGACACATAGCAATAACGTTGGCGAAGATGGTATGATTTATCATGGGCAACGCGGCGACCAACGCCCGGCGCCACAAACGCAGCCGTTCAAACGGCAAGAAGGAAAAGTCGGACGCAATGACTTATGTCCGTGTGGTTCCGGCAAAAAGTACAAAAAATGTCACGGAGCCGCTGGCGCCGGCATGCACGCTGAATCTTAGCAAAGGTAAACATGAATCGCCTGCTTGAGTTAAATATCGGTGATGAGTCCGAAGTTGTCACAAGGATTTTAGTCGATGTCCATCAGGCGATTGATGCTAACTTTGAACATGCCGCGGCACCGCCGCGACGTTTCACCAAAACAACTTTCAGCGATCAACTGGAAGACACCAACCTGAATCAATTGCCCGGATATGAGCAGCAACCGGAGAACGATGTTGCCGTTACCAAAGAAAAAATGGTGCGATTGGATCAGTCACCACCTGAGAAAACCGACGAGCCACGCCCGCTGGCAGCCGCGGCAAAAGGCCACGAACAACAAGATGGTTTATTCTTCAGCCATCTGACATCCGTCGTACCGAATGCTGATACCGGACCGAACCAAAACCTTCACCCTGATCAATACACGGATTTGCAAAGAATCGGACGACCTAAGTCAAAATATCTCAAAATCCTGGTGCTGATATTATTAGTTATGACGCTGATCGGTCTGGCGGCACTGTGGCTAGCAACAAATCTTAAATTACCAGACGCCTATCAGTAGAATCTAACTCTCGACTTCACGACCTTCCGCGGCACTCAATTGCAACGCAAAAACATCGGCCAACGCCGCCTCTGCAGCATCCATAATCCGCACTACTTGATCCTTGCTAAATGAGGCCCGCTCACCTGTTCCTTGAATCTCAAGAATCTTACCGGATTGTGTCATCACCACATTCATATCCAAATCAGCGCTGCTATCTTCTTCGTAATTCAGATCCACCAAAATCTCATCGCGACACAAGCCAACGGATACCGCGGCCACTACATCGCGCATGGGATTAATCTTGAGACGACCGCCGCGCAGAAGCTTGTTAACAGCCATCTGCAACGCAACAAAGGCTCCGGTGACCGCAGTCGTGCGTGTTCCACCATCCGCCTGCAATACGTCACAGTCGATCGTGAACGTCATATCGGGACACTTGTACAAATCAATCGCACCACGCAGGGATCTACCAATCAGCCGCTGAATTTCCTGCGTTCGTCCCGAAGGATGCGGTCGCTCGCGCCGCATTCTTCCGGCCGTCGCGGACGGCAACATAGAATATTCCGCTGTCAACCAACCTTGTGGAGGAGTCGCATTCCGCAAAAACGGTGGCACCGTATTCTCCACGCAAACCGTGCACAAAACTCTAGTCTCGCCGGCTTCAATCAAAACGCTACCATCGGCATGTTTCGTAAAATTGGGAATTATGCGTAACGGACGTATTTGTGTTGTTACTCGACCATCATTGCGTAGCATAGCGTTCATTTCCTTACTGCTAGTGGCGCTTGGACTCTAGACCGGGCCCTTCTTTTAACTGGAAGTGGCTTTGGGATCAAGGGGTTTGATTTTATTGGTTTTTATCCGGGGTTTTTTCCATAAAACAACCCATTGCCGTTAAGGATCGCCTACGGAACTCCGATTAGAACGTATCGAGAATCGATGACTTTGCTGCTTTAGGAGCAAAAACCGATGGCTGACTTGCGTAAAGCCCGCATGGTTTCCATGCGCATGACCGAAAAACAATATAAACGCATCAATGATATGGCTGATCGCATCAAGCAATCCACCGGTTTTCGCATCACGCGTGCGTCCATTATGCTGAAGCTCATGGAACTCGGCCTGTCCAAATTTGAGCAGGAATTTCCCGAAGCCAAACTGGAAAAGCTGACCAAACCAGACGATGTCAGTGGATTTTAATTAGGGGAATTCGGGTTCAGTCGTGTGTCCCCAAATTAAAATTAGCACCCAGCTCTAAGACCGGGTCCCTCTTTATCCGTCGGCTGCACGGGAATCTCGGTGCAAACATCTTCCGGATACTTACCGCTGAAACAACCAAAGCAATACTTGCCGGCGGCATTATCGCCCAAGGCCCGCTGCAGCGCGCCTAAACTCAAAAACGCCAACGAATCCGAGCCAATGAAGGTCCGCATCTGCTCGACATTTTTTTGCGCGGCCAGCAACTTGCCACGCTCAGGAGTATCGACGCCAAAAAAACATGAATGCGTGATCGGCGGTGAGCCTATACGCATATGAATTTCTTTGGCGCCCGCGTTTCGCAATATGCGAATAATTTTCGCCGACGTCGTACCACGTACAATCGAATCATCAATGACAATCACGCGCTTATCTTTGAGCACGGAGTGCACGGGATTTAGTTTTAGTTTTACACCAAAATCGCGAATTGCCTGCGTCGGTTCAATGAAGGTACGCCCGACATAATGATTACGCACCAGACCAGTCTCCAGAGGCAACTGGCACTCTTCAGCATAACCCATGGCCATTGGTGTTCCCGAGTCAGGAACAGCAATGACGACATCGGCAGATACATGCGCTTCCTTCGCCAACTCCGCACCGATTCGTTTGCGTACCGCGTACATCTCCTGACCAAAGATACGACTATCAGGACGCGCAAAATAAATCGGCTCGAAGGAACAAAAGCCACCTTTATGCTGCTCAGTGGGAAAAGACGCCTGCATTTTATCGCCAACAAATTCAATCAATTCGCCTGGCGCAACTTCGCGTTCAAATTTGGCATCCAAAAGATCCAAAGCACAGGTCTCGCTAGCCACGATCCAAGCCGTGCCGCGTCTGCCTATGACCAACGGCCGAAAACCAAATGGATCACGCAGCGCAAACAGTCGATCCGGCGTGGAGATAATCAGTGAATAGGCGCCCTTTACCTGGCGCATAACCTCGGCAATGCGTTCGCTCAAGCTTTTGGCCCGACTACGCGCCAACAAATGCATGAAGACTTCCGTATCGGAGGTACTGTGAAAAATACTGCCTCCGGCTTCGAGCTCCGCACGTAAATTTTTTGCATTGGTCAAATTGCCGTTATGTGCGATCGCCAACGGTCCAAGCGAGGAATTAAAGGAAAACGGCTGAATATTCTGAACGGATTTGCCGCCCTGCGTCGAATAACGGACATGGCCGACACCATTGCTGCCGGGCAGTTTGTCCAAAACATCTTTAGTAATGCCATCGGCAACCAGACCAAAAGTTTTGTGAGCAAACGTCTGGCCACGCTCATCAAACGTCACAATACCGCAAGCTTCTTGGCCACGGTGTTGTAATGCGTACAGTCCAAGATAAATCAGATTTGCCGCCTCGGGATCTCCCAACACGCCAACTACGCCACATTCTTCATGAAGTTCAAACATTATCTTCCACGTTTAAGTGAGTGAAGCTTGTCCAATCAAGATCAGTTCAAGTTCAGAAAAATTTTCGGCTATTGCCCGCAGTTTTTGTGCCTGAGTCGAGGTTTCCGTCGCCAAAATATAAGCACCCGAACCTTCGCCAAACCAAACATCACTTTCCCGCAACTGATCAGAAAGCAAACCCGATAAATTTAATTCATAGGATAATTCATACAATCGGCACATGCGTGCCACACACGTGGCGATACCGCCATCCGCGACATCGCGAGCCGCGGCCAATAAAGAATTCTTGCTGGCCTCCCGCAAAACCTTCGCCAGACTTTTTTCTGCTACCCAGGCGATCGGCGGCAAATCCTCAGAGCGACGGATAGGATCGATCATTTTTGCCACTAACGAACCAACGAACGAAAAATGCCGTGCGCTCGGCACCAACAACCAAAGCTGCGCCTTTTTATCGAGAACGGCAGGCACCACCCGTCGAACATCTTCAATGCGACCGACCATACCAATCATAGGTGTAGGATAAATGCTTTGTCCGTCGGTTTCATTGTAAAGACTGACATTGCCGCTCACCACGGCGATACCCAGTTGCTCGCAGGCTTCACTGATGCCATCGATACCAGCCGAAAAATCAGCCATAACCTCAGGATCTTCGGGGTTACCGTAGTTCATGCAATCGGTGATCGCGATCGGCTCGCCACCGGTGGCCGCAATCATGCGCGCGGATTTTAGCACGGCATATGCGGCGCCTAACTCGGCGTCCGCGGCACAATATCTTTCATTGCAACTCGTAGCTATCGCCAAGCCCAAATGCGGCGCCCCTTGATGCCATTCCGAGCGCAGCCAGATGACCGCCGCACCTTCTTCGCGCGGACCAAGCACGGTGCGATTGCCGATATGCTGATCATATTGCGTATAAATATCCGTTTTTGGACCGGTATCTGTTAACAACTCCGCCAGAGCGCGATCGAATCCGCGCATCTTTATCCATTCATCACAAGCCCTCGCCACCTGAGCAGCATCGCTGCACGCGGTACGCAGGCGTTGCGGACGATCGTAGAGTGGTGCTTCCTCCGTCAACGGCAACACCGGCACATCAATATGCAACACGTCATCAAAGCTCATCTGCATACGCCCGGTAGCGGTCACAACACCAATGACCGCATGCGCAAGTTCCCATTTACTTAACACTTTCGCAAGTGCCGGCCACTTCTCTGGCTCAACGACCATCAACATGCGCTCTTGCGATTCCGATAACAATAATTCGTACGCCGTCATCGCCTGCGCGCGCACCGGAATTTTATTAAGATCAATATACAAACCATTGCCAGCACGACCCGCCATCTCAAACGACGACGACGTCAAGCCTGCGGCGCCCATATCCTGCAAGCCCACCACCAAGCCGGCTTCAAGCACTTCCAGGGTCGCTTCGATCAACAGTTTTTCGGCGAACGGATCGCCAACTTGAATCGTACTACGCTCTTGACTGTCGCTCGTCACAAAACTATCCGAAGCCATGGTGGCACCATGAATACCATCGCGTCCCGTTGCCGAACCGACGTACACCACGAGATTACCTGGTCCGCTGGCAAAACCCTTAAAGATACGATCTTCGTGAATCATGCCCACGGTCATTGCATTGACCAGGCAATTACCATCATAAGTTTTATCGAAAGAAATATTGCCGCCCACCGTTGGTACGCCGACACAATTACCGTAGTCCCCAATACCCTGCACCGCGTGCGTGTAAATATAATTTGTCCGTGGGTGCTCGCGATCGCCAAAACGCAAACAATTTAAATTCGCAATCGGTCGCGCGCCCATGCAAAAAACATCACGCAAAATCCCACCAACACCGGTCGCCGCACCCTGATACGGTTCGATATAACTTGGATGATTGTGACTTTCCATTTTGAATGCCACGCAGAGTTTATCCTGCAAGCGAACAACACCGGCATTCTCACCGGGTCCGACAACAACATTCGATCCCTTGGTGGGCAAACGCTTCAAATGAATACGCGAAGACTTATAGCTACAATGCTCGCTCCACATCGCCGAAAAAATGCCTAGCTCCGACAAACTTGGTGTTCTGCCAACGGCCGTCTTTATGCGTGCGTACTCTGCATCGTTGATTTTGTGTTTTTTCAAAAGCCGGCGCAGCACATCACTATCATGCTCGGCAATCGGCTCCGCTCTGGACATCTTGGTTGGATCAGCAAAATGCTCGCCACTCATAAAGACTCCACGAAGACGCGCCACATGTCGACGCCATCAGTGCTACCACCCAACTCTTCTTTGATCGCACGCTCGGGATGCGGCATTAATCCAAAAATCCTGCCGCTGGCGTCTGTAATGCCGGCGATATTATCCAAAGAGCCGTTAGGATTCGCTGCTGATGACGTGTCGCCATGCGCGTCCGCGTATTGAACGACGACTTGGCCGTTATCCCATAATTTTTTTAAATCATCCGCCGATCCATAATATCGCCCCTCACCATGCGCGATAGGAATCCGCAAAGCTCGTCCGGCCAGTTCTTTTTGAAAAGCACTCGCGCCGTCTCGATTGACCTTCAGATCAACAAATTTGCAAATAAAACGACAATTCAGATTTCGCAGCAATACACCCGGCAACAAACCAGCTTCCGTTAAAATCTGAAATCCATTGCAAATACCGATAACCGCGCCACCGCGGTTGGCAAAGTCTTTGATCGCAAACATCACCGGACTATGCGCCGCCAAGCCGCCACAACGCAGATAATCACCGTAACTAAAACCACCTGGAATAATCAAACCATCCAACGGCGGCAGAGCCTTGGCGGTATGCCAGATTAAATCGACATCAATATCGAAGAGAGTTTTGAGTGCAAAGACGCAATCCTGGTCACAGTTGGAACCCGGGAATTGCACAAGGCCAATTCGGGTTTTACCAGTCGCTGTGAGTCGCGCCATGACTATTTACAACTTTCTTAGGCGAAAAGTCTCGGAAACAGGGTTGACCAAAAATTCTTTCGCAATGCGCTCAGCCTGCGTGGCCGCGTCATTCTCGTCACCTTCAATATTTAATACGAAGCGTTTGCCGACTTTCACGTCAGCCACTGCGTTGTTGCCGAGGCGTGTCAAAGTCTCGCGAATAGCGCGCCCTTGAACATCAAGAACCTCGCCTTTTAGCTCAACCACGACCTCAAACTTCATCGCTATCCCCGTGCCCCGTATAGGTGAGTGCGGCCCGTCGGTATTCGCGGTTCATCCGCGCAATGAATCCTACACTAATTTCTTTTGGACAAACAGCCTCACATTCGTACTGATTGGTACAATTGCCGAAGCCCTCTTTATCCATGATGTTCACCATATTCAAAACCCGACGTTCGCGTTCCGGCTGCCCCTGCGGGAGCAGCGATAAATGCGAGACTTTTGCGGCCACGAACAGCATCGCCGAAGCATTTTTACATGCCGCCACACAAGCACCACAGCCAATACAAGCGGCGGCATCAAAGGCCGCATCAGCATCCTGCTTGGCAACCGGCAGACTGTTAGCATCCTGCGCTGCACCAGCATTAGTGGTAATAAATCCGCCGGATTGAATAATGCGATCAAACGCCGAACGATCAACCATCAGGTCTTTAACCACCGGAAAAGCTTTCGCCCGCCACGGCTCGATATAAATATGCTCACCATCTTTAAAGCTGCGCATGTGCAACTGACAGGTTGTCACGGCTCGCTGTGGGCCATGCGGCTTACCATTAATTACCAGGGAACAGGCACCGCAAATACCCTCGCGACAATCATGATCAAAAGTCACCGGCTCTTCGCCTTTGTTCACCAGTTCTTCGTTCAATTGATCGAGCATCTCCAAAAACGAAACATCCGGGCTGACGTTCTTTATTTCGTACTGAACCATCTTGCCTTTGTCCGAGCTGCTACGCTGCCGCCAGATGTGCAAAATCAGATTCATCATTTGTAGCTCCTCGTTGCGAGTTTCACATATTCGTATTTCAATTCCTCTTTGTGCAACGCGGCTTTCCCTTGCCCCTGATACTCCCAGACCTGTCCATAACAAAACTTATCGTCTTGTCGTTGTGCTTCGCCATCGGGCGTTTGATACTCGGTACGGAAATGCCCGCCACATGATTCTTCACGAATCAACGCATCGCGACACATCAACTCACCAAATTCCAAAAAGTCTGCGACGCGTCCGGCCTTCTCAAGACTTTGATTCGTATTATCCGCTGCGCCAGGCACTCGCACGTTCTCCCAAAATTCCGCCCGCAATTCCGGAATGCGTTTGATGGCCTTTTCCAGACCTTCTTTGTTGCGTGCCATGCCGCAGTTATCCCACATGATGCGACCAAGTTCTTTGTGGAAGGAGTCCACTGAACGTTTGCCGTTAATGCTCAAAAACTTTTTGGTAAGATCACGTATCTGTGCTTCCGCCTGCTTGAACTCAGGATGATCGGTCGTGACTTTCTCCAGTTTTTCGTTCGCCAGATAATTGCCGATCGTATACGGCAGAATAAAATAACCATCCGCCAAGCCCTGCATCAATGCACTGGCTCCCAATCGATTAGCGCCATGATCCGAAAAATTCGCCTCGCCGATCACATGCAGACCGGGAATCGTACTCATCAGATTGTAGTCAACCCACAGACCACCCATGGTGTAATGTGGTGCCGGATAAATCCGCATCGGTTCGCTATAAGGATTCTCGGCGGTAATCTGCCGATACATATCGAACAAGTTACCATAGCGTTGACTGATCTTATCTCTGCCGAGCCGACTAATCGCATCGCCAAAATCCAGATATACACCGAGTCCACCAGGTCCAACGCCATAACCGGCATCGCAGACTTCTTTGGCACTACGAGAAGCGATATCGCGCGGCGCCAGATTACCAAAGCTCGGATACTTTCTCTCCAGATAGTAATCGCGCTCGCCTTCTGGAATATCCTGCGGTGCTCGTGTGTCACCTTTCTTTTTGGGCACCCAAACACGGCCGTCATTACGCAACGACTCCGACATCAGAGTTAACTTTGATTGATGATCGCCGTGCACGGGAATACAGGTCGGATGAATCTGCGTAAAACATGGATTGGCAAAACCAGCGCCGCGCTTATGCGCGCGATAAGTTGCTGTCACGTTGCAACCCATCGCATTCGTCGACAAGTAAAACACCGTACTGTAACCACCGGTGCCAAGTACCACGGCATCAGCGGCGTATGATTTAATTTCACCGCTCACCAGATCGCGCACAACAATCCCACGCGCTTTACCATTGATAACAACCAAGTCAAGCATCTCGGTACGCGGAAACATTTTCACCTGGCCAGTACCGATCTGTCGTGACAGCCCCGAATAAGCGCCGATCAACAACTGCTGCCCGGTCTGTCCGCGCGCATAAAAAGTCCGGGAGACCTGCGCGCCGCCGAATGAGCGATTATCCAACAATCCGCCGTACTCACGCGCAAACGGTACGCCCTGCGCCACGCACTGATCGATGATATCAACGCTGACTTCCGCCAAACGATAAACGTTGGCTTCGCGCGCGCGGAAGTCGCCGCCCTTCACTGTGTCGTAAAACAAGCGATAAATGCTATCGCCGTCACCGCGATAATTTTTAGCCGCGTTAATGCCACCTTGCGCCGCGATACTATGCGCGCGCCGCGGACTGTCCTGAAAGCAAAAGCACATCACATTGTAGCCAAGCTCGGCGAGAGTCGACGCCGCCGACGCTCCCGCAAGACCGCTACCAACCACAATGACGCTGAATTTACGTTTGTTGGCCGGACTAACGAGCTTTAAATCAAATTTATGTTTTGACCATTTTTCCTGAATCGGGCCTGCTGGTATTTTCGCATCAAGTATCATTGCTCAACCCCCACTTACCGGCAGTGTAATAAAACCCAAATATACAGCCGCCGGCATGGATATGTTGCCCAGCGCCACACCCCATCCGTAGAACAGACCCAAACGTCTGATCATCAGATTGTATTTGGAGTTATTGATGCCAAACGTCTGAAAGACGCTGCTCACACCGTGGCTCAAGTGCATGCCAAGCAGAATCATGCTGATGATATAAAATCCCGATACATAGGGATTTTGAAAACCGCTCACCACCATATGATAAACATCGTGACGACCGACGCTGTCGAGGTAGTAGCCGGTGTTGTTAACAATATGCAGAGTAAAATGGGCAATGTGATAAGTGATGAACACAAACAAGACCGCACCGGTCAGCACCATGTGCTTTGAGGCCATGGTCAACTGTACGTCTTTTTCGGCAGCGTAACGTATCGGACGAGCCCGACGATTTAAAATCGCCAGCCGCACGGCGAAACCAACGTGCATTATCAATAAAAGCAGCAAGCCGATTCGACCAGCCCACACCACACCGCGCATGCTTTGCATCGCCGCCGCATAGGCATTGATCGCATCCGGTCCGGCAAAGACCAGTAGATTTCCCGCAAGATGCTGCAAGACAAACAACGACAGCAACGTCCCCGTCACCGCCATCATTTGCTTGCTACCAATGGATGATTGTAATACCGGTCTCAACCAGCTCATCTGACCACTCCACATTCAACAAAGGCAAAATATGTATCCGTGGCCCGATCTTAGCAAATCAGAGCCAAAAAAATGAGAGCTTTTAGGCGCCCACGGTCACACAAATGAGACGATCAAATGCAAACAACTTGCGCGCCACCGCCTGGACATCCACCTTGGTGACCGCCTCAATGCGACCCGGATAAAGCAGGAAGTCCTGATGACCGACACCGTAGAGTTCCATCAAGGCCATGGTCATAGCTTGCGCGTCGCCACGCTGCATATCAGCCTCGTGACCGCCGACCAGATAATTGATGGCCCGCTGAAGCTCTTGATTTTCAATGGGTGTGTGACACATCATCTCGAATTGATTCATCATCGCGGCTTTGGCGCGATCCACCTTTTCCGGCGCACAGGCAATATAAGAGCCAACAATCCCCGGGTGGAAGCCGTAGCTCGCCAGTGGCGACACCGAATAGGCGAGACTGTCTTTGTCGCGGAGATTGGTAAACAAGCGCCCACCGGAACCACCCAATACTGCCGATAATACATCCAGTGCTGGTCTGGCGGGATCAAACCACGATAGGCCGCTAAAACCAAAAACGATATGAGTTTGCTCACGGTCTTTATGAATATGCGTTTCATGGGCTTTATTCGTGGCCACCGCTGCCTTCGCCGGCGCAAAATCCATAAAGCCGGTTTTCGGCCGCCAGGTTCCCATCGCCGCTCGTATCAAGGCCTCGATTTCGACCATGGATTGAGGTCCCGTGCCGGCGATAACCCACGGCATTTGATCCCGTTGCGCCTCAAAAAACCGCAACAGACTTTCCTCATTCATCGTCGCCACTGATTCGTTCGTGCCATGCAAGGGCAGGCGGTAGGGATGCGCCTCGAACACCAGTTCTTGAAATTTGCGGATGCAAACACCGGATGGCGAGTCATCCTGCGTGCGAATGTCTTCCAGAATTTCCCGTTTTAAGGTTTGCCATTGCTGCTTGGGAAATTTCGGTTGCAGAGCGCAGGCAAACAGGAGTTTGATAAAATCATTCGCCTGATCAGCCAAGCAGTGTAACTTCAGACCGAAGCTATCTTTACCGGAAAAACCATCGATAGCGGCACCACGTCCTTCGACGATAGCCAACAATTCTTCGTAACTATATGTGGCCGTAGCCTTACCAAGCAGCCCCGTGCAGGCATTATAAATTCCGGCCGTCGCCGTCGTCTCCCCACGCAAGCCCCCATGCGCCGCCATCACCATACCAAACAACTGTGCCTCTGGATTTTGGCGATAAATTAACTTCAAGCCAGGAACAATATCCTTAACTTCGGGCTGCAATCTTTTCGTGGTCATTTCAGCAGCGATGTAGGCTGTCGCGCTGATTTTTTGTCGCAACACACCGGCGACCCCCTCTGTAAAAGCCTCGATCATGGCGGCTTCCGTAATGGGGGCGCCCTCTGGCACCATGCCGACAATCACAGCTTTATTGGTATCTAGCCAACGACGGACGGCTTCGTTGACAATGGTTGGCGGCGATTTCTCAACCAACGTCATATAAACATCATCAAAGAGCAGCTTATGACTGGTGGTGAGACCATGACCAAGAGCGCGTGCCTGGCCGGAAACCGTTTCTTCCTGATAAACCCGATCGCTGCGCAAATTCGCGCGCGCGCGCGCCAGCTCATCTTCCGTGATCGGTTGGTCGGTCACCAAACGCGCAACCTCAGCGCCCGTCTCCCGAATCGTCGCCAGATAGGTATCCAGCATCGGATGCAAACTGATCTCAAAAATTCCGCCGAACTCAGGCGTATAGATCGCTGCTGACGCCCCTGTTACCAGCTCCTTATCATCGCGTAGATTTCTGGCAAAACGACTGGACTCGCCGGACCCAAGAGCAAAAGCCGCAAGATCGAGACTTACCGTATCGACATGTTCCAACTTGGGTGCGCGAAACACGATCTCAAGTCGTGGTTGCTGATAATCACCGTGCAGGAGTACCGCTTCCGTTTTTGTCTGCGGGCTTCGTTCGGGAAATTGCAGCGCATCAACAGGTCGGTCAGCAAGCTCACCAAAATATTTTTTGACGTAATCCCGCATATGAGCAACATCAAAATCACCGACAATCACCAGCATCATATTACGTGGGCGATACCAGCGATCATGGAAAGCCACAACATGCTCGCGCTTAAAGCCACGCACTTCTTCCTCGAAACCAATAATCGGCCGCGCTGCCTCGGTGCCTGCAAAAGCTTTCTCAAAAATTTTGCGACCGACTTTGCTACCCGGACTGTCATTACCGCGACGAATCTCTTCGACAATAACTTCGATTTCGCGCTCCAGCTCCGTCGCGTCAAAGCTGCTGTTGATAATTGCATCCGCTAACAATTCAACCGCGGCTTCGCTGTGTTTGGAAGCCATGGTCAGATAATAAACCGTGCGATCAAACGTCGTGTAAGCATTGATATCGCCGCCGCATGCCTCGACGGTCCGTGAAATCTCGCCGACGGCGCGCTTGGTTGTGCCCTTAAAAAGCATGTGCTCCAAGACATGCGCCATACCACGCTCATGACTGCGTTCGTGCATGGAGCCGGCACGCACCCAACACTGAACCGCGACCATTTTGGCAAAATGATTTTGTTTAAGAACAACTTCGATGCCGTTAGGCAGATAGTAATGCAGCATGAAAACTCAACTTTTCTTAGAGCGAGATACTCATATTCAAATTCACCGCATGATGCGCGCTTTGATCGCGCATATCTTCGCGACTGGCGCCGTAGGAAATCGACACCTGATTATTAACAATGGCAATACCACCCGCGAGCAAACGACGGCCATCACTATTTGCCGACTGTCCATAAGCGCCCAGAATGCGGACAACATCGTAAACGCGCGCCGAAAACGAACCAATAACCATCTGCTCCGGCTTTAACACCGGCTCAGACGCGGCGGCCGCAGAGTCATTAACACCAAAAGTCATCGGCTCGGCAAAACCCGCCTCCAACGAACGGATGCGGTCGCGCTGGCGAAAATCCAAATGCGCCGTCACATCGCCACCACCAAAAATCCAAGCGACACCCGCGCGCAACGTCCTCGGTGCATACTCAGCGATTTTGGCATTCGCCAGATTCTCCGCCGACGCGCCGACACGAATAGTCGGTGTTAGCAAGCTGGCGACACCGAGGCCAAGGCCCCAACCTTTAACAAGAGGATCCGTCGGTGCAGTCAGTGGTACGCCCTCGACAAAATGCCCAGCCAGGCCGATCGACAAGGACTTGAACGCCTGCGCGATGCCGACACTGGCACGCCGCACAACCGGCGAATCCAACTGCTCGGCCATTGCCGCGTCCGCAGAATTATAAGTATCAGCAAAGCCCGTGTACGACATCCCGGCTGCCAACGATGAAGTTTTGGAGTCAAGAATGCCAACCTGATAAAAATCACGGCCATTACGCGGCCAATGATAGCCGCCGGAGACCGTATATACCGGCTCCATTGCCAGCATTGCAGGATTCAAACGCACCGAAGCAATCCCGGCCGCGGCGGCCATCCCGGCATTGCCAAGTCCGAGTACATGATCGCCAACACTTTCGTATTCATCGGGAAGCACGCCAGTTAGTTGCGCGTCCGTCCCAGACAATCCCGTCGCGGCGTAGCTCGTCGTTAAGACAATCAGCAAGATCCATCGATTAGCTTGATAAGACATTCGCATAGCTACCCCTTTTTGTGTGCGAGGGTCGCACGCTATCATGACAAGAGATTATGATAGCAGAATCAACGCCCGAACACATGTCGCGTCAGCAGCAACGCGATGATGACCCGAGAGGGGAAAAGCTTATTTCTTCGCGGGCGCAGGCTCCAACGACTTCGACAAACCACTGATATGGGGTTTCAAGACCTTGATCGTGGCATTGCTACCGACTTCCAGACTGACAAAAGTGTCGGCCACGGAACGAACTTTGCCAATGATTCCACCGGAGGTGATCACTTCATCGCCAACTTTCAAAGCCGCCAGAAGCGTCGCATGTTCGCGCGCCTTACGTTGCTGCGGACGAATCATGAACATGTACATAATCAGCAAAAAAACTGCCGGCATAAGGAGCAAATCAAACATTCCCGGACCGGCAGCCTGACCGCCCTGAGCATAAGCTGTTTCGACCAAACTTAATAATTCCAATTTCATGTCGTCCTCCACAAGAGACAGCGGAGATTACCGAATGCTCTCACGAAGATCAACACTCAGAGCCCGAAGCTGGCGAAGCTCCCAGGCAACGACCGCACGGGCTGCCAACCAAAACACCAGGGTAAACACCCCCGCTGCCAGCAAACTCCCCAGATACAGACAGAAACCAATTCCTTCGCAATATCGCGATAAGTATTCAGGATGATTAATAAATTTGTATGGCCCGGATGCCGTACGCGGATAGCCGCTAACAAAAACGCAGCGCATCGACCAACGATGCCCAAGACTACGCATAGCCCACAACCGCAACACCAAAGCGCCAAGAATCAGGGCGAGCCCACTCATTTGTAGCGACGTTGGGACAACGACTGCGGAATGGCCGCCCTTCACCCGCCAATAATAATCAACAAAGGTCAGCGGGATCGCCAAGAAACCCACAAAATAAAAAATGCGCATGCGTTTTGCGAGAATCTCCTCGCCACCAGCAAAAATCAAAAAATCATAATTAACACGATGAATCCGATACTCCGCTAAACGTGTCAGCAGATACGCCAGAATCAACGCCATCCATGACATCAGTAGGAAATTCAAACTCATATAGCCTCGCTCAACGCCCAATGATAAATGATCTGCCCATGACAACTCATTTTGGCCTAAATCCGGAACAACTCCAAGCGGTGAACACCGTTCACGGCCCACTGATGATTCTTGCGGGTGCGGGGACCGGCAAAACCCGGGTTATTACCGCTCGCATCGCGCACATGCTTGGGACTGGCATAGCGCCCGAACACATCGCCGCCGTGACTTTCACCAACAAAGCTGCCCGCGAGATGCTGGAACGCATCACCGCCATGCTGCCGGCGGGCGCGAAATTACCACGCATCGGCACCTTTCATAGCTTTTGCCTGGATATTCTCCGCAAATTCCCGCGCCAGGCAGGACTCACAACGCGATTCAACATCATAGCTACTTCGGATCAAGTTGATTTAGTCAAACGCGCTCTCGAAGAAAAAAACTGGCAAACCCAATACTATGCCGAAAAAATTCTCTACCAGATCAGTAACGCCAAGAACGCACTGCTCGGACCGGACGATGTCGCCGCTGGCGCTTTTACCAAACTCGATCCCGAACTCGATGCCAGCGTTCTGGCCGCTATCTATGAATTGTATGAGCGGCAATTACAACTCAACCGTGTGATTGATTTTGATGACTGTATCTTCCGCGCCTATCGCCTACTAAAAACCAACGCCGACGTTCTGGAAAAGATACGACAACGCTTTCGTTATCTGATGGTGGATGAATTTCAGGACACCAATGCCGCACAGCTAACTCTGCTGCACCTGCTCGCCGCCGAACATCGCAACATCTGCGTCGTCGGTGATGACGATCAATCGATTTATAGTTGGCGTGGCGCTGTCTCCGAAAACTTGCAGCTCTTTGAGGATTTGTTCCCCAACCCAGTGCAAATTAAATTGGAACAAAACTATCGCTGCAGCAACGTCATCTTGAATGCCGCCAACACCATCATCAAAAATAATTTTGCCCGCAAAGACAAAACCCTATGGAGCAAAAACCCCAGCACACAAGATGTAATCATCAATGAATTTGACAATGACGCGAACGAGGCGCGCTGGGTGGCGGAAAAAATCTATGGGCTGCTGGGGCGCGGCATACCGGCGCACAATATCGCTATCCTCTATCGGGCAAACGCTCAAGCACGCGTGGCGGAACTGGCATTGCGCGAATTTAATATTCGTTACAAAGTTTACGGCGGCCAAAGTTTTTTTGAACGCAAAGAAATCAAAGACTTTCTGGCTTACCTGCGCTTGTTGGCGAATCCCGATGATCGTCTGGCGTTTTGGCGGGCGATCAATACGCCGCCGCGCGGTCTTGGCCTAAAAAGTCTGGAGCAAATTGACCAGGTCTCGACCCAGGAAAACTGCTCTCCCTATACGGCCGCAACCACACACGCCGCCAAATTGCCAACACGCGTTCGTCCAATCGTCGCAGATTTTACCTCCCAATTGCAAAACATCCGTGCCACGATCCACTCTGTTGATGATCTCGAAGCCGCTTGCCTGGCGATCATCAAAACCTTTCAGCTCGAAACCGATATCAAACTTGGCAGCAAAGACGGCCAGGTGGCGCAACGAAAACTCGACGCCTTGCGACGCATGCCGATGATGATCAAGGACGCCGCGCACGATATTCTCAAAGACAATCCGCGGGCCGATTGGCGTGACCTGATCGACAAACTGACGCTCGGTGAATACGAACGCGATGACGACGACAAAAACAATACGCGCGGCACTGTCTCATTGATGACCATTCATGCATCCAAAGGTCTTGAGTATCAGGCGGTGTTTCTCATCGGCTTGGAAGACGGGCAATTACCGCATAAAAACAGCCTGGAACTCGGCGTCAGCGCGATCGCCGAAGAACGCCGATTATTCTATGTCGCACTCACCCGCGCCAAAGAATTTTTATTCCTATCGTATGCACTCAGCAAAATCACCAATGGCGAAACCATTCCACGCGAACCAAGTCGCTTTCTCGCCGAATTACCTGAGGATGGAATTGTCAGAAACATCGGCCCAGGGGAACGCCAGGGCGGTCGGCAAAAAATCGAGAAAGCCACCCTCTCCAAACGCTTATCCGACTTTAAAGCCTCGCTGCGAACTTGAGATTTTGGGTCTACGTTTTTTCGCGACAAAAACACCGCACAATATATTGATATTATTGGAATAACTTCTTCTTAAGTTTCGCCCTCGATTACCGATGCTACTCCTATGCAAAGATATATATGTATTATTTTTATAGCCAGCCTGGCCCTGACTCATTCCGCTTGCTTACGCGGTCCCGGCCTTTTTAAGCAAAGCGGCCAACAAGACAGTACGCTGCTGGTGGCTATGCAAGCAGCGGAAAACGCCGACGGCATCGTCACCGCATTTTACAATCCCAATCTGTATGCAACCCAAACTGTCACCGCCTCATTGATGTCGGAGATCGCTGGTTCCAGCATTAATTTTCCGCCTGGCACTTTGTCGATGTCCACCAACATCTCCCTGGAGCCTGGCTCTAGTTTTGTCGGCGCCATGACCGCGGCTGATCTTGGTTTAACCAGCTTGCAAGCATCAAGCGCGGCGCTGGCGATTTCGTCCTCTGCCAGTGTAGACGCGTCATCACCATTCACGGTGAATCTGTCGATGTCTTCGCTTGGCTTGCGCTTAGACGAGGCGCAAGGCAAAGGTAGCATCGCCATTGTTTATTACATTGATCGTGCCGAAGACGGCAAAAAGCTTTTGGGCATTATTCCGCCAAGCGAAGTCACCCGTAACGGTAACATTCTTAGTTTTCGTACCAAGTATTTCGGCGTCTATCAGGCAGCATACATCAGCGAAGACGTCAAAGAGGTCAAGGAAATCGAAGCACCACGGCCAGTCTTGACCAAAGCCCAGGAAAAACAATTGCCACCGGTCACCTGGGAACTCGGCACACCGACTCTTAGCGGCAATGTCGCGCGCTTTCCTTTTGCGATCAGCGGATTGGGCGATATCAAAGAGTGTTCATTCGCCGTGTATGAAAGCACCAGCTCCGCCCCTATTCACATCGCGGCGCCACGTAATGCCTCTCTCTTCTCTAACAAATATGGTGCATTCACTTTGACACGTACCGGCTCGTACCAACTGTTCGCACGCTTTGAATGCGTGGATGTGAGCGGTCGTTTCAATCGCTCACCATTCAGCAAAGCCTTGTCGGTCCATGTACCCCAGACTGGCGCGGGCGGCACTAACCCTGGAAGTGGCGGTGGCGGCAACAGCTCGTCAATCAGCGTTCCGCCCATCACCAATCTAACCGCAATTCCTTATTCCAGCATCGCAGTTCATCTGCAGTGGCCACACCCAAGCGCTGACATCAACTATTATCGCGTCTCGTGGTCAACCGACTCCCATCATAACGATTGTCAGCAAGGCGCCAGAATGGATTTGATGCGTAGCGACGATGCAATGCAATTCGTTGCTATTCGCGGCGTGCTCAACGCATTTACTACCTACCATTTTAGTGTTTGCGCTAGTCGTGATCAGAGCATTTGGTCCAGCAGCACCAACATAGCAGCGGCAACGCTGACACGCAGTGATGATATCTGTAGCACTGGAACTCTTGACGACGATTGTATCGTCACAATAAATCATCCTTTTTCTGCAACGAAGGTTATTTCCGGAACCGGAGATTTGACGATTCAAAACGGTGGCACGCTAAGCATGAGTTATATCTCCGATCACTTGATTATCGACATGCTGGGCGATGTAGACGTTCAAAGTGGTGGAATCATCGAAGGCAATATCTATGACCTGACCGCACAAAATATTACTGTTGCTGGAACCATACATGCGAACGGGTTTGGTCATGCTGGCGGTACTATCGGTGGCGTACCCCTTGCTTCACAAGGAGGTAACTATCCCGGGGGAGGCGGAGGCAACGGCGGTGCTGGCGGTAATTCTGGAACCGGGGGAAGCGGCGGGTCCGCTACGATGCCGCCGCCGACGGATGGCAGCCTGTCGAAAGGCGGCGGTGGTGGCGGAGACGGTGGTACTAATGCTGGAGGTGCGGGCGGTGGTGTCATTGATATCAGAGCCAATGGGACTCTCACCATAAGCACAAGCAACGCCATCCAAGTCAACGGTAAAAGTCCACCAGGAGGCGCCGAGACCGGCGGCGGTGCGGGCGGCCATATTGTGCTGAAAGCTACAACGATATCTGGCTCGGGTTCTGTGACTGCACACGGCGGTAGTGGTAGCGGCATTGCTGCGGGTCCCGGTGGTGGCGGGGGCGGCGGTGGATTTATCTTTGTGCACGGCGATACCTCAGGGGCAACCCTATCTTGTTATGCCTTTGGTGGCTCGGGTGCTGGCGATACACCTTCCGGAGCCCCTGGTCAGCCCGGCCTCGTCTCAGGCTGCTAACTAATCCGCAGTAATGTCGATAATCGTTCCCTGTCGCTCGACATAATCCTTCAACTTCTTGACGATACGCGCTTCGATCTGACGCGCACGTTCACGGGTGACTCCATAACGATCGCCGATCTCCTGCAAGGTCGCCGGATTTTCCGCGATCAAGCGCGCATTAAATATTTCCAGATCGCGGCCATCCAAAGTCTTGGCAAACTCCGCCAGATGCTGTGCGAATGCGCGCTGAATTTCCTGACTGGCCAGAACCTCATCCGCCGGCCGATCAGAATTCGCCAGCAACGAACCACGCGTCACGTCGGTGGTATCGCCGCCCAAGGGCTCGTCCAAAGAAAGATCGGGGCCGCTTAGCCGTTGTTGCATCTCAACGATATCTTGCTCACTGACATCCAAGCGCTCGGCGAGCAATTTGGTGTCGGCTTTATCATACTCGGCAAGCAGGCGATCGGTTTCCTTGCGCAACTTAAAAAACAATTTTCTTTGCGCGGCTGTCGTGCCGATTTTGACCTGACTCTTGTTGTCCATGATGTACTTCAAAATGTAAGCGCGAATCCACCAGGCAGCGTAGCTTGATAACTTGACGCCTTTGTAGGGATTAAAGCGTTTGACCGCCTGCATTAAGCCGTAATTACCCTCTTGAATGAGATCCAAAAGATTTGACTGGGCTTGGCGGAAATCATTAGCTATTTTAACAACCAGACGCAAATTCGAGGTAACCAGACGGTGGGCGGCGTTGATGTCGCCTTTTTCGGTGTGTTTGACCGCTAGCTCGTATTCCTCTTCTGGGGTAAGCAAAGGATAGCGCGCCACTTCCTGCAGATATAGCTGCAACGGCGACAACCGCTGAAGTTCTTGGCGACCTTTGTTGACGACCGGCAGGTTAGACACGACGATGATGTTCCTTCTGGGCTTAAGCGTTGGAAAGGGTACCTAGCGTGTCAGGGATCGGGATCATAACAAATCCCTACTCAAAACTAAACAAGCGAGACCCCAGTCGTACCAAGCTCTTGGGCTATATACTTGGCGAACAAGGCAGGCTCGAACTCACCAAATCCCTGGATGAATTACAACGCGTTGCCTACAAATTCAAGCAAAGCGGTATCGCCACCCTGGCGATCAACGGTGGCGATGGCACGATTGCCAGAACTCTGACAGCATTTATCAGAGCTTACGGCGACGACCCGCTACCGCGCGTGGCCTTGCTGCGCGGGGGTACCATGAACGTCCTCGCCAACAACTTGGGCCTCAAAGGCTCCCCAGAAGGCCTGCTTTTCAGATTATTGGAAACCATGAGCTCCCCTACCGAGGTCACAACCAAATCAGTACGCACGTTGTGCGTGGATGGTAATTACGGTTTCTTGTTCGCCGATGGCATTGCCTGCAATGTTTTAAACGAGTTCTATAAAAATAAATCCGGCGCGTTCGGCGCCATGTGGCTCGTCACCAGATTGTGTGCGTCGGCGGTTACCAAAGGCGATCTTTATAAGCGTCTGGTGACGGCGCAAAATCTCGAAGTCACTGCCGTGCCCGGACAAACTTTACGCCAACGCTCATGCAGCATCATGGCGGCGACAATCGAACGCATGCCGATGGGACCTCGTCTATTCCCACTCGCGCAAAAATTCCCCGACAAGTTCCAGTATTTCAACATCACTGCCGAAGAACAAAAATTGATCTGGCAGCTACCGCTCATTATGGTGCAAAACGGCATCATGGTCAGTTCCTATAAAACCAGTGCCTGTTGCGAAAAATTGCTCGTTAGCTCCGACCAGGCGTATACTTACTCATTGGACGGAGAAATTTATCAGGCTGAACAACCAAATCAAATTGAGTTGCAGATCGGCCCGGCGATTAATTTTGTCATCATATAGGACGCGACATGACTGCAACCAGTTCGGAGCGCCGCCTCAGTGCTCTGCCGCCTCCACCCTCGCCGGAAGTTAAGCGCACGCTGGGAATCAACACGTTGACCATTGATTGGTTGGCCGGAGATGGTTCGGACCGCTGCTATTATCGTCTGCAATCACCGCAGTTACCGAACAGTCTGGTATTGATGCAACTATCCGGCGCGGATGCCGAAGCCCTGCGTCTAAACGGCTATGATTGGGTGACCGTTGGTTCCATTTTGTCCGCGAATCGTGTCGCGGTCCCGCGACTGCTCGCGACCATGCCGGAGTATGCGGCGTTAATTATCGAAGACTACGGCAATGTCATGCTCGAAACCAAAGTTATGGAATTATGCAGCCAAAAAAACCATGGGGAGATCGCTGCGCTCTACCATCGTTGTATTGATCTCGTCATCAACATGCTGAGAGTACCTCGCTCCGATAGTGCCGTCTGGTGTCGGCGCAGCTTCGATCATGAACGCTTTGTTTGGGAGCTGAATTTTTTCCGAAAGAATTTTTTGGAGCCGGTTACACGTATTTATTTTGATGACGCGGAAGCGAACAAATTTGACGCGGAGTGCGAGCTGCTGGCAAAAACCCTGAGCGATCAATCACAATTCTTTGTTCATCGCGACTTTCATTCGCGCAACATCATGTACAAAAATGATCAATTGGCGTTGATTGATTTCCAGGACGCGCGCCTGGGGCCACCGGCCTATGATCTGGTATCTCTGGTGTTCGATAGCTATATTCCTTTTTCGCAGCAACAACGCCAACAATTGATGGCTGATGCAAATCGCAAGATACGTGCCGAGCTTGGGAACGCATTAGGCGACATGATTGCAGCAAGCTGGAAGCCGATGTTGCTACAACGCCAGCTCAAAGCCATCGGCAGCTTCGGCTATTTGACGTTGATAAAAAACCGCGGCGACTATTTAAAGTACGTGCGACCAGCTTTGGCAACGATTGGTGACGGGCTGGTTGAAGACCAGCGTTGGCCGCTGCTATCAAGCACACTGCTGGAACGCATGTTGGAACAATTAACCAACCATGACTAAACAGCCGACGGATTTCAAAGCATTGATCCTGGCCGCCGGGCTTGGAACTCGACTACGACCGATCACCGATCATATCGCCAAACCAGCGCTACCTTTTTTTGGCAGTACTATTCTTAATCTTTGGTTGAACAAACTCGCCAAACTAAAAATGCCCCTTGCCATCAATACGCATCATTTGCCTGAGCAAATTCACGAGATCGCCAAGGATGTAACGCTGGAACATCGCGTGACGCTATCACACGAGCCGGACATTCTTGGTACTGGCGGCGCCCTGCGCAAACTCGACGAGTGGCGCGGGCAAAGCTCGATACTGCTATGCAATGCAGATATTATATCGGCGCTTGATATTGACGCCTTTCTCGCCAAACATCTGGCCGCGGGAAACGCCGCAACCTTATGTTTGCTACGCACGCATCGAGCCGGGACAACGCCCGTATATGCGGATGACCGCGAGGTCGTTGGCATCGGCAAAATCGAACGGGCCACCGCGAGAACACCATCTGCCCACACATATGCTTGCGCCATGTTATTGTCGGCACCACTAGTTGCTCATATTCCAACTGGCGTTCACGTGGATATCTGGCCGGCGATTCGCGCCGCCTTCGCTCAGAATCTGTCGGTCGGTGCATTCTTCTTTGATGGCTTCTGGGCGGATGTTGGCACACCACTCAGCTACTGGCAGACCTGCAAGGAATTTTTGCAGCGGGTTTGCGATAACAACGGAGCCAAATTCGCCAGCAGTCTTGGTTTATCCAGTTGGCAGGAATCGCTGGTCAACAAATCGCGTTTGTTGGTTTTGCCGGGTACTGCGGAGCGGATGCAAAACGCCTACTTGTACGGCCCAGCGTTCGTATTTGGATACCATCAGTTTCCGAGCGATCTTAAGCTCGGACCAAACAGCGCTATTTTTGGTTCGTGCACGATCGGCGACAACGCAACAATCAAAAACTCACTGTTGTTGCCTGGCACCGAGATTGACGCCGGCGAGTCTTTGGAAGACGTTATCGCTTTTGCGAAAACACGTGTGTCGGTTGATGCTGTTTGATGGGTGTATAGTCAAATCGGGAGTGTATAGGTGGAGCTTAACTTGCAGGGTTGTTTAAAGCTTTCGGCCTTTGTTAGTTTACAAACCAAAGAATCTGCCTAGTCAATCTGGATCGCGTGTCAGTTAAGAACTTTGCGCTATGTCTTTACTGATCTGTCGCTTAGTGACCGGCGTATTCTGGTTCGCTAACTAATCCTGGCACTCAAGCTTACAACTTTAACTTGGGGGATCTTAATATCTACCGGCACCTGGGTGCTTTAAGTACTTAGATCACACACCTGAGAACGTCTTCGCATTAGCCCGCGAAGTTGGCACTGATCAAACTAGCAAACGCTAGCAAATTAACAGAAAGCGAAGAAACATTATCTTGTGCTGCGACTTGCGCAACTTGCGAGTTAACATGGTTAATGCTGGATAAAACGACATCGTCTTCAGCATCAACGGATGCGCCCGTAACAGAAGAATAATGATAGATGGTTTGGCCAACCGCTAGGTTGTCCGGGTTGTTAACAGAGTCATTCAGACGCCAGATAGTGCGCCATGCGTTATGGTCGCCCATGCGACGCGCGATAGAAGCCAAGGTATCGCCTTGACCAACAGTGACTTCGGCTTTGGGTTGATTTTCGTAAGCGGATGCAAAAGCCATCGCTTGTTCGGTTAAACGATAGTAAACCACGTCGCCTGGATAAATACGGCTGGGGTTCTGCAAGCTGGAAAGATTTTTGATATCCCGCCACATGCTGACATCACCGTAGATTTTCTTGGCGATATTGCCGAGCGTGTCACCTGGTTGAACGATGTAAGGCATCTTGGAATTCATTTCCGGTAAACCATTACCTGCCGGAGCACCCATTGCAACTGGTGCCGCATCTGTCGGAGCTGGAACCATCGGCGCAGCTTCTGCGGGCACTTCTTCAACAGGAGCTACTTCAGCTACTGTTTCAGCCTGTGCCGGCGGAGTCGTCTGATCGAAACCTTGATTCATCTCCGAGATGATTTCCTGCAAGTCGCTACCGGTTTGATTGCCTTGGGCTAGGGTTTCGTCGCCGTACTCATTAGCTGCGACTTCATTGCCTTCATCGCCCGAATTTTCTGCTGTGTTGTTGGTTTCATTGTCGCCGCCCTCTGCGGCATCGTTATACTCTTCCCCATCTTCGCTTGTCTCTACCTCGTCCCCTTGTTCCTGTTGTTGCGAGCTTGAACAAGCCCCAACGCCAAGATGGGCCAGCAGGTAGAGAGCAAGGACACCGAAACGGTGTACGCCTCTTAACCTCATTCCATCTTTCCTCCGTGAAAAATTATAATAATTGGCCACGCTCAATTCATCGGCGATATCTGAAATGAACTTTAGTTACCATTACAAACCAAACTCGCGAAACCCGCAATGGGCAGGCTTTTCCCGGCATTTTGTACATGGTGTCCATCGCATCGGACCCGTCTGGTGGTCCCCTGGCAAACTGTAATGATTTTAAGCAGTCATCTAGGCAGCAGACGTTGCCGCCACAAAAATATCAGTGATTACATAGTGTTAAATGATGATTAGACGGGCATATGCTTTGCATAAGCAGGGTTCGAGGGCTGAATATGCACTACTCTATATATCTATTCATCGTCGGACTGCTGTTGCTAAGTATCTACGCCGTGCTAGCTTCGCGCTTCTCCTATTTTCGTAACAGCGCCAAAGCCGGACTGAATATTTGGGCAAGTCTACTACCAACTATTTCACTTATCGTTCTGGCATTTATAATCATTGTTAATTTCGGAACTTTATCGGGCGATGCCAAAAAGATTTTATCGTTGCGCCCCTATTTGACCACTGCTGATCTGGTAACTGTCGCTATATGTCTACCGCTTCTGGCTATGCGTCTTGGTTACATCATCAGCGCGGCTATGACGTTGTTTCTGCTGCAGCGCATTTTGTTTGGTTTTGTTACCACCGATCCCGGAACCGGTTTTGTAATTTTGGTTAGCTGCTTGTCTTGCTTAGCAGTACTGGGCGATAAATTGCCGTGGTTTGATCCTCGGCGCGCATCGATAACCGCGCAAAAGTTTAGAGAAATACTGATTATATTTTCGTGTTTTTCGGCTTTGACCATTATTTTTACTTCGCTCATCAAGCTACCATTATTGTCACGTTGGTTGCTGGTGGTATTCAATCTCACACCACCACCCGAAGCAGTGGTTGGTATATTGGTGGTGTTGCTTAGTGGTTGGATGATTATCGCTCTCGGTTTAACGCGACATATATTGTTGCCTTTTGTTTTATTACCCAGTCTGATGCTGGTGGCTTTTGTTACCGATTGGCCCACTTATGCCTTAGCCATCACTTTTGCAGTAACTATTTGTTTGGCCATTGCAACTGCCGAACGTCGTATCAACAACCATCTATATCTCTCTCGATCGTCAACGCTTTTCTCGTAAATACCAAATTCCAATCCGCAGAAACTCCTCGGCGCCTTTATTGACGGGGGCTACAGGACTTCGCTAAGCTAGTAATAGAACCAAAGTGGGAAATCGTGGGTAATCCTGGAGCAAGCTGCGGGGACGTATGTTTCGCGGGCGTTACGAACATTCTGTCGATGACAAGGGACGACTGGCCGTGCCAGCCAAGTTCCGTGATGTACTTGGCCATACTGATGGTGGCGAAGTAAACATCGTCGTGACTAATTTTGATCGCTGCCTGGTTGCGTACTCGATGCCAGAATGGGAAATCCTCGAGAAAAAAATCGTCGCGCTACCGCAACTTGATCCGCGTATTCTCGCATTTCAGCGTTATTTTGTTTCGGCGGCAAGCGAATGCTCCATCGATAAATCAGGCCGCGTGCTATTGCCCGGCAACCTGCGCAGCTTTGCTGGCATCGATCACGAATGCGTGTTGGCAGGTCAGTTGTCCAAATTTGAAATTTGGTCGGCTGAGCGTTGGAACGAAGAATTCCGCGTACTATCGGATCAATTTACCAGTTTAATAAAAACCATGGCGGATTTTGGCGTACAGTTGTGACGGATTTTAAACATCAAACCGTCCTGCTGCACGAAACCGTGAACATGCTTAATCTTCGCGCCGGGGATATCGCAATTGATGCGACAGCCGGTGGCGGCGGCCATACCCACGAGTTACTGAAAGCCGTGGGTACCACGGGACGGGTGGTCGCCATCGATAGAGATACTCGTTCCATTGATGTTCTGCAAAAACGATTTCATGAAGATATCAATAAGGGGCGTCTGGTGGTCGTGCAAAACAGCTTTTCCAAAATCGGCGCCGTCGTGCAAGACCGACATTTGCACGGCCAGGTTGCGGGTATCTGTGCCGATCTTGGCGTATCAAGCCCACAGCTTGACGAAGCCGATCGCGGTTTTTCCTTTGCCAAACCAGGTCCGCTCGATATGCGCATGGATCAAGCCAGTCCCGGCATCACCGCCGCCACACTGGTCAATACGGAATCTGAGCGTGAACTCACCCATCTATTCCGTGAATGCGGCGAAGAACCCAAAGCACATTTTATCGCACGCGCGATTGTGCGGGCACGCGAAACACAACCGATTGAAACTACCACTCAACTAGCTGACATTGTCGCCGGCGCTATTCATTATAAAGAACGTAGTCGCAAGCACCCGGCCACCAAAGTTTTTCAGGCACTACGCATTGCGGTAAATAACGAGCTTGGCGAACTCGACACCTTGCTCGACGATGGCTTTGCTTGCTTGCGAAGCGGCGGACGCATGGCGATTATCAGTTTTCATTCGCTGGAAGATCGGCGCGTCAAGCAGCGCTTTCTTTCCTGGTCCGATCGCGTTCCAGAAGCCGCTAAACGCGGCGCGCCCATGACTGATGCTGAACTTCAACGGGCGTATCCGGCACTGACCAAGATCATAAAACCTTTTCCCTGCAAACCGGATAACGAAGAAACCGAAACCAATATCAGATCACGCAGCGCCATTTTGCGAGTCATCGAAAAGTTATGATTCGCACTGGTCTGCCAGAGGAGTTTTAGTATGAAGCTATTCGGAAGATTGCGTATACTGGTCATGGCCAGTCTTGCAACAGTGTTTTGTTGCGCGTTCTTGCGCGTGCATATGCGCGTGCAATCAACTTTGATCGGTTACGAATTAGGTCGATTGAAGGCGGAAGAGGCCGAATTGTTGGAAAAACGCAGCGTATTGCAAATGGATCTCGCGCGTCTTACCACCAAAGGGCATTTATCTATGATGGTATCCGTTAAGGATTCGCCTCAAAGCGTATCGGCGGTTGCTATCAGGTAAGGGTGTTTGAAGAACAAATTACCAAAACTTGCTTGGTTTTTTCCCGCGAAATTTTCTCGTCGCGCCAGTCGACGTCGACAGCAACCAGCGCCGCCTGGTCATGTCCATGAAAAATCCGCCGTCCTTCTGTTGTTAGCGTTCCTGACAATTTTTGCTGTAATCGCCGGTCGCGCGATCTTAATCCAAATTTTTCCGCTCTATTCCGACAACCTCTCGCCCATTGCTGATCGACAATACAATCAACAGATCGAGCTAGCCCCCTATCGTGGCGCGATTTATGACCGCCGGCGAGAACCGATCGCCATCAGTACGCGCCTGCCATCACTGTTTGTGAACCCGCGCATCTTCCATCCCACTCCCGATGACGTAAACAAGTTGGCGACAATTTTGCGCATGGATAAGAAAAAAATCCGCGGCATCGCCAATAAGAAAAATTATTTTTCCTGGTTAGCGCGCAAGGTACCAAAACACACCGCGCAACAAGCACTTAGCCTGAACATCAAAGGACTCGACGCCATCAATGAGCCCAATCGCTTCTATCCCGCTGGCTCGTCAGCATCTAATTTAATCGGAGCCGTCGGCCTCGACGACACGGGTCTTCTCGGCATCGAGCGTTACTTTGAGAAGTATTTGCGCGGCGATCCAATCAAAATGCATTTGTTCAAGGACGCGCGCGGACAGCTGATCTTTAAGGAATCAACCCAAGCAGCCCCCGAGAAACCCGGTCATAATATTCACTTAACCATTGATCGTGCTATTCAGGATATTGCCGAGGAAGCTTTGATCAAAGGCGTACGTACCGCCCAAGCCAAAAGCGGATTTGCCATCGTTTCCGATCCCCACACCGGCCGAATTCTCGCGGTCGCCAACTATCCAACCTTCAATCCAAATGACATCCAAAAACTGGATATGAAACGTACTACGAATAAAGCATTGATGGATGGATTTGAGCCAGGCTCGGTCACCAAAACCTTTATCATTGCCGAAGCTATCGAACAGCGCAAAACCACACCCGACACTCTCTACGACTGCGAGGATGGTGTGTATCAGGTTGGTGGTGTGACCTTCCGCGATTCGCACAAGCCGCCGGCTCGACTCATGACGACGACACAGACTCTGGTGCATTCCAGCAATGTTTGTATCTTTAAAATCGCCGAGACGCTCGGCAAACAACGATTGTACGACGGGCTAAAAAAATACGGCATCGGCGGCGGCACAGTGAGTCTTGGCTTTGCTGGCGAAGCCCGCGGTTATATCAGCAATCCTGACAATTGGCGGCCGATTCGTTTTGCCAATATCGCTTTCGGCCAAGGCTTTATGACCAACGGCTTTGAACTGGTGCAAGCTTTTGGCGCTATCGCCAACGGCGGCAATCTTATGCAACCCTATCTCGTCAGCAAGATCGAATCCGCTTCCGGATCAACCATCATCAGCCACTCGTCGCAAATCGAGCGACGTGTTATGACACCGGAAACCGCAAAAACCATGCGTCGGATTCTGCAGAAAGTTGTGGACGACGGCGCCAAGGCCGCGGCAATGGACGATTATACTGCCGGCGGCAAAACCGGCACTGCGGAGAAGGTTGATCCGGCTACGCGCGCTTATTCCTCGACTAAACGTCTTGCCAGCTTCGCCGGCATTGCCCCGATCAGTGATCCACATCTGGTCGTGTATGTGGCGATCGATGAACCCGGCAAACGGCCATATTATGGCGCTCTATGGGCGGCGCCGGTATTCAAGGAAATAACGGAACAAACGCTTCGCTATTTGAATGTTGCCCCGGACAAGGTAAAAGAGTCCCCAGCGAAGGATTCGCCAATGAAGCGCGTTGCTACGGGGCAGAGTGATGAACAGCGCTCAACCACCATCCATTAAAATCCACTTTGACGAAGCACTGCAGTTGCTGCGGCAGCAAGGTCTTTTAATTGGCGCATCAAGCACAACGCCTGACTCTCAAGCGGCAACGCCTGAATTAACCGTCGATTCGCGACTCGCCACCCACGCGCATATTTTTCTCGCCTATCGCGGCGTTGCCCACGATGGACACCAGCATATTGCAACTCTGCAAAAATCTGGGGTCGCGGCAATTATCTGCGAAGATGTGACGTTCATTGACCAAAAAATTCCAACGCCGTGGCTTCAAGTCACCAACGCCCGCGCCGCCTGGGCGTGGCTGTCGGCACTAGCCTTTAAGCACCCACAGCGCCATATGCGTTTTATCGGCGTCACCGGCACCAACGGTAAAACCAGCACCGCCTGGTATTGCCGACAACTATTACAGCAATTCGGCATTCCAGCCGTGACGATCGGAACACTGGGTATGTGGTTGGGAGATGAATTTATTCCTTCGCAACATACGACACCTGATCCACCGGTGCTATTTGCGATTTTAGCGCGCGCCAAAGCCGCTGGCATCAACATCGTGGTGATGGAATGTTCTTCGCACGCAATCGCGCAACACAAACTCGATCCACTTAAATTTGACGCGCTGGCTTTTACCAGTTTTACTCGTGATCATCTTGATTTACACGGCAGTATGCCCGAGTACTTCGCAACCAAGTGGCGTTTGTTTGAAAATTGCACGCGGCCTGACGCTCGCATGGTATTTGCTTCGGCCATCCCGGAAACGATCGATATCACCAAGCTAGCGACAACCGATGTCTGGTGCTACGGCTTGAATGCCGACAACAAAGCTAAAACCTGGAATATTCAACATATACTTCAGGTAAGTATTCAATCTTTGACCGCCCGCGACAGCCATTTTTCCTTCGTCGCAGATGGCGAACAACGCAGCGGCTGTGCAGCACTGCCCGCCGACTATGCAACCGAAAATCTTGCCGCCGCAACTTTGTTGACCGAAGGTATTGTCGGCAAAAAAATTCCGCCCGCCTATTGGCAGAATATTATAGCGCCGCCGGGAAGAATGCAGGTAGTTGCACATGAAGGTGGGCCGATAGTTATCGTCGACTACGCTCACACGCCGGATGCTCTAGAGAAAACACTTAGTGGCGCGCGCGCACTTGGCAATGGCAGGCTGTGGGTGGTATTCGGCTGCGGCGGTGATCGCGATCGCGGCAAACGCCCACAAATGGGCGAAGTAGCTTCGCGACTCACCGATAAAATAATCATCACATCCGACAACCCTCGCACCGAGAATCCAGATGAAATTCTCAACGAGATTGATGTTGGGATCAGCGAACGACAAAAGGTGCGACGAGAAATTGACCGGGCTAAAGCCATTCAACTCGCCATTGCCGAAGCTGACGCCGCTGATGTGATCGTGATTGCCGGCAAAGGACATGAAAACTATCAAATCATCGGCGATAAAACTCTGTCCTTTGATGACACGGCTGTTGCCAAACAAGCATTGATGAAAGTCTGGTCATGACGACAAAGATTTCACCGCAACAACGTTGGTTGATCATCGGTGGCGGAATCTCCGGCATCGGAGCAGCAGCTTATCTTGAAAAAATCGGCTGTAAGGTCACTCTGTCCGATCAACAACAGCTGACGAAAAATTGTCGCGAAAAATTAGCCAAACTTTCTGTGACGATAAATATCGGGCCACAGACCACTGACCTGCTCACAACCTGCGACGGCATCATCGTAAGTCCAGGAGTTCCCTTTTCCGCTCCCATTTTGGTTGCCGCAAGACAAAAGAGGGTGCCGATTTTAACGGAGATTGATTTAGCCTTAAATCAGTATCGCGGCCAGGTGGTGGGCATTACCGGCACCAACGGCAAATCAACTACTACCGTTATGATCGAGCACCTGCTAAAGAACGCCGGCGTCACTGCTATTGCAGGTGGTAATTTAGGGACACCTGCAACAGAATTAACCATGCCCGGAACACAAGCCCCGGATGTCTTGTTGCTTGAACTGTCGTCTTATCAATTGGAACAAACAAAAACTTTTCGGGCTACGGCTGCGGTATTTACCAGCTTTTCGCATGATCACATGGGCCGTCACGGAACACTGGAAAATTATTTTCGCGCCAAGTGGCATTTGTTTGATGGCATGCAATCCTCAGATCTTGCCGTTATGGGTCCGGAGATTATTCCATTGGCCAGAAAGCTTGGGTGTTCGGCTCTAAAAGCGAAAACCCGGATTTATGAAACACCCGCCGATATCTTTGCTGACGAATTGCGTGCACAAAATATTCTCGAACCACATAATCAACTGAATGCGAGCTTCGCTCTTGCGGTTGCTGAACACATAACCAAAAAAACGCGCCCCGAATTGCTGCCCTTATTCGAGGGCTTTCGCGGTCTCCCTTATCGCTTTGAAAACATCGGACGCATTCATGGTCAGTCAGTATACAACGATAGCAAGTCCACGAATGTGGAGTCGGTCTTAGTCGCATTACGCAGCGTTCAAACACCCTGTCTGCTCTTGTTAGGCGGTCAAAGCAAAGGCGAACCGTTCGCGCCAATCATTGATCAGCATGGTAGCCAAATCGCTCGAATTCTCTGCTTTGGTGCTTCGGGGCGCGAAATTCATGATCAACTGCAGGCGCAAAAACCATGCGTTCTTTATCCAACCCTTGCCGCACTGTTGAATGGCATTGACCAAGAGCTACGCTCGGTCAGTGGGCCGATTGTTTTCTCACCGGGCTGTGCGAGCTTTGATGAATTTGATAACTTTGAACATAGAGGGCGTTTCTTTAACGAACAATTGCAAAGCTATTTGGATTGAGCATGCGCAAATCCCTGGCACCTTTATTTAATTCCGAGCGCATGACGTTAATTTGCCTTGTCGGTTTCTTAACTGGCATTGGTTTGCTGGCCATTTATGCGTCCTCAAGCATTCCGGCTTCGCAGCGCACCGGCGATGAATTCATTTTTCTTCGTAAACAAGCCATAGTCGCAGCCGTCGGGTTTATCGGCATCTTTGCCGTAGGTCATATGCCACTGCGTTGGCTCGATCGCCTGCCGTTACCGATGGCGGGACTTGCACTTGGTTCCTTGTTACTGCTATTCGTCCCTGGCTTGGGTGCGCGAGTGGGCGGCGCCACCCGTTGGCTGGAATTGGCGGGCTTTCGTTTTCAGCCATCCGAGTTGGCAAAGCTGGCACTAGTGCTCATTCTTGCCAAGAATCTCAGCCGACCGCGCAGCGTTATATCTAATTTTCGCGTGGGAATTCTGCCCAATGTTTTGCTTCTGAGCATCTTTATCGGCTTACTACTCTTACAGCCGGATTTTGGCACCGCGTCGCTTCTGTTCATCGTTACCTTTTTGATGCTGTTCGCAGCCGGTCTACCCCGTCGCTATATTTTTGGCTCGATGGCAGTCGGGCTTGCTGGACTGATCATTGGTATCTTGGCGGCACCCTATCGCATTATACGGCTTGTCAGTTACCTGGATCCTTGGACAGAGATGCGCGGCAGTGGCTTTCAAATCATTCAAAGTTACCTGGCGTTTCAAAATGGCGGTCTCTTGGGTGTCGGCCTGGGTGAGTCCAGACAAAAATTGTTCTTTTTGCCCGAGGCCCATACCGATTTCATCCTCTCGGTTATCGGCGAAGAGCTCGGCCTGGTCGGTGTTCTTTTGGTTTGTAGTTTGTTCGCCTATCTAGCGTGGCTTGGTTTTCGCATCAGTCAACGCCAGCGCACCAACTTTCACAAATTCCTTGCTCTTGGCTTAACGTGCATGATCTGCACCCAAGCAGCCGTTAATATGGGTGTTACCCTTGGATTACTACCCACCAAAGGCATTCCCCTACCCTTTGTCAGCAACGGCGCAAGCTCGCTGGTTGTCTTTTTGGCGGCAATTGCTATTCTTGCCCGCTTGAGTCAAGAAGGCGGAATCAACCTTGGCGAGTCTAAAAAACCAACTTAAACAACCGGTATTTTTTGTCGGCATCGGTGGCAGTGGTATGGCGCCGCTTGCCGAGATTTTGCATAACAAAGGCGTGAGTGTAGCCGGCTCCGATCAAGCGGAATCAAGCAATACCATCAAACTACGTGAGCTCGGCATACCTGTTGTTATCGGTCATCATGAGCGCAATGCCACCGAAGCAAAAACCCTGATTGTTTCCAGCGCAATCCGCGATGACAATCCGGAATATGTTGCCGCACAAAATAACAGCATCCCAATTCTTCATCGCTCCGACATCCTCAAACTGCTGATCGACAATTATCAGGCCATCACGGTCGCGGGAACACATGGCAAAACCACGACGACAGCGATGATTGCTCACATATTGCATGAATTAGGTTGTCAGCCGATCGCCGCCGTTGGCGGTGACATGCTCAACTTCTCAAGTCATGCGTTGGTTGGTGATGGAAATTACTTCGTCGCTGAGGCCGATGAATCCGATGGCTCTTTGGTGAAGTATCGCTCCTTCATTTCTGTATTGACCAACATTGAACCCGATCACATGGATTATTTTAAATCCGTCGATCGTCAGCTTGACGCCTTCAGCGAGTATTTGAACAACACGGACCGCGACGGCTTTGCCGTTGTCGGCTGGGATTTTAAATTGGCGCGCGATGTCGGCATGCGCTTTGCCGGTAACCGCTTGGCTTTTGGCTTCGCCATCGGCGTTGATGTTCGCGCGATTAATTATAAACAAACGGGCTCCACGGCAACTTTTACGGCCATTGTGGAGCGCGATCAAGTTGATGTTTCGCTAAAAATGCTGGGAAAGCATAATGTTCTTAATGCCCTCTGTGCACTCAGTGTTTGTCGAGCACTTGATCTCGACATCAGGGAAGCCGGCAAGGCGCTGGCCAATTTCGCTGGCGTGAATCGGCGACTGTCTTTGCTGCATAGCAACGAACGCGTTAGCATTTACGATGATTACGCGCACAATCCCGGCAAAATTTCTGCCTGTATTCAGGCGCTGCGAGAAACTTGGCCCGCGACAAAACTTGTCGTTGTTTATCAACCGCATCGATACTCACGCATCAGAACAATGTATAATGAAAGTGTTGCGGCATTTGCCGATGCGGATCTGGTTTTGCTTTTGCCTGTGTATGCTGCGGGCGAAGATATGGACAACCAGTATAATGCAACGGAGTACGCCAGCGACATTGCGCATTACAGCGCAACAACTTGCCACACTTGTAGTTGGCAGGAAGCCGCAAGTATGGCGATGGATGCGGCGAAAGCATCCACCGTGATTCTTACGCTGGGAGCTGGCGATGTTTGGAAGATCGGGCAAGAAATCAAAGCGCACCTCGAAAAATAGCCGTGAGAAGCATCCTTCTCATGGCGGCGTGCTGTCCACGCAGAAGCCCCAACGCCAGCGTCGCAAGATCAAAAACTGGAAAATCGGTGCCTGTATCGGTCTACTGGTGCTGATCATAGTCGGCATTATGTATGTCACGCGCCCGAGTATCCCACAAAAAATCGCCGCCAATTATAAAAACAAACTCCCTGTTGAAATCATTATCCATCCAGATATGCGAGACGACGAACATCTCAGCGATGCAACTCGTAACGACATCGCCCAGGCTGGTGGTAAACTCATCACCGATATGCAGGAAGAGACGCTGGCGCGGGCAGCGCGAGCACTACAAAGCAAATTTCTAGCCGACAGCGTTCATCTTGTTCGTGTCGCACCCAATCGCATCAGTCTTTTACTGAAACCACGCACCCCGATCATGCGCGTCAAAGGCGAGTCTATACGCCTTCTCAGTCAGCTGGGTCACGTCTATGGGACAGCGCGTGACGATCATGCTTCGTTGCCATTGCTATCGGGGTTAATCGACACAAATAATGTCGCTCGCATGCGCGATAACAACACGCTTCTTCTCTCGGCCGAGCAAGAAGTGATCGCCAAAGAAGCACTTGAGTTGCTTGCTCTTCTCAGTCAAACCACACTTCGTGACAGTTTTGATGAAATTCGTTTCGTTAAATTTCGTGGCATTACTTTGCGATCGTCGCATGACGATTTGGAAGTTACGATTGGACGATCGCCATTTGATCGCAAGGTTGACGGTCTGAATCGAATTTTGGCCGGTCTCAAAAAAAAGGGCAGCCAAGCACAACGAATTGAATTAGACTATGATGGCAAAGCCTTTATCAAAGAAAAACGTCTTTAATGACAGGTTGGGATAACGTCGTGCCCGGCAATATTCTTTGTGCGCTTGATCTTGGAACAACTAAGTTTTGTTTGGCAGCGCTTTATCTCGATCGTCCTGAAACCGATCGCCCATTAATTGAAATCATCACCGTGCCCGCCGCCGGCATGCGTCGCGGTATGGTTGCGGACATGCAGCAGGCCGCCGCGGCTTTGACCAAGCTGTTGGACGCCGCCGAAAACCAACTCAATATCGATATCCGTCGCGTCGTCGTTGGTATCGCTGGCAGTCACCTGCGCGGCTTTGATACCAGTTCAGAGTTGATCACCAACAACGAGGTCATCGCCTCAACCCATATCTCAGCGCTCCAGGAAAAAGTTGAGCAAACCCGCATCGCCGCTGACCGCGAGATCCTACACGTCGTACCCGTCTCTTTTGATTTGGATGATCGCCAATCAACACAAAATCCTATTGGTTTCAGCGCACAGACATTGCGCGGCGACTTCTTTCTAGTGGATGCCGATCGTCTGTATCTCAAAGATATCGTCCGCTTATGCAATCAAGCCGGCCTGGAAGTAGCGCGGCTGTATTCCGAGCCGCTGTCTTCGGCAAGCGTGACTTTAGATGATGCCAAAAAAGAGGTCGGGGTCGCCGTCTGCGATATCGGTGGTGGCACCACTGATGGCGTGGTGTATCAGGCTGGCCGGCCACGAGCGGCTTTCAGTCTGAACATCGGTGGCGCGATGCTGACCAGCGATCTGGCGGTAGCACTTAATCTGAGTCTTGCCGAAGCTGAGCGGGCCAAAGTCTTTTTTGGTCTTGGCACGACGAAGGACGCCGATACCACTATGGTGATAAACAATATCAAAGGTGACGCCAGAACGATCACCGCTGAGCTCGTTCGTCCCATTTTGGCGGCGCGGTTGGCGGAATTATGCCAACTACTCGGCCAACAGCTGCTACCTTATAAGGGTAAGCTCGGCGGTGGTATTGTCCTGACCGGTGGCGGCTCGGAAGTTGCCGGCATTGATCGCTTGTTCCAAAAGATTTTTCGCATCCCCGTCACCAAGGCATGCCCATCCTTTGTTTATCAGGAAACACCCGTGTCGACTGAGAACCAGGATGATGAAACGATGCAATCGGCACTCATGTATCCGAGCAAATACGCCACGGTTATGGGTTTGCTTAATCTT
The DNA here is from genome assembly GCA_964652825.1 of uncultured Oligoflexales bacterium. Taxonomy (GTDB): domain Bacteria; phylum Bdellovibrionota_B; class Oligoflexia; order Oligoflexales; family CAZZCU01; genus CAZZCU01. The sequence continues at coordinate 110,040 of CAZZCU010000001.1, forward strand.
GAACTTGGACGCATCAAAGATGATGAATCAACTCGTCGTGTTTCTTGGACGTCGCGTTACGTAAATCAGTTGGTCCGCTGGTTAAAAGACATGTCATAGAATTGACACTAGTCATTCTCCCTCCTTATAATGTTTTCTAAGTATTCTCTTTTTCATTGTTGGCTATCCAACTAGGAGTCTTCCTATGACGTATGATACCGAAAACATTCTGCCACCAGGTGCTCGCATTAAAGTCATTGGTGTCGGCGGCGGCGGCGGCAACGCGGTTAACACCATGATTCGCTCCAACCTTGAAGGCGTCGAGTTCGTGGCAGCCAACACCGATATACAATCGTTGCGTTTCTCGCTGGCGACAACCAAGCTTCAGCTCGGACGCGAACTAACCAAAGGCTTGGGTGCCGGAGCTGATCCAGATATCGGTCGTGACGCGGCTTTGGAAGATCGTCACGCTCTGCAAGAGGCTATTTCGGGTTCCGATATGGTCTTTATTACCGCCGGCATGGGTGGTGGAACCGGTACGGGTGGTGCTGCGGTCGTCGCTCAGATCGCCCGCGAGCTAGGTGCACTGACGGTTGCCGTCGTCACCAAGCCATTTGCTTTCGAGGGCAAACGCCGCCGCAAACATGCAGAACTTGGGATCGCTCGGCTGCGCGAAAATGTTGACACCTTGATCACGATTCCCAATCAACGCTTACTTCAGATCGCAACTCCCGATCTGAGCATGATGGATGCATTTCGTATGGCTGACAACGTGTTGGTGAATGCTGTACGCGGCATCAGCGACATCATCAACATCCCTGGTACCGTCAATGTCGACTTTGCCGACGTCAAAACCGTTATGTCGAGCATGGGCTTGGCATTGATGGGCATTGGTATTGCCGCTGGCCCAAGCCGCGCCGTCGAAGCCGCTCGTCAGGCGATATGCTCGCCGCTTCTGGAAGATGTGAACATCGAGGGCGCCACTGGCATCCTGATCAATATCACCGCCGGCAGTAACATCACGCTTATGGAAGTGAACGAGGCTTGTTCGATCATTCAGGAAGCCGCTCACGAGGATGCCAATATTATCTTTGGCGCGGTTATCGATGAAGCCATGGGCGATCAAATTCGTGTGACCGTTATTGCCACCGGCTTTCCCGCCGAAGGCGAAGATGGCGATGACATTTTGCAAGGCGCCACGCCGACGTTCGCATCCATGCATCGGCCCCTGACCAGTTCAACGACGACAAGCTTTCAACGTCCGAAGGCTCAGCAAACAGCGCATTTGCCGCGCACGGCATCGCCGATCGTTAACGCTCGTCCAGCCGCTCCCGCTCAAGCTCCGGCTGTGCAGCCACAGCAGTCACCAGCACCAATCGCAGCCCAGCCGATCGCTACGCCAATACCTGAACAACCCATCACGACAACAGAGGGTACCGAAAACGCGTTTGCTGGCATACCCGCAGCGACTGCGGCGCCGCAAACAGCAAGTCCAGAACCCAGTATCGATCTACCGCAATTCTCGGCCGTCACCGAAGCTCAGGGCCTGACACAATGGACTTTCAGCAGCAACGATGCCGCGGAACAAGCTCCAGCTCAAAGCGATAGCGAAGAAATCGCTACTACTGACATTGATTCGGTGTTCGGCGCGGCTGACGATTTGAGTTTCGCCATTGAAGCCATCAGCGAAAATCGTATCGAAGGCGCCTCCTTGGCAACGGGAGCTGATGATGAGGGTTTCATGACCGACCTCGATCTCTCTGTTAACGACGGCGGCATGATCGAAGATGATATCCAAACAGCTTTGCCGCTTGAGTCGCTTTTCAATCAAGAAGCACCTCAGGCTACTAGCTTGGATGTCAATGCCAACCTGAATCAAAAGATCGACGAAGCTTTGGAGCTGGCCGAGCGCTTAAAAAGCGTGCAAGCTGAGCAGCCGGATAGCGACGAGTTGGACGTCCCGGCTTTTCTGCGCAACGGCATGAAGGATTTGTCCTTAAGCTAAGGCTTAAGGATCTATTCCGTTCGTCCGTCGCTGACAATGTCCTGGAAAGAACGCAAATGGGTTGGCAATGCCGTTAGCAACGGGTTGCCAACCTGCATCGACTCATCAGAATTACTACCTAAGCTCAAATAGTCACGAATCTTGGGCGAAGCGATATCCTTCTTGCGACGTTCAAATAACGGCAGCAGCGAATCCCCCAAAAAGCCCTTTAGCGGGATCTTCGAGCCGCGACTGAATTGAGATGAAATCATCTTAAAGACATCTTCGACTTTGTAGGTTTGCTGGCCGGTAATCTCGACCACCGCAGCAACGTCTTCAACCTTTTGTCGCACCAAGCCGCATAACATCAAGGCCAGATCGTCCACGGAAATCGGTGACATAGTTTTCTTGGCATCCGGTACCGGATAAAACGCAGGGTACTGCATAACACCAAGCACGGATTGCACGAACTTATCCGACTGCGGTCCACCGCATACCAGCGTGCTGCGCAAAATAATCTTCTCCGGTATGCGCGAATTCAAAATAAAAAACTCTGCTAGATATTTTTCGCGCAGAAACGGTGTTTGCGCCTTCCGCGAAGCACCCATGGCGCTGACAAAAATAATTCTGCGCGTGCCGGCTTTCTCCATCGCTGCAATGAGATTCAAGACCGTTGTAATATTATGCGTGTACTTGCCTGATTTCATCGTCCAGTCCACTTCGCCGGTCGGTCCAGTGAAGTTACCGCCCCAGGCTAAATGAACAACCGTATCGACACCGCGCAGAGGAGCAGCGATAAGCTCGGCGGAACTCATATCGGAACAAACGGGATAAACGCTTGCCATTGGCTCCGGCAAACGATGATGATACATGGAAACAATCGTCTCACCCTCGGCTGACAAGCGTTTTACCAGATGCTTGCCGATAAAGCCGGAGCCACCCGTTACCAAGACCGCGCCCGACCCCTGTGGTGTGCCAGATGTCATAGTCCCTGCCTCGCTATAATTTTAGAGCTCAAAGAGTTTCGTAAACCGATTTTAACTCGGAAGCGACTTCTTTCCAACGTTTCATTCGTTGCAGGTGCTTCTCTAAGGCGGCTTTGAAGGTGGAATCCTGTTTTTTACCCAGCCAGGCATGCGCGCTCTGCACCCAAGCATCGGTAGCGTCTTCCGCACCCATACCAGTACCGACGATGTTGCCAACAACTTCATCGATACCGCTGCCACCTTGATAAACCACAGGGACGCTACAACTCAGCGCCTCCGCTGCCGGCAAGCAAAAGCCCTCATACCGGCTGGTATGCAGTAAAATATCCGCTTGTTTGTACAAACGCTTCAACTGCTCGCTGGTCTGCAATGAAAACACCTTGATTGCTTGCGCTAGCAATAAATCCGCCGCGTACTCTTTGACAAACCGAGCGCCCTTGTCATCGGTGACCAAAGACAAAACGATGCTGCCACGTGCTTTGCGAACAATATCGCAAAGCAGATCCAGGTGTTTATACTTTTCATAGCGCGCGACACTCACGGCGCGTACAACATTCGCCGCCGCCACACCACCATCATCCGCGCTCTCTAGGTCTACCGCCGGAAAACCATTGGGAATCACAACAATCTTTTTCGCAGCCAACCGAGGGTAACGATCCAATAACGTCTGCTTAGTCCACTCGGAAACACAAATGATGCAATCCGCCCGGCTCGTTGCACCAGTAAACAACCACTGAAATTGCAGACGCGACACCAAAGATACATCATTGATGGCGGCTAGAATCGGAATCAGATCATGGACGGTTAAAACACCGCGTATCTTAGACACACGAGCGGCCAACCCTAAATTCAAATTGCTCAGGCCATGAAGAATTATTTCTTGATTGGCTTGCGTCGCCTGCTTGGCGACATAACGTGCGACAGCTTTCGGAGCCAGTAGTTTACTCGTATAGATCTTGGTGCCGATGCGCGACGACGATGCAAATTCATGGGTGGGCCAGCCCGAAAAATACTGAGCAAAACCGGAATAACCGATTAGCGTCGGTACAACACCCAATGGTTTTAATTCGTGGATAAGCTGATTAGCGTGAACAAAAACGCCGGAATTGCGGCTGGCAAGACCATAAGCATCCCAAAAAACCGGTTTGCCGGTCATCGTGTAGAGTGCCTACGCCATACGCAAATCGGCAATGCTTTCGAGGAACTCCAAGCGCGCATCGGCGCGGCGCAGTGCTTGTTGTGCGCGTTCCATATCGAGAGCTTCCACCGACTTCGCGCTCAATCTGCCAAGCGCACGCTCACGGGAACGTAACACCCGTTCGCGATCAATATCCTTTGGCTGCTCGATCACATCGACCAACACACGCGCTCGATTATCCTGCACTTCCAAAAAACCGCCCGCGACAAAGTATTTTTGCGTCGTGCCGCTGTCACCCTCAACCGCCAACTGGCCAAGACCAATCTCCGTGATGAGCGGCGTATGGCCGGGTAAGATGCCCATATAACCATCAACACCCGGTGCCAACAGCTGACGTGCCGAAACTTTGGCGACCACGCGGCTTGGCGATAAGATTTCTACTTGGATAGCTTCAGCGCTCATTCCCCGTCCCGGTCTTTAGTTTAGAGTTTTTGCTTTGGCATAAACTTCGTCGATGCCGCCGACATACAAGAATGCTTGCTCGGGAATCTCGTCGAGTTTGCCATCACAAATATCTTTGAAGCCACGAATTGTGTCTTCGCGTTTTACGTACTTACCTGGGTTACCGGTAAATTGTTTCGCCACGTCAAACGGCTGACTCATGAAGCGTTGAATTTTCCGCGCCCGTGCCACCGTCAATTTATCTTCGTCAGACAATTCATCCATACCCAAGATGGCGATGATGTCCAAGAGATCCTTGTAACGCTGCAGAACACCTTGCACACGACGAGCAACCGCGTAGTGTTCTTCGCCCACCACCTGCGGATCCAAGATCCTTGAGGAGCTGCCCAGAGGATCAACCGCTGGATAAATACCAAGCTCGGCGATCGGACGCGACAACACCGTCGATGCATCCAAGTGCGCAAAGCTGGTTGCCGGTGCCGGATCGGTATAATCATCGGCAGGTACGTAGATCGCTTGTACCGAGGTAATCGAGCCGTTCTTGGTCGTGGTGATGCGTTCTTGCAATTCACCCATCTCGCTCGCCAAAGTCGGTTGATAACCTACCGCCGAAGGAATACGACCCAACAACGCCGAAATCTCGGAACCCGCTTGAGTAAAGCGGAAGATATTATCGATGAAGAGCAAAACGTCTTGCTTTTCTTCGTCTCGGAAAAATTCTGCGACAGCAAGAGCACTAAGCGCAACCCGTGCACGTGCTCCGGGCGGCTCATTCATCTGACCAAATACCAGTGCCGTCTTATCGATAACGCCCGAATCTTTCATTTCGTGGAAAAGATCGTTACCTTCGCGCGTACGCTCACCAACGCCACCAAATACCGAGAAACCACCGTGGTGCTTAGCGATGTTGTTGATTAACTCCAAAATCAATACGGTTTTGCCCACACCAGCGCCACCGAACAAACCGATCTTACCACCTTTGGCATAGGGCGCCATAAGATCGACAACCTTAATACCGGTTTCGAGAATTTCAGTCTGCGTCGACAAATCGGTAAACGGCGGTGCGGAGCGGTGAATGGGATAACGTTTCTTCGTCGTCACCGGTCCAGCGTCATCCACTGGCTCACCCGTCACATTCAGAATACGACCCAACACTTCGCGACCAACCGGCACCATGATTTGCTCGCCGGTATCTTTTACTGTCGCACCACGTACCAAACCATCGGTACTGTCCATGGCAATAGCGCGAACAACATTTTCACCCAAGTGCTGGGCGACTTCTAATGTCAGATTATCTTCACGATCGTTGATCGATTTATTGCTGAGCTTCAGGGCGTTATAAATCGAAGGCAATTTACCTTCTGGGAAAGCCACGTCGACGACGGGACCCAAAACCTGAACAATTTTTCCGTGTACTGCCGTTGTCATTTACTACTCCACAGGTTAGAGCGCTTCCGCGCCGCTAATGATTTCGATTAGTTCTTTAGTGATCGCCGCCTGGCGAGCACGGTTGTATTGCAAGGTCAAATCCTGCCGCACTTCTTTGGCATTGTTGGTTGCTGAGTCCATGGCCGCCATCCGCGCGCCGTGTTCCGAAGCCGCGGCATCCAACAAGCCGCGATAAATCTGCGATGCAACCTGACGCATCAGCAAGCCTTCCAACAAAGTCGCAAGACCGGGCTCCACAATAAAATTCTGTAGTGCTTCGTTGCCATCGCCGTCTTTCTTATAAGCAACCGGCAATAATTGTGCGACGCGCGGTGTTTGCGACAGCGCCGACTTAAACTCAACGGAGGACAAATAAATGCGGTCGAATTGCTGATCGCGAAAACGCTGTACCAAATCATCAGTGAGTTCTTCAGCCAAGGTATAAGTTGGAGTTGCCAAAACTTTCTCGCGCGCCGAAACAACCGCCGTACCAGACAATTTATTCTTGCCAAATAAAATCGCGCGGCGTCCCCACAACATGACCGAAACATCGACGCCTTCTTGTCGTTTTTGCTTGAGCCAACCTAAAGAGGCTTTAAATAGGTTGGTGTTAAGGCCGCCACAAAGGCCGCGATCTGTCGCCATAACGATCAACAGCGATTTTTTTTCCGGTACCGTGCGCAGCAACTCCGATTCGACATCGGCGCTGGCCGCCATCGCTGCGAGCTTTGCCACCATTTCGTCGAACGCGAACCCGTATGGCCGCGCCGCCAGAACCGCCTGCGAAGCTTTCGCGAATTTCGCCGCCGACACCAGCTTCATCGCACGCGTGATTTTTTGCGTGTTACCGACGCTGCTGATGCGGCGTTTAATGTCCTTAAGATTTGGCATCGGCAACAAATCCCTGATCGAATTCCTCGATCGCTTTTTTCAAATCGGCTTCAACATCACCAAGTTTGGCGCGATTATTAATCTTGTCGATAACCGACTTATATTTCGCGCGCAGCAAGTTGGTGAAACCTGCTTCCCATTTGCGAATCGAATCGACCGCGTGTTTATCAAGGTAACCTTTGGTGCCCGCGTAAATAACCGCTACCTGCACGCCCGCATCCAGGGGTTCATACTGACCTTGCTTCAAAAGCTCGACCAGACGCTCACCGCGTGTCAGGGTTTTTTGCGTCGCGGCATCCAAATCCGAACCAAACTGCGAGAAGGCCGCCAACTCCCGATACTGCGCCAAATCCAAACGCAAATTACCGCCGACAGCTTTCATCGCTGGCACCTGTGCGGCACCACCCACCCGCGATACCGACAAGCCGGCATTCACGGCGGGGCGCACACCGCTGAAGAACAAATCCGACTCCAAGAAAATCTGGCCGTCGGTAATCGAAATAACGTTCGTGGGAATGTATGCGGAAATATCACCCGCTTGTGTTTCGATGATAGGAAACGCCGTCAATGAACCGGCACCCAACTCATCATTTAATTTGCAGGCGCGCTCCAACAAGCGGCTATGCAAATAAAATACGTCACCGGGATAAGCTTCGCGACCCGGGGGGCGACGCAGCAGCAGCGACAACTCACGATAAGCAACGGCTTGTTTGGTCAAATCGTCATAAAAAATAACCGCGTGACGACCTTTATCGCGGAAATACTCCGCCATCCGACAACCAGAATAAGGCGCCAAAAATTGCATCGGCGCCGGATCAAGAGCTGTTGCCGCAACGACGATCGTATATTCCATCGCGCCTTCGCGCTTCAACCGACTGACCACCTGTGCAACCGTCGAAGCTTTTTGTCCGATCGCAACATATACGCAAATAACGTCTTTGCCTTTTTGGTTGATGATCGTATCAACGGCGATTGCGGTTTTGCCCGTCTGACGATCACCAATAATCAACTCGCGCTGGCCACGACCAACTGGTGTCATGGAGTCGATTGCCTTGATGCCGGTTGCCAGCGGCTCATGTACCGACTTACGTGCAATAATACCGGGTGCCTTCACTTCGACGATGCCGGGCTCCGCGCCATTGATCGGACCAAGACCATCAATTGGATTACCCAAAGCATCAACTACACGACCAACCAAACCTTCGCCGATCGGTACTGAATTAATTTCTTTAGTACGGCGAACTGACGAGCCCTCTTGGATCGTTGTCGTATCACCGAAGATCGCGACACCAACATTGTCTTCCTCAAGGTTCAAAACCACACCGCGAACACCGCCGTCAAACTCAACCAACTCACCGGCCATCGCATTCTCTAGACCATAGACGCGGGCGATACCGTCACCGATCGTCAATACCGTACCGGTTTCTTGAAGCTCGGCTGGCTTATCAAAATTTTTGATGCGATCGCTGATGATGCGACTAACTTCTTCCACTCGGATCTTTTGCAACACGGACAACTCCTTAGATGGCGGCGTTCTTAGCGATTGAATTGAGTTTTGTGCGAACACTCAAATCAAGCAGCGAATTTCCAAAACGAACAACAAATCCACCCAATATCTCCGGACGGATTTTTTCTTGAATCTCAACTTCCTTATTCACCAATTGCTTTAATTGACCGCGCAGTGTTTTCTGCTGCGCCTCATCCATAGCCTGAACAACTTCCACTTGGGCGGTAATGATACCTGCCTTGTCATTAACGATACCCTTAAACGCCGCAACGACTTCCGGAAAAACGTCGACGCGACCCGCACTCACCATTGATTCGGCAAAATGCTCCAAGTCCGCATCTTTGTTGTCTGCGGCCTTCAGCGCATACTTAATCAGCGCCAACTTCAAATCACTTGGCATCACCGGACTGACGAGCACGCGGCGCGCATCATCAATGTCAAAAAGCTGTGTTATCGCTTCGAGCGCAGGCACCAACTTAGACGCGGTACCTTGATCTTCTTTTATCAATCGAAACAATGCTCGTGCATAGCGGTTTGCGATTCTAACTGCGCTCATTCTTTATCCTTCGGCCCGAATATTTTTCAATGCATCAATTTGCTTCGTAATTAGTTGCTTGTGATTATCCGCTTTTACATCACTGACAATACGGGATTCCACTTGCTTGCGTACTTGTGTGACGATCTCTTCGCGCAATAATTTTTTCGCGGTTTCAACTTCGGTTTCGGCCGCGCGTTTTGCTTCCTGCTTTACATGTTCAGCAACTGCATTCGCCTGATGAATAATCTGTTCGGCTTCACGCTCGGCTTCCGTGCGCACCGCATCGCGTAGGCGCGTTAATTCATCATCGAGTCCACGCATACGTTGCTGCAATTCCGCATGCTGCTTCTCTGCTTCATCTTTGGCTTTTTTTGCTGCCGCCACCAATGCATCCAAATCAGCGCGACGCTGCGCCGCCATTGTCTGCATTGGTTTGCGAAAGAAAAAAATTGCCGCAGCTAAAAAAATCAAAAAATTAATGTAGGGAAAAACAGCGCCGGTGACCCAATCAAAGTGTTCCATACTTAATTCAAGACCTCACGATACACGGTATCCGAGACATTGCGCACAACGTCTGGAATCTGTGCCTGAGCAGCTTTAATATCTTGGGTGATCTGCGTGCGCATAGCATCAACAGTCGCCTTGGCCTCGTCTTCGGCGCTCGAAACAATTTTTTGTTTGTTTGTGGCTGCGCTTTTAATTAGTTCTTCGCGCAACTGACGCGTTGATTGATGTGCTTCAGAAACGCGCGAGGTAATTTGTTTGGTCAGCTGATTATTTCTATCCACCAATTCGTCAGCATGTGCCTTGCTACCGGTAGTCATAGCATCACGCCGACCGCGCACGCGCAGGTATGGTTCCAAATATAATTTTTTAACGACTGCGATCGCAGTCAAAAAAACGCCAGCTTGAACGATCATGACGGCCGGGTTCGGCGACAAATTAAACGCGGACATGCGGTTGCACCCTTTGCCTAGAATGTAGGAACAGGGCGAAATAAATAGCTTATAATTGCCGTAGACTCAAGGATTTTGATTATTTCAAATCCAGGCCAAGGGTGCTTAAAATGCGTTCTAATTCAGCGGCCGTGAAGTAAGAGATTTCGATTTTTCCCCGACTACCCGTACCGCTGATTTTTACTTTCGTGCGCAGGTGGCTGCGTAGGGTTTCCGACAGGTAGTCGAGATCTGCGTTGGCCGCCGACGTAGCGCCACCAGCATGCGCGCCAGCTGCTTGAGTTGTCGCAAACGTCTTACAAAGCTGCTCGGTTTGACGAACATTCAGATTCTTTTTGATGACAATATCGCGAGCACGCAGCATCAAACGCTTGTCCTCCAAGGACAACAGCGCTCTCCCATGGCCCATAGTCAAGCGACCGTCCATCATGTCGTCTTGGATCTCCCGCGGCAAATGCAAGAGCCGCAAGGCGTTCGTGACGGTGCTCCGATCTTTGCCTACTTTTTGAGCACATTGATCCTGGGTCAAACCAAAATCTTTAATCAATGATGAGTAGGCTTCCGCTTCCTCGATAATATTTAGATCCTGGCGCTGAATGTTCTCGATTAATGCCAGCCGCAACATGTCGTCGTTCGCACTATCGCGGATAATGGCAGGAATTTCCTCTTTACCCGCCAATTTTGAAGCGCGCCAACGTCGCTCACCGGCAATCAAAATGTATTTTCCGGGATGATCGGACTTAGCGACGACCACCGGCTGCATCACACCATCTTCCTTGATGCTAGCCGACAGGCTCAATAAAGCGTCGTCGTCAAATAATTTGCGTGGCTGATGGGGATTCGGTTCAATGCTATCGATAGGAAGATCGATAATGGCGCGTGGTGGCAAACCATTGATGCTCGGCTCGGTAGCTTGCGCAATCGAACCCACCATCTCATCTTCGCTCAAACCAAGAAGCGAACCAAAACCTTTGCCCAACGCCCCACGTTTTTGACCTCTATTTTCTTCGCGCATTCCCATTTTGCTCTCCAAAAATCTGTTTATGATAGCGTTGGTTGATTAGTCACTGGCTGTATAGGCAGGGTTGACGAGTGTACAGGCTGACTAGTCACCTCTCCGGGGTGGCGTCTAATCAGTTCTTTTGCGACTTCCATGTAAGCTACAGCACCCATTGAGGCGATGTCATAGAGGATCACCGGCTTGCCGTGTGAGGGCGCCTCCGATAGTTTGACATTCCGTGGTATGACCACGTCGAAAACGTCCTGACCGAAGTGAGCACGAACCTCCTGCTCCACCTGATAGCTTAAATTGTTCCGTCGATCGTACATCGTCAAAAGAATTCCCTCGGTTTCGATCGTTGGATTGAGCTTCTTTTTCACCAAAGAAATGGTTTTCAGCAACTGCGCCAGCCCCTCCATTGCGTAATATTCGCATTGCAGAGGAATCAAAACCGCGTGGGCGGCGGTTAAGGCATTTACTGTGAGAATACCCAGAGTTGGCGGGCAATCGATGATAATGAAATCATAAACACCAGCCACCTCATTGAGAGTGTCTTTAAGACGAACTTCGCGACCAATGGCGGTCACTAACTCGATCTCTGCACCCACCAACTCCTGGTGTGCCGGCGCCAGATCAAGATACTTCAACTCTGAATGTAAAATCACATCTTTGATCGGCTGGTCATCAACCAATACCTGGTACATCGATAATTGAATATCTCGATGTGCGATTCCCAACCCGCTTGATGCGTTGGCTTGCGGATCTAGATCAACGAGCAATACTTTTTTCTCACCTGCCGCCAAGCAAGCCGCGAGATTCACTGACGTTGTGGTTTTACCCACTCCACCTTTTTGATTTGAAACAGCAATAATGCGAGCCATAGCTCTCCCTGCAGCAACGTCCAGATAAGTTTGCAAGAAGTATAGGAAGTAATACCTTCAAGAGCAACCATGTTTCACGTGAAACATCGATTATTTCCCGTCACCTTCCACGTGACATCTTCAGACCCAATGTTTCACGTGAAACATTCCCGCTGTCTCGCTAAGTCATTCAAAATAAAAAGGCCGATGTTTCACGTGAAACATCGGCCTCTGATCGATAAAAAATATCGGTGCTTACTTGCCAAGCCACATAAAGGCGATAACAAAACCAAGAATCGCCTGGAACTCGATAAGCGCCAAACTCAGCACCAACGGCATGAAAACCTGGTTCCGAGAGCCCGGATTACGTGCAATCCCTTCCAGAGCCGCACCAGCCGCCTTCGCTTGACCAAGCGTACCACCCAGGGCCGCCAATCCGATTGCGAGACCGGAACCAATGGCCAAAAGACCGCTTGAGCCACCCGCACTGGCCGCTGCTGCCGCTTCTTCAGCAAAAACAGTCGACGATGCCGTCATTCCACCAACCAAAGCCACCAACGAACTCAACTTTCTCTTCATCTTCATCCTCGCTCCAAAAAAACGCTCAATGATCGTGAGACGTAGCTATAGAAATATAGATACTAGTTAACAACGTGAACACAAAACTCTGCAAAGTCGCCACCAAAAGACCAAAAAACAACAGCAACGACGGCAAAACAATAGGAACTAGACTCGAAAATACAGACAATACCAAATGATCGCCAAAAATATTGCCGTACAGCCGCAAACTTAATGAGATCGGACGCACCACGTGACTGATAAGCTCAATGAGCAACAATAACGGCGCCAACCACCAAACCGGCCCCAAAAAATGCTTTAAGTATCCTATACCATTAGACTTTATGCCGGCAAAATTATAGACCAAAAAAACTGTAAAACCCATCGCCAGGTTGGTACTCATGCTTTCTGTCGCAGGCGGAAAACCTGGAATCAGGCCCATCAGATTGCTAACAAAAATAAAGAGAAAGAGTGAGCACAGCAACGGTAAGAACGGCTTGTAATCATGACCGATAACATCTTCCGCCAAATTAACGATGAAATCCAAAATGGATTCAACAAAAGTGCGAACAGAGATTTTGCCGTCAGGAATCGCGCTATCACCACTGACGACTACCGCAGAACGATATGCCAAACCAAGGGCGGTCAAAATAATCAGCGACAAGACACCCGCCATAACCGGCGCCCAGGTGTGGGAATCAAGACCTAGTTGCGACAGGACCAAATCATAATAATTGATCATCTGGACACCCCCGCCGGCAGCATAAGCCGCCACAGGTGCAAGCACCGCCGCTACCGCCAAAAGGCAGGGAAAAAATCGAAATTTATTACTCAGCGTCCGCAACAAAAGCTTCTCATTCATATATGTACACAACACACACGCATTTTAGGGGAATTACTTATTAGCTGATTTTTTTTCTTAGTCCTAGAGATATTTTTTGTTGTCGTGGGCCGAGATAAAGAATTATTTTCGGCTCCGATCCCGCCATCCCAGGATGATCAGGCCGACCGTTATCCCAAGAGCAAAACCACATAACAAAGGTAGCGGCAGCAGCAGGTCTTCTTGGGTCGTCACGTATACCAGGCATCCCAGGAGCAAAATCTTAAAACCAACCAGTGCGGCCGTCATGGCTCGCGAAACCCGCATATTTTCGTTCGCCTGCTCGGATCCAGCGACCCCCTGCAGTAATTTTTCCATCAATACATAAATCAGCCGCGTATTTATGAGGCCAAAAAGAGTGCCGATGATGATGCTTTTAGGGTCCACGCTTTTTCCGTTCGCTTATTTTGGTCATTTCGTTGGTTCGATTTTTTTGCTTGGTTTTTTGACCGCGTTTTTTAGAGAATTTTTTCGCTTCGTCTTTTTGTATAATTTTTGGACAGCTTATTTTTCCTCACGAAAAAATTTTCTCAGCGCCATCGTCCACGAGTAACCGATTCCTAACAACGCCAGCAACATTGTTAGCAACAGCCAATCAAAATCTTTTGCATAATGTTCGTTAAGCCATTGTCCTGCAAGGTATCCAGCGATTGCAAATCCAACCGCCTCAACATTAAGCGCCAACAAAATTCCAAGCTGTCGCATTTGTCCGTGCATAAAACCTCAAATCTCTAAATTTTTCAAAGATATCCACAACATCTGGTTCGCACAATAACCTTCTGTTTTTATTGAACAAAAAACCGGTCATTTAACCTTGCGTCAAACTCATCGCGTGTGCTACGTTCGCCCATCGAATTTTTCAACAAGTTACGAAAATATCCACATCAAAATCTGCTACGGACGTCGGCTATATGGATTCTTTTTCTTCGCTCCCTTTTTCGGCAACCGCCAAGGCCTCAATTCCCAAGCTTCTCGGCCATAACCTAACATCTTCCTCCTTGTCGTACTGGGAGCAACTTAAGCTCAAACTCGCCGAGGTTTTAAATCCCGAAGATTACTCTGTCTGGATTGCGCCGCTACAAGCCAAGGAAGTCGGTCCCACGGAAATCGTGGTGTCTCTACCCAATCTCGTTTTCTATCAGGGCTTACTCGACAATTTTCTGGACAAAATCGAGCACTGCAAGTCCCAGTTGGGCATTGATCACATTTTAATTCGCTTTGAAACCGAAACCTCTGTTTGTGGTTCCGAGGGCTTCGCCAAGGAATTGTTAGCCGCTCACGATCTCTCAACATCGGAGTCGGAAGCCCTTGATGGTGAAAAGCTAGGAGCTGAGTTTGAACAAAATAGTGGCGGCACAGTTGTTTCACGCTCTCTGTCCTTGAAGTCTAATCTGAACACCAATTATACCTTTGAAACTTTTGTCAAAGGCCCCAGTAACCAGTTTGCGAATGCTACCTGCCATGCTGTAGCCGATGCACCAGGTCAAGCGTATAACCCACTATTTATCTATGGTAGTACCGGTCTTGGTAAAACTCACCTTCTGCATGCCGTTGGTGCCAAGGTTTTAGAGCGTAATCAAAACGCTGTTGTTACTTACATTTCCAGCGAACGCTTCATGAATGAAATGATCTATTGCCTACGTTTTAATAAAATGTGGGATTTTCGCCGCAAATACCGCCACTGTGATGTGTTTTTGGTCGATGATATCCAGTTCATTTCCGGCAAGGGCAGAACGCAAGAGGAGTTCTTTCATACCTTTAATGCCCTGCATGAGGCAAAAAAGCAGATCGTTATTACCTCTGATCTTTTCCCGCAGGATATCCCCGATATCGAAGATCGCCTACGTAATCGCTTTCAATGGGGTCTGATCGCCGACATTCAACCGCCGGATCTTGAGACCCGCATGGCTATTTTGCAGAAAAAGGCTGAGACGTTAGCGATCAAACTTCGTGATGATGTGGCGCATTACATTGCCAACCACGCCAAACGCAACGTGCGAGAGCTTGAAGGAGCGTTGCACCGCATCGCCGCGTATTCAGTCTTGCATGGCCGCGCCCTTGATTTGGAGTTGGCTGCCGAAACCTTTCAAAATGTTTTAGGCGAGCCCCCGAAACGGCTTACCGTGGAAATGATCCAAAAAACCGTCGCTGATCATTTCAAGATCCGGATTGCTGATTTAAAATCCAAGCGTCGCCAGCGAGCTCTAACCATACCGCGTCAAATAGCAATGTACTTATGCCGTTCCCGCACCAAATCGTCATTTCCTGAAATCGGCATCAAGTTTGGCGGCAAGGACCACACAACGGTTATGCACGCCGTGCGCAAGATCGAAGAAGATCGTGCTCAGGACCTGGATTTGAAGACACTTTTGGAAGCCCTGGAAAGAAAATTGGAACAATTGGCGTAGGCCTGGTTGTGGATAAGCTGTGGTTGAGGTTGTTTATTTGATGTTTATCGGACGTGTAGTTAATTGGGAACTCGTGGGGGAGCTTTTTGGGGGCAAGTTGGTCGCCTCAGTTTCCCACAAAAGTATCCACGAACGTACTGAGCAGATTACCCACAAGAATTCAACTTCCGTTTTTTTTGAAAATGCAGTATTTATAAGGCTTTATAAAGTTATTCACATGTGTATCCATTTACCTACTACTACTACTTAATAAGTAACTATATTTAATTTATTCATTAGCAGAATGCCGGCGATAAAGAGGTCAACAAATGAAACTAGCAATTGAACGGGGAGCATTGAGTCGAGCAATCAATCGGAACCAAGGAACGATCTCCGAACGAAGCTTGTCTCATATAGGAATCAAAGCAACTAAAGATGGAAGTTTAAAGATCGCCGCTTCCGATCATGTGTTGGCGGTTTATAGTCAGCTGGAAACAAAAGTCAGCGCCGAAGGCGTCGTGTTTGTTCCTGGTCGCTTGTTTTCTGATGTTGTGAAGGAACTGCCGGAAGGCCTCATTAACTTAGAAACCAAACAAGCTCATCTGGTGATCACTGCTGGCACTAATAATGAATTCTCCATGAAGATTCCTTTGGTTGAGGATTTGGTTTGGAAAGAACCCAAAGCCATTCAATCAAGTAATGTCGCGGATATTCCGGCAGCCAAACTTAATTATCTCATCGATCAGGTACAATTTTGCATCGCCTATGAATCGGCGCGTAATTACGGCGCTGTTGGTTATTTGCATAAACCGGAAGACGGAAAATTGCGTCTGGTCGGAACCGATGGTTTTCGACTGTCCTTTTGTGATTTGAATCTCACTTTGCCCGAGCAGTTTTTGAAAGCAGGAATTTGTTTATCCAAGCGCGCGATCGTTGAAATTCAGCGTATGTGCAATGAGGGTTTTGAGAACATTCGCCTTGTTGTGTCTGATGATCAAACGACATTGGTGGCAATAGCTCCTGGCTATGAAATTTATATGCGACTCGCCGCTGTGAAGTATCCAAATTATCTGGGCGTGTTGCCGACAGCCAATTTGAGTCCGGTAAAATTGTCGCGGCCGCATGTGCAGCATGTTGCTAAGCGCGTTATGTTGGCAGCGGATAAAACCAGATCGATACGTCTGTCGTTTGGTGATTCGTTGTTAACCTTGAGTTCGCGCAGTGCCGGCAGCTCGGAAGGCAAAGAAAGTTTGCGTTTGAATGATTATAAAGGTGCTACTCGCGAATTGTCGATTAATGGCAAGTTTTTGACGGATGTGTTTTCGGCCATTACCAGCGAGGATATCACTTTGCAGTTTCGCGGTGAGGATGATCCGATTGTGATCATGCCACAATTTGAACCACAAAGCTGTCGCTCCATGCATGTCTTGGTACCGATCAGAGAACAGTAAGGAACACAGTATGACGCAAGAGAATTCGGGAACATCCGAATCACAGAATTCTAATAACTATACTGCCGATAATATCCAGGTACTCGAAGGTCTGGAAGCCGTTCGTAAACGCCCCGGTATGTATATTGGCTCGACGTCCGCCGATGGTTTGCATCACTTAGTCTACGAGATCGTCGACAACTCCATCGACGAAGCAATGGGCGGTCATTGCGATACTATTGAGGTGAGCATTCATTTGGATGGCTCTGTCTCGGTAAAGGATAATGGTCGGGGTATTCCGGTCAGCACACATGCGAAAGAAGGAAAGTCCGCTCTCGAAGTGGTCATGACCGTCTTGCATGCCGGCGGCAAGTTCGACGACAAGGCCTTCGCTTTTTCTGGCGGTTTGCATGGCGTTGGCGCATCCGTTGTCAACGCGTTGTCTGAATGGTGCCGGGTTGAAGTTCGCCAGAATGGCAAAGTACATCAGCAAAGTTATAAGCGCGGCGTCCCTGACGGTGGCTTGCAGGTTATCGGCGCGACCGATACCCACGGTACCACCACGATCTTCAAACCAGACGTCGAGATTTTCAGCGAAACCAAATTTAGTTTCGATGTGCTGACCAAACGATTACGCGAACTCGCCTTTTTGAACAAAGGCGTAAAAATCGTTTTAACTGATGAAACATCTGATCAGGCGTCGACTTTTCATTACGAAGGCGGCTTGCTATCGTTTTGCGAATTCCAGGTAAAAGGAAAAACGCCGCTACACCAAAATCCGGTTTATATTTTTGGTGAACAGCGCGACTCATCTGGAAAGTTAATGGCGCAGATGGAAGCCGTGATGCAATGGACGGACGCCTATAGCGAAAGTTTTTTCTCCTATGTAAATAATATTAATACCGTTGATGGCGGTACGCATTTAACGGGTTTGCGTTCAGCTCTAACGCGCGTCGTTAATGGTTTTGCCGAAAAAACCGGCGCCCTTAAAGGTCTGAAAGACGAAAATATCACTGGTGATGATATTCGCGAGGGTCTGACCGGTGTGATCGCGGTAAGAATCAAGAACCCCGAATTTCAGGGTCAGACCAAATCAAAATTGGGTAGCGCGGAAGTTCGTCCGTGGGTGGAACAGATCGTTGGCGAGAAACTGACCGACTACTTCAACGAAAATCCGGAAATCGTTAAGCGGGTGGTGACGCGGATTATTGATGCGGCTCGCGCACGTATCGCCGCACGTAAAGCCAAAGAATTAACGCGCCGTAAAGGTGCTCTTGATTTCGCTGGTTTGCCCGGCAAGATGGCGGATTGCCAGGAACGCGATCCCGCGCTTTGCGAATTGTTTCTGGTCGAGGGTGATTCCGCAGGCGGTTCCGCCAAACAAGCACGCGATCGCCGCACGCAGGCGGTGTTGCCTTTGCGCGGTAAAATTTTAAACGTCGAAAAAGCCCGTTTCGATAAAATGCTCTCCTCGCAGGAGATCAAGTTGCTGATTCAGGCGTTGGGAACGGGTATTGGTCGTGATGATTTTGATATCAATAAATTACGCTATCACAAAATTATTCTGATGACCGATGCCGACGTGGATGGTGCGCATATTCGTACCTTGTTGTTAACGTTTTTCTTTAGACAAATGCCGCAAGTTATCGAACGCGGCTACCTGTATATCGCTCAGCCGCCGCTCTTTAAATACAAGAAAGGCAAAGTCGAACGTTATTTGAAAGACGATCGCGAATTGATGGAATTTTTGAGCGATGTGGGTCTCAATAATGTGGCCATCGTTGATCGTAACAACAAGAAAATTGAAAGAGGCGTTATCAGTGGTCTGCTGACCAAATTGATTCGTTATAATGAACTGTTGGACATGACCTCGCGACGGCGCGCGCGCGAAATCGTTGAGTGCCTGGTTATCAATGATCAATTGGATGCGACGGCACTCGCCAATGAGGAAAAAGCGCAATCGCTGATTAAAACCATCACCGAGTACGTGAAAGAAAAACTGGTTAATCAGCGGGTTTTCATCGAAGGCAAATGTATTTTTGATCAAGAATACAGCCGCTATCGCTTGTCGTTTGAGACCAGAATTAAGGATGTTCCGCAGACTTCGATCGTTGATGCCGGCTTATTTGCCAGCGGCGAAATGGTGGAACTGCGTCGCATCAATAAACAATTACGCGAGATTGCCGAGCCGCCGTTTACTTTTACGGACGTGGCTTCGCATGCCGCCAAAGAAAAGGCCGCGGATGAGGATACTGAAGCCGACAATACGACGAGCTCCAAATCGGGAAATCTGGCATCGCTGGATGCGCTGCGTGATTTTATTGCCGAACAAGGTCGCAAAGGCGCTTATATTCAGCGATATAAAGGTCTTGGCGAGATGAATCCTGACCAACTCGCGGAAACAACCATGCAAGATGATAAGCGCACCATATTACAGGTAGCGGTTGAGGATGCGATGGAAGCAGATCGCTTGTTTAGTACTTTGATGGGCGATGATGTTGAGCCGCGGCGTGAGTTTATTCAAACCAACGCGATCAACGTTCGTAACCTGGATATCTAACGGGACAGATACATGGAACAGAATCTTAGAGTGACCACCAGAAACATCGAAGAGGAAATGCGTACTGCATTCCTTGATTATTCGATGAGCGTTATTGTTTCGCGCGCGCTACCAGATGTGCGTGATGGTATGAAGCCGGTGCATCGACGCATTTTGTTTGCGATGCATGGCCTTAAGAATTATCACAATCGTCCTTATTTAAAATCCGCCCGCGTTGTCGGTGATGTTATCGGTAAGTATCACCCGCACGGCGATTCGCCGGTTTACGAAGCACTGGTGCGCTTGGCCCAGAATTTTGCCATGCGCTACCCGTTGGTGGATGGTCAGGGTAACTTCGGCTCTATCGATGGCGATTTCGCGGCCGCTATGCGTTATACCGAAGTTCGTTTGGAAGAGCTCACCGAATTGATGCTGACCGATCTCGATAAAGAGACGGTGGATTTTGGTCCTAACTATGACAACAAAGAAGAAGAGCCGCTGGTGTTACCAGCGAAATTCCCGAATCTATTGGTGAATGGCGCGGCAGGTATCGCGGTTGGTATGGCGACGAATATTCCACCGCATAATTTGCGCGAAGTAGTCTTGGCACTGGAAACTCTGATCGATGAACCGGAAATCAGCATTCATGATTTAATGCGCTACATTCCCGGACCGGATTTTCCGACAGCGGCGACTATCATGGGCACCGCCGGCATAAGACAAGCGTATTTGACCGGCCGCGGCTCGGTGGTTATGCGTGCTCGCGCGCATATCGAGGAAAGTGGCAAAGGCAATGGTCGTCAGCGGATTATCATCACGGAAATCCCTTATCAGGTGAACAAGGCGCGTTTGATCGAGCGCATTGCTGAATTGGTGCGTGATAAAAAGATCGAAGGAATCTCCGATATTCGTGATGAATCAGCGCGCGAAGAGATCCGTGTCGTAGTCGATATTAAGCGTGACGAACAAGCGGAAATCATTCTGAATAATTTGTACAAGCAAACGCCAATGCAGTCGTCGTTTGGCGTGAACATGGTGGCCTTGGTTAAAGGCATACCGCGTGTTTTGAATCTAAAAGAAATTCTTGAGTATTATCTGATCCATCGCCGCGAAGTCGTGCTACGCCGCACCGCATATGAATTGCGCCGTGCCGAAGACAAAATCCATATTTTGCTGGGCTTAAAAATAGCCGTGGAAAATATCGATGCAGTCGTAAAATTGATCCGCGGTGCTGCGGACAGTGCTGAGGCACATGCTGGCTTAGTGTCGCAATTCAAGTTGAGCGATATTCAGGCAAAAGCAATTTTGGACATGCGTCTGGCGCGTTTGACCGGCCTAGAGCGCGACAAGATTATCGCCGAATACGAAGAAACGCTGCGCATCATCGCTGATTTGAAGGATATTCTCGATAATCCCCCGCGCGTAACGCAAATCATTCGTGATGAACTGACCGAGCTCAAGGAAAAATTCGGTGATGATCGTCGCACGGAAATCACCGCCGCCGCAGATGATTTAACGATGGAAAGTCTGGTGGCTGATGAAGAAGTGGTTGTGACGGTTTCGCACGCCGGTTACGTGAAACGCACGCCGATCTCGGCTATTCGAGCTCAACGTCGCGGCGGTAAAGGCCGCACCGGCATGAAGACCAAAGAGGAAGATCTGGTTAAGGATCTCTTTATTACCTCGAACCACCAGACATTGCTTTGCTTTACGAACATGGGCCGTGTTTATGACTTAAGAGTGTACCAGTTGCCCGAAGTTGAATTGGCTGGACGCGGCAAGCACTTGGCCAACCTGGTGAAGTTCCAGGAAGGTGAGCGGGTTGTTTCGACTTTGGCGATCAAAGAATTTGTCGAAGGCGCTTATATTATGTGCGCAACCGCGCAAGGGTACGTGAAGAAAACCGATTTGATGGCATTTGCTAATCTGCGTTCTTCCGGTTTGATCGCTCTTAAACTCGAAGACAACGATACGCTGATCAGTTGTGTAATTACGACCGGTAAAGAAGACGTCTTGCTAGCGACGCGTATGGGTAAATCCATTCGCTTTAATGAAGAAGAGTGTCGCCCGATGGGACGTTCGGCTCGCGGTGTGACCGGTATCCGCTTCTCCGAAGAAGAAGATACAGTGATTGGTCTTGAAGTCTTGCGTAGCGACGCCACGATTTTGTCGGTGTGTGAAAATGGCTACGGCAAGCGTTCGCCGCTGGAAGAGTATCGAGCGCAAACCCGTGGTGGTAAAGGCATCTATACCATCAAGGTTACCGAACGCAATGGTCCGGTTGTTGGCATCATGCAAGTTTCCGAAAACGACGACTTAATGTTGATGACGTCTGCTGGTAAGTTGACACGCTTTACGGTTAACGAAGTCGGTGTTATCGGTCGTCTGACGCAGGGCGTGCGTTTGATGAATGTCGATGACAGCGAAAAAGTTATCAGCTTTGCAAAAATAGCGAAGATTGAGAACGAAGAGGTTTGATGTGAAAGTCGATGCCGACCTCGTTCGACATATTGCCGGTCTGGCAAATCTGCAGCTGAGTGATGCCGAGATTAGTTATTACGAAAAACAATTGGCTAATATCATCGGCTACGTAGCGCAGCTCGATGAATTGAAGTTGAGTTCGGAACAAAGCTATGCGCCTGACGCGGCAACGCCGGAGCGTCAGGATACGGTCGTATCATCTCTTGATGTTGAGCGTGTTATGGCGCAAGCGCCGCAAAAAATCGGTACGGCGTTTCAGGTTCCCAGGATATTGGATTGAATATGACTTTGAAGCTGGACAGCTTTTCGTCATCGGCGCATGCGATTGCGTCCGCCGTTAATGCACAACCGGCGCTTGCGAAAGACGTCGCCGACTACTATCTGGCGCGCGTTGCTAAATACCAAAAAGAATTGAATTGTTTTTTGCATTTTGATGAGCAGGATGTTGTTCGTCAGGTGGAAGCCGTTCGTGCGGCGTGCGGCAAAGGCAAAAAACTGCCATTAGCCGGCGTTCCGGTCGCAATCAAAGACAATATTTGTGTTGCTGACATGCCGACCACATGTGCCTCAAAAATCCTGGCCGGATTTCGTCCGCCGTATGATGCGACCGCTGTCACCAAATTACGTGAGGCGGGCGCGATTATTTTTGGCAAAGTGAATTGCGATGAATTCGCCATGGGCAGCTCGAATGAAAATTCGGCCTATGGCGCCGTGCGTAATCCATGGGATTTGGAGCGTGTGCCGGGCGGCTCTTCAGGCGGTTCGGCGGCGGTTGTCGCTGCGGATTTGGCGCCAGTGGCATTAGGCTCTGATACCGGCGGTTCGATTCGACAGCCGGCAAGTTTTTGTGGCATTGCCGGCCTGAAGCCAACATATGGACGGATCAGTCGTTATGGTTTGGTGGCTTTTGGTTCCTCGCTTGATCAGATCGGACCGATGACCAGATCCGTTCTTGATGCTGCGTTGGTTACGGACGTGCTTTCCGGTTGCGATGCCATGGACTCCACCTCTAGTTCTCTAGCCCCCACGAAGATATACGATGATCTTTTGGCGAAGGCACAAAGTGGTGCGCTATCTATTAAAGGTATGAAGCTTGGTCTGGTGTCAGAGTTTTTTGGTGATGGTTTGGACAAAGATGTTCGTCAGCAAGTGATGACGGCAGTGGAAAAATTCAAAGAGCTTGGCGCGACCGTCACAGAGATGAGTTTGCCGCATCTTAAATACAGCATTGCCGCATATTACGTTATCGCCACGGCCGAGGCATCGGCGAATCTGGCGCGCTTTGATGGTATTCGTTATGGTTTGCGCTGCGAAAAAGCCGGTGATTCCTTGCGTGATGTTTACCAACAAACACGCAATGCCGGCTTTGGGCGCGAAGTTAAGCAGCGGATTATGCTCGGAACCTTTGTTTTATCGAGCGGCTACTATGATGCCTACTACGGCAAAGCCAATGCGGTGCGTGAACTTATTACCAAAGATTTTAATCAGGCATTTGCCAAAGTTGATTTATTGCTCTCACCGACTTCGCCCTCCACGTCGTTCAAAATCGGTGAGAAAGCCAATGATCCTTTGTCTATGTATTTAAGTGATATTTGCACCATTGGAGTTAATCTCGCGGGTATTCCGGGCCTTGCGATTCCTTGCGGCTTTGACTCAAAAGGTATGCCAGTTGGTTTGCAGATTTTAGGACCACACTTTTCGGAAGCGAAGATTTTGGAAGGCGCATTTGCTTATGAACAAGCCACTCAGTGGTGGAGCCACAAAAGACCAAAAATCTGAGGGTGTGCTTAGTCGCTATGAGCCGGTCATTGGACTGGAAGTTCATTGCCAGCTAAACACGGCCTCCAAATTATTTTGCAGTTGCTCGACCAAGTTTGGAGCACTACCGAATTATCACACCTGCCCTATTTGCCTGGGTTATCCGGGAGTGTTGCCGGTTTTAAATAAACAAGCGGTGGATTATGCCATCCGCGCGGCTTTAGCGATCGGTGCGGAAATCCATGCAATCAGTATTTTTTCGCGTAAGCAGTATTTTTATCCTGATTTGCCCAAAGGCTATCAAATCACGCAGTATGATAAACCCTATTGCACGAATGGCAGTTTGACTTTGTCGTCGGGACAGACGGTGAGTATTGCGCGTATTCACCTGGAAGAGGATGCCGGCAAAAACGTGCATGGTGATACTTCGTCGTACGTGGATTTGAATCGCGCCGGCGTGCCGCTGATCGAAATTGTGAGCGGGCCGGATATTCGTCGCCCGGAAGATGCCGCCGACTACCTAAAACGCTTACGGTCTTTGGTACGCTACCTCGAAATTTGCGACGGTAATTTAGAGGAAGGCTCATTTCGCTGTGATGCCAACGTCTCTATTCGACCACGTGGCAGAGAGGCTTTTGGCACGCGTTGCGAGATCAAGAATCTTAACTCCTTTCGTAATATTGAGAAGGCGATTACCTACGAAATTATCCGGCAGGCGGATTTGCTGGATTCCGGCGGCAAAGTTATCCAACAAACCATGCTCTATGACGCGGCCTCCGGCCGAACCGCGCCGATGCGCTCCAAGGAAGAAAGCCACGACTACCGTTATTTCCCAGAACCCGACCTGTTGCCGCTTAAAATTTCCCCCTCGCGCATCACCACGGTTAAGTCTTCTTTACCAGAATTACCTGAAGCCATGTCGGCGCGCTTCCAAGCCGCTTATGAACTGCCTGCTTACGATGCCAATGTCTTGACCGCGGAGAAGGAACTTGCTGAATTCTTTGAGAAAGTTGTTGCTGGCGTCGCGGGAGCCGTCCCACATAAAATTGTCGCCAACTGGGTGCATAGCGAGTTCCTGCGCGAGGTCAATAACCGTGAATGGGATCTGAGCAAGCCACCGGTTACATCCGATAACCTTTCAGAATTACTAAAACTTATTGGAAATCAAACGATCTCCGGCAAGATCGCGAAAACTGTTTTTGAGGAAATGGTGGAGCATGGCGGGACCCCGGGAGAAATCGTTAAATCTCAGGGACTTGTGCAGGTATCTGATGAATCGGCAATTCATGCAATTGTTGATAAAGTGATTGCTGAGAGCCCTCAGCAGGTTGCGCAGTATAAAGCCGGCAAAGAAAAGGTCTTTGGCTTTTTTGTCGGCCAGATTATGAAAGCATCCGGCGGAAAATTGAATCCAGGTATGGTCAATGACATCCTTAAAGACAAGCTCAATGCCTGCAAAAATCAGCCATGAACCGGCAGCAAAACGCCTGGCAGAATTAGCCGCGCCCTTACTTAAAAAACCTTTATTTACGCATATTTATGCTGAGGCTGGTTTTCTTCACGAACAAGAGCCACGAGTGCTTTTTGAGCACTTGCCCGAGGGTCGAAGCATCTTTGATCTGGCGAGTTTGACCAAGGCCCTGGTGACCGGACCGCTGGTCCTTTGGACGAGCGAACAGAAAGCCTTAGATATCTCCGCTCCCGTCCGAACCTGGGCGAATTTGCCTCTTCAAAACAGCTTGCTGGACACCATTACCATTGAGCAATTGCTGATGCATCGTAGTGGGTTGCCTGCCTGGCGCAATTTTTATGTCGCATGTGAACAAAACGATCCGCCAGCAAACGAGTCGAGACGGGATAAAATCCTAAGAATTATAAGTAATTGCAGCTTGGAACCCACTGCCCGGCATGATAACTATAGCGACGTTGGCTACGTACTTTTAACTCTGATTCTTGAGGAAATTTGGGGAGTTAGAATCGATTTGCTTTGGCAAAAATTTATCACGACTACTCTTAGACCCAATTCTTTAGCTGATATAGGCTATTCAATGAATGATGACGCTCGCAAAGCCTGTATACCCAGTGCGTACTGCCCGCTTCGACAACGAATGCTAATCGGCGAGGTACATGATGAAAATACTCATGCATTATCGGGAGTTAGCGGACATGCGGGCTTGTTTGCCAGTGGTGCTGCTCTCGTTAATTATTTGAAATTATTGACACAATCAGCATTTGGGCAAAAGTTTTTCGCCAACAAATACCCCTTAGCTGTTTCGGGTTATCCTGACTTGGTAGCCCCGGCAAGCTATCGCGTCTGGTACGAACCAAGTGGTTCTCGTTTTGGCGCTGGCCAGGCAATCGGCCATTGGGGATTTACCGGAACAGGTTTTTGGCTGGATCTAGCTAATATGAGCTATGGTGTGTTGCTAACCAATCGAATTATTAGCGGCCGTCTCCCGGGGCCCGCCATGCGTGACTTTCGCGTCGCAACCTTTGCCCTCTTTGCCGAAGCCCTTGGTAAAACGCAAAATA
This sequence comes from uncultured Oligoflexales bacterium, assembly GCA_964652825.1. GTDB lineage: Bacteria > Bdellovibrionota_B > Oligoflexia > Oligoflexales > CAZZCU01 > CAZZCU01. The sequence continues at coordinate 136,334 of CAZZCU010000001.1, forward strand.
GCGCGGAAAAATACATGTAATACATGGGTTTCATGTATTTCAAACCGTATAAAGGCTACCGATCGTGACCGCCAGGATTGCTATCATCGGCCGCGGCATTGCCGGACTTACCGCGGCGTTTCGCTTTGCTCTCGCCGGACATCAAGTAGTGGTTATTGGCCCCCCGGCACTTGCTGGTTCGGCGAGTGTCGTCGCCCAGGGTCTGTTGGTAAGTAAGGGGCTCATTCTGGCTAGAGATCCGCTTTACGCGCTTAAGCTGCGTGGACAGCGTGAGCTGAATAGCTGGTTAAGGCTGATTGAGCAGCATGCGGGTCTGAGTCTTCCACGTCGCCTTGAGGGTGCGTTAGAGCCGTTTTGGAGCGAAGCCGAGTATCGCTATTTGCGAAAGCGTATTTTCAAACTTAATTTTGCTGGCTTTACTGGCGTCGATGTCTTGAGTCGCGACGATCTTGGAGGATTGGTAAGTGCCGATCTCATAAAAGCCGGCGCAATCGGTGCTTTTCTTTATCCTTTCGATGGTTGGTTTGATCCGCAGGCAACGCTCGCAGCCCTGGAAATCGCGTTAAAAAAACTCGGCGTTGGCTTTTGTGAGGCGGCTTGCGAGCGCGTGGAATTTGCCGCGCCGATGGTGCGGGTGATTTTACGTGATGCGGATGTTGTGGTTGCTAAAGATGCGATCATTGCCGCAGGAGCATTTTCGGGGCCGATTATGCTGCGTTCTGGATTGTCTGATCAGATGTTACGCAGTGTGCTTGGTCTAAATCTTACTTGCGCACGACAGGATACGCAAAAAACCTATCTTCCACTTGTTCATGGTCGGCGTAGTCTGGTCGTCACCGACTATGCGCAGGTGGTAGGCGCTGCGAGTAGTCGACTTGATCAGACTATGCCTAGTCAGGATGTTCTTGATCAGACAAGGGCAGCGATGATCGAGGCCGCCCAGGAGTTTACTTCGCATTCTACGGAGCAATTGCTGGCGATGACACCGCGCTGGGGGGTTCGTCTAAATACGGCTGATCGGCGTCCTTTGGTCGGGTTTGCCAACTTGGGCGAGAATCGGCGCCTTGGTTTCCTGACGGCGCTGTATAAAAGCGGGCTTCAGATAGCCGATCTTTGCGCCCAACAGCTCTGCCATGCCTATGAATCCGACGAAGTATCACCGGCGTTTTCGCCGGAGCGCTTTTTAAAAAATCCTTAAATTTTGTGCAATCAGTGCCGATAACTCTGGTGGCCAGTTGTACTGGCATTTGGAGGAATGAAAGATGCGCTGTGATTTTTTTATCAAGTTTAACGCGGCCGTAATTTCGGCGTTGATGATGCTTGGCGGTTGTTCGTCAAATCAAACAACAACGGACGAACCTGTTGCAACCGGAGCGGTGGATGACGAAGATGTTATCGACAGCGATGAAGTCGGCGCGGAAATGATGATGCCACCGGCTCTTAGCGAAGAGCCGACGGATCAAGATATCGGCACGTTGGATAGCGCTCCGACGAATGTTGCAGATGATATGCCGATGCCAAGCGATTTGTCTGCCATTGACGACGCTCCAGTCGAGTCACAGCATTCGACTTTAGCAGCTTTGGCCACGGGTGATTTGGAGTATATCGTGATGCCGGGCGATACTCTTGGTAAGATCGCCAAGCGTCTGTATGGATCGGCAAAGCGTTACACGGACTTGGCGGAACAGAATCAACTTGTGGACGCAAACAAAATTTATCCAGGTGATCGCATTAGGTATGCAAGCACCGAAGCGGTAGGCAGATACAAAAATGATAGCGGTCAGATCGCTAAAACAACGACCATCAAGCGCGGCGAAAGCTTGTCAAAGCTAGCGTTACGATTGTACGGCCACGCCAATTATTGGCGCCTGATTTGGAAATATAATCTTGAGCAGATACCAAATCCAAATCGTGTCGATGTCGGCCAATCACTTAGTTACATCGTGATTCCACGCGATAAAGCGATCACGCATTAACTATGACATCACCGTGGATTTTTTTGGCTGCCGCAATTATTTTTGAAGTTTGCGGCACGACATCGATGAAGCTATCCGATGGTTATACTCGTTTGCTGCCAAGCATTGCCGTGTTTGTCTTTTACTTTTTTTCCTTTTCATCGCTGGGCCTTGCATTGAAAATTTTGGACGTTAGTGTCGCATATGCGATATGGTCAGGAGTTGGCACAGCCGCTATCGCGATTATTGGTACAGTTTGGTTTCGCGAAGACCTGACGGCTTCTAAAGTCTTGTGGTTGGCGATGATTATCGTTGGCGTTGTCGGCCTCAACTTGTCGACGAACAAGCTGGAGCACTCAAATAATCCTACGGAAGATGTTACGCCTACCCCGCCTTAAATGAGAAATCTTCGATACTTAGAAATTTGTTTGTATGGCAATCAGTTTGGAGTATGATCTCTACAAAGGTAGGTGATTATGCTTACAGAAAACAAATCGTTCTTACCTGAAAATGTTATTCATCTCCATCGACGCGGTCCATTCTCGTTGCAGGAAGCTCGCAAGATAGTCCCGCTGGTGCTCAGGATAACCGAGCGATGGTATAAAGAAGCCCATTATCTGGCTACTGCATTTGAAAACGCCACAACCCAAACACAAAAAGATCTTGCCGAAGAGCAGCTACAACAAGTGATCATGAGTTGGAGCGATCAGATTCGCAGCGTTGGTGGTGAGGCAAAGGGACCATGGTTGGTTGATTTTGATACGGGCAAAGGTTTTTATTGGTGCTGGCGATATCCTGAAAAAGAGCTGGCGTACTATCACACACATGAAGCGGGGTTTGCGGGACGTGAGCTTATTCAAGACTCCGAGGTTGATTTGCAATAGCCGCCCGATTTTTTTCTGTTTGTGCTTTTCATTGTTTTCCTGGACCACCCACGGCCAAATATTTTCAGAAAAATTGTCCGGCTTTAACGAGCCGACCGACATTCAGTTTTTACCTGGTAGTAACCAAGAAGCGATCATTCTCGAAAAAACCGGCACGGCGAAACGCTGGCATCTTCCCGCCAACAAAGTGGAAGATTTGTTTAAGGTAACGGTGCTGACGGCCTCCGAACAAGGCTTGCTGGGTATGGCGTTTCACCCAGATTTCAACAAGAACGGCCGTTTTTTTATTAACGTCGTTGTTCGCTCTGGCAAGAAAGACGTGACGCGCGTTGATGAGTGGAACTGGCAGCCAGCAAAAAAAATCACGCCAAGTTTTAAACAAACGATTCTCGAGCAAGAGCAGCCGTATGTGAATCATAATGCTGGCCAGTTGGCGTTCGGTCCGGATGGATTTTTGTATGTTGGTTTTGGTGACGGTGGTTCGCGCAATGATCCATTGCTTGCCGGTCAGGATCTCAAGACCTGGTTGGGCAAAATGTTACGCATTGATGTCAACAATACCGAACAGGGTAAGCATTATGCGGTGCCAAAAGACAATCCGTTTATAGGCAGGGCCAATGCCCGCCCGGAAATTTGGGCTTATGGCCTGCGCAATCCGTGGCGCTATTCCTTTGATGGCAAGGGCCGCTTGTTTGTTGGCGATGTCGGTCAGGACGCCTCCGAGGAAATTTCTATCGTACGCCGCGGCGGCAATTACGGCTGGAATATAATGGAGGCGGAACATTGTTTTTCGCCGAAGAAAGGCTGTAAGACGACAGATCTTGAGCTGCCGATTTTAAGTTATGGCCGCAAGGATGGTGTGTCCATCACCGGTGGTTTCGTTTACGAAGGTAAAAAACTTAAAAATATACGTGGCAAATATATCTTTGCGGATTTTGGTATGGGAAAAATCTGGGCGATGACTCCACCGGCGGGAGATCGGGTTACCAAAACGTCCCAGGCCAAAGAATTGTTGTATGATTGCCGTTGTACGCCGTCGACGTTTGGCCGCAATGCGGACGGCGAACTTTATATGGCGGATTTTGCCAGCGGCAAGATTTTTTCCATGGAATAGATCAGCGTCAAACCTTTTTCTTTAGCACATCGGTGCGCATGTCGGCTTTGTATTTAGCGAGTTTCTTGGTGAGTTGATCGTCGGGCTCTTTGCCGCCGGCGGCCAAAATCTGCACGGCGAGTATGCCGGCATTCCAGGCGTTACCAATAGCGACTGTCGCAACGGGGACACCCTTTGGCATCTGTACAATGGAATACAAGGCGTCTTCGCCCTGCATGTGACCAACCGGAACCGGTACGCCGATGACCGGCAGCAGCGTGTGTGCGGCGACCATGCCCGGCAGATGAGCGGCGCCACCAGCGCCCGCGATGATAACTCGCACGCCGCGCCCATGCGCGGTGCGCGCATACTCAGAGACCTCGTCGGGTGTTCGGTGTGCCGACAAAATTTTGATTTCAAAGCTCGTCTCAAATAAAGCGATCGCTTCGCCCGCAGCTTTCATGGTTGGCAAATCAGTATCGCTGCCCATGAGAATCGCAATCAGAGGTTTTGTGGATGACGTCGTCATGTGAGTGCCTCTTCGGTCGAGAAATGGCCGGTATTCGACCAATGATTATCAATACGTTCCGCAAGCTGCCAAAGTCGGGAAAATTCTTCGGCCGTGTTGGCGTAGATGTTTATGTGACCCATTTTACGTCCGGGTCGCCACTGTTTGCCATACCAATGACAGGCGATGCCAGGAATTTTACGATCCAGACTCGGTCCAAAGCCCGTGACTTTGGATGGGCCCAAAACATTAATCATACCAAAATAGGTGGATGTTTGCCGCGGTGTTTCCACTGTCTGCTGCATGATCGCATACAAGTGATTTTTGAATTGATCAGGTGAGCAAGCGTTCTGGCTGTAATGGCCCGTATTATGAACACGTGGTGCGATCTCGTTAACCAGCAAGCGCTGCTGATTGCGATCGTCGGCCAGAAAAAATTCGACAGCAAAACTGCCGCAATAATTTAACTCCACGGCCAGACGCTCAAGAATAATCTTGGCGCTTTTGCATACGGCCGTGTCGATACCAAATGCTTGGGCGGGCCCACGCACATACTTGCAAATGCCATCTTGCTGCTCGCTGATAACTAGCGGGTAAAAAACGATCTTTCCGTTTCCATCGCTAGTGGCTAGCATGGCCAACTCATGACTATATTTTATCAATTCCTCAACATATATCTGAGCACCGTGTTTGCGGCCGCTGTCGATAAATGTCTGTAATTCTTCGGCGCCCAGATTTTGGGGATCACGAAGAATGAGCACGCCCTTACCATCGTAGCCGAGCCGCGACCATTTGAGTACGCATCCTGATGGCCAGCGTTTTGCCAAATCAGTTGCAGTCGGAATTTTCTGATCATCAAGAACTTCAAAGGCGCTGGTTGGTAACGCAAGTTTTTGACAGAGTTTTTTTTGTGACAATTTATCCTGAAGTAGTTCTATGGCTTGAAGTGATGGTCGAATCACGGCGTTAGCCTGGCGATTGGTCTCTTGCAACAAGGTGCAATCAACGAATTCGCTTTCAAAGGTCGCAACGTCAAGGCGACTTAAGAATTTTGTCAGAGCCGTATGATCGTCTAATCGTCCAATGCTGACATCGTCACCGACAAGCGCGGCCGGATCACTGGGATTTTGCGCATAGATGCGGACAGTGATTCCAAGACCCGCCGCTGATTGAACCAGCATTTGCGCTAATTGACCGCCGCCCAGAATGCCAAGTGTGGTTGGTTGTGTTTCAGGCATTGATTTCGCTTCCTCAGTGATAAGTCTTTTAACCAATTATATGGTTTTTAAACAGATCTTTATGTGGCCTTTACGCGGAAACCCTACCCTAAAGTAACACCAACTATTCGGAGGTTACCTATGACGCAGCTATGCCGTAGTCGCATAACTGGTACGGGCATGCATGTGCCAACGCGTGTTGTTTGGCGATGGTGCTGCGGCGGTGATTTATCGCTCTATAACTTGAGCGCGAGACTGAGCTCGGTATCGTAAATATCACGAAGACTGGCTTCGAGCGGTATTTGCGGCTCCCAGTCGAGACTGCGTTTTGCCAGACTGTAGTCGGAGCGAAAGCAAGGCGGATCGATAGAGCGTAATAAATCCGGATCGAGTTTGGTCGTGATTTTTTTGCCAGAAATACGTATGAAGGTGTCGAATATTGTTTGGATGCTGGTAGCCTGACCACTGCCTAAGACAAAAAGATTTTCTGTCGGTTGTTTTTCGATAATAAGTCGATAGGCGCGCGCCATATCTCGTACGTCGGTGAAATCACGTTTTGCGTTCATGTTACCCACCGGAATGGTTCCACCATCTGCGGTGGTTGCAATGCGGTGCGCTAGCCCCGGACAGACAAAGTCACGCGACTGTCCTGGTCCGATGTGATTAAACGGTCGCGCGACATACACGCGAAAGTTATCGGAAGCAAAACTGTGCGCCACATACTCAGCGGCCAGCTTGCTATAACCATAGGGAAGATCAGGTTTAGTTGCAGTCTGTTCGTTCACAACCGTTTCGGCATTTACCGATGGCGGATACATCAGAGCGGAGCTGACGATCAGGAAAGCGATTTTTGCATTGAGCTGGCTGAGGCTGGCACAGAGTTTTGCGGTTGCCAGTACATTCAACTCAACCATTTTCTCACGGTTCTTGGTGCCTTCATGAACGTGACTGAGCCCGGCGAGATGTATAACCGCTTCGGGCCGGGTTTTTTCGACTAAAGTGCGCAGGCTTTTCTGATCTAATAGATCGCAGATATGTGCTGCATGGATTTGGTTGCTATGGCGCAGATCAAATTTGACTGGCGCAGTGAGCAGGACCTCATGGCCGTTATTAAGCAACTCGCGCGCAAGGTGAGGACCGACAAACCCTGAGGCACCTGTAATTAGGATGCGCATTCTGCAAGACCTCGATTTCCCGGTAGCAGCAACTCAGCGACGACGCATACTGTCCAGCGAGTATTTGCCCGGACCACTGCAAAAAATACAAATAAAGGCGAAACCATACGTGGCCGCCAGTTCTTTCCTGCTCCATGGATCGTCCATGTGAATGAGAAAAAAGGCCGTCAGCATCGTCACGATCAACGGAATCGCCGCCAGGCGGGTAAACAAACCAATAGTAATAAGAAATGCGCAGATAACTTCGGCAAAGATCGCCAGAATAAGACTGGTGGTACTGCCGGCACCAATAGGATCAGGAAAACTTCCGCTTAATTGCGTAAAATTAATGAGTTTGCCCCAACCATGTCCAAACAGCATGGATAGGCCAAAACCCAGCCGCAATACTAATAAACCTACAGAAGAAGATAAAAAATCCATGGGCATTAGAATGGCGCAGAGTTGGCTTTTACGCAAGCGGTGATGATGATTCGGGCCGGACAATTTTGATTTTGTAGCTGGTGATCAGACCACGTTCGCACCATCGTTTTAGTAGTTCCGGCAGTTGTTCCATCGCCGCCGGCCATTCCTGGGAAATTTGATCGGTGGCCTGTTGCAAAGGAACACCTGTTTGCAGGAGCTCTAGGTACGAATATTCGATGTTATTGATAGTCTCGGTGCGAACCTCGTCATTTTGGCGATAAATCAGATAGAAAAACGCACCTGCCACCGGCTCTGGCGGTGTGCTTTCCTGATGCGCACTTTCGATCATGGCGAGTGCGTTGTAGGTGGTTTTCACGACCAGCATCGCCTGGCTGGTTTGCAAGGAGAGCATCTCCCAGTCGTTGGCGTTGAGGGCGCTTAAAGCGCGCAAAGATACAGGTTGTTGATTTTCGGTACTCATACAATCGAATAGCCAGGCTTGTGCCCATTCGATGCGCGCAATGTCGCCGAGAACTTGCGACGGTATACCAAATTCACAAGCGAAGTTGCCTGTGTCAAGAAATTCGGCAAAATGCGCGCCGCTAAATTTGATGTCGTAGTGGGTAGGTGGCGCTGCCTGCAAGTAACCAGCAACGATCGCGGCAAAACCATCGTCTTCGCAAAGGTAGTAAAGGCTCGGAAATAAATCGCGCAGACAATCACGGATACGTAAGAAATAAGCCTGGTTGTAAACGTTTAGACCCACCTGGCGGGGAACTGGAATTTGATCAGAAAAAAACTCCCATGCATCCTGGTTGGCCGCGACACCGTTGGATGACGTGACGACGCGCATCAGTGCTTCCTGTGCTGTTCGTAAAGATAGCAAGGGTGCCGCGGTCTTGTGGGCTGGCGGCGCAGTGTTCGTTTTCAGCTCTGCTGGTTTTAATGACCCCGAAGCGGCAATTTGCTCGGCTTTATCGCGAAGCGCCAGCATGGCCGGAAACTCCGGAATCTTATCATCCCATTCCAATAAAGCCGGTACGGATGGCCAGCGCTGCGAAGCAAACCGATATAACTCCCAGACTTCCGCACAGATATCTTGATCATGCGTATCGATGCGCACATCCTTTTCAATCGAGTGTCCGGCAAGATGAAACTGAGCGATCGCCGCGTGGGGCAAAGTATCCAGGTAGTATTTGATATCGAGGCCAAGATTGCAGTGATTTACGAATAAATTGTTAAGATCGAGAAGGATTTTGCAGCCGGTGCTTTGACAAAGTTCGCGCAGAAATTCAGCTTCGTTCATGTCGTTATGCGCAAAAGCAATGTACATGGATGGGTTTTCGATTAACAGGGGACGCTTAATGTAATCCTGGGCACGCTGAATGCGTTGGCTAACGTGCGCTAAACTTTCGTTTGTATAGGGAAGTGGTAATAAATCATGGGTATTTTGGCCGTTGTGACTGGTCCAGCAGAGGTGGTCGCTGATCATGGCCGGCTCCAGCTCATGGATCAGTTTTTGCCAGCGTTGCAGATACTCTTGATGTAGCGGCTCGGTGCCGGCGAGCGATAAACCAACGCCATGCAAAACAATCGGATAGTCATGTCGTAGTGTTTCGAGAAAGCGCCGAGGTCGCCCACCACCCAGGAAATTTTCGGTAATAACCTCAAACCAACTGACGTTTGGTCGATTGTCTTCGATCCAACGGTAATGCACTGGTCGATAACCAATGCCGACGCCAGTTAGTAATGAAGTCTTTGTCATCTTACTTCTTCTCGCTGGCAGCTACCCATTTACCTTTTTTGGCAGCGCAATCTTTGGCGTCTTTTGCTTCGAGCCAGCCGTGACCTTTACAGGTGTTTTGACCTCTGCACGCGGAATTACCGTGTCCGTGGCAGGCTGACTTGCCTCGACAAGAATGGTTTTGGCAATGACCCGCGCTTTTTTTGTCTTTTGTCGGCTTGTCAGTGCCATGATGCTCATTCGCCAAGACTTTACCACCCAGCATTCCCGCTAAAGCCCCGGCCAAAATCGTTCCAAACACGCCTGCTTTCATGTTCTCTCCTTGAAAAATGGGAAAAAGCCAAAATTTGATGGTACCAAACATACTCTTCCAATATCGGGTAAAATATCAGGAAAGACTTAGCAAGGAGAAACTATGACACACTGCCGGACACCCTTTCTTTTCGTTAAGAAGCATCTGTCGCTGGGTATCATGCTGGCGATTTTAAGTGCCTGTGGTGAGCAGGATGTTGGTGGGGACTCCGCTGTACGTATTGCCAATAGTTCATGGGACGGTGTTTTTCGGGCCAAGAAAGCAGGTGCTTACCTGGATGCGCAATATGTGAATATTAAATTTAAGGACGACGGCGGGTTTCTTCTGCAGGCGTCCGACAGTGATGGTTCGCGGGCGAGCGGCATGTACAAAGAAATGCCCAATCTGAAACAATTGCTCTTTAAAATAGAAGAGTCTGACTTGGAGGCCTTTGGCAAGGCCGGTGCGACACGAGATTTTCGTTATTCGCTAAAAGATAACGAATTGATGCTTGAAGGCGAAGATGGTGAATTCAAGCTGATGCAGGAAGATGACCCAAAGAAAAAGAAGGACGACGAAAGTCGCTTTGTTGGCACTTGGGCATGCAAAGATAAGAATAAGTATCAATGGCAATTGGATATTGCCGAAGAGACTTTCTGGGGCAGGATATCGGCGGAAAACAAGCGCGTAACGAATTTTAACGGTCACGTTACTCGCGTTGATTCAAAAGCTGAGGACAAAAGGAAAGATGATAAAGGTATCGATTTGAAGGTAGATAACAGCAACAATAAGACGATGATCGGGTTAAAGCTTAGAGCGTTGTTTGTTTCTGGAAATATCGACCATAATAAAATCGAAGTTGTCGTCAGTGGCGCCACCGGTTCGGGCCTGGCGAGTAGCTTTGCCTGTGATCGTGCTTTATAGCGGCGGGTAAGGTTGAAATAATTCATTGAGGCCGGCAGTGATGCCGCGCGAGCCGGAGCCGTCAATGCTCCAAGCATAATCAAACCGTAACGCCAGTCGATAAACCTGCGGGATGGATAGACGAAAGCCAATCCCCAGGGATGTTCGGGGATTTCGTGTAAGTTCCTGCCACTGAGAGCCGGCGGCGCCGCTGTCAATGAAGCCGACTGTTTGTAGCCAGGCGTAACGCCATTTTTTGGTCAGATGCCGTACTTCAAAATTTGCATAAAGCGCCCGTGTACCGTAGATCGCGCCGTCCGCCACGCCTCGCACGGAGTCGAGTCCACCAAGGAAATACTGACTGGCTAGAGCATGATTTGTCGATTGTCCGCCGAAAACATGAAAAGCAAGATTCACGTGCGCCGGCAGCAAATGATAGTGGAACAGCTCCAGCTCCATCGTTGTGCTTTGTTTTTCTAAATTACTGAATAGTGGGCCGGCGCTGACCAGAAAACGCGAGCCATCGTATTCGATGTTATCGATGGCGATATTATCGTGAATTAATTTTAGTTGAGCACGGGCTTGCCGTTCCACGGCCGCAGCTTTGGTGATTTGCGTTGGTGGCATCTTATCTGTCGCCTGCTCCTCTGGTTTGTAGGTCCAGGGTTTATCGATCGTGTATTTGAGATCAAGGCCGATTTGCCAATCCGAAAAACCAAACATTGGCCGAAGAAAAAGTGTCCGCATTTTTTTGGTATCCGTTTGGAACGAACCTTGTGCGATATCACCCGCGGCATATATGGTCCTGATGCGATACTCCTGCCAAAATTCAAAGCCCAAGACATAACTGCCATTTAACCAGCGCGGGGCACGTGCCCAGGCGACGTAACCGGCGGGAGCATTGCCGTACTTGCGGGTTTCTGCGCCGAGTGTCCATAGTCGGCCGAAACTGTGCGTGTCGTAGACGCCAAGCACAGTCAATGGTGTGCCACCGCCAAACGCACCGCGAATAACGGGAATGGTCGTCCATTTTTCGTTGAGAGTGATAACCAGGATTTTTTCGTCCTGATTGGTTGCGTTGGCCGGTCGGGTGGCGATATCGACACCGGTAAACACAGCTGTAGTCAGGAGCTTGCGCTTATAAAAGGCCAATCGATGTACGGGAACTCTCTCGGGTAAATTTAGATTAAGATAGGTTTGGAGCCAGTCTTTGTTGGTGCGATGTGCACCTTCCAACTCGATGTCGACGACCAGTATGTCCGATTCGGTTGTGTGACCAGGCAATGCTTCGGCGTGGAGCGCAGTCACCCAAAATACATGGATAGCGATATTCATCGCTAAAATGCCGCGACGCATGGCCATGCTTACAAGCGGACTAAAGATATTTATCGGTTTTGAGTAAGTAGTGCTGTAAATAGTCACGAACGCCGTCTTCGAGTGAGGTAAATGGTGTCGTGTAGCCAGCCGACTGACGCAGCTTGGTCAAATCCGCCTCCGTGAAATATTGGTATTGATCCCGCAAATTCTCCGGCATGTCGATCCAGACGAATTTGTTTGGCACTTCGCAAGTCTTGAATACAGCTTCGCCCAAGGCGGTGAAGGTTCGGGCTTTTCCCGAGCCAAGATTATAGATGCCGGATTCAGCATGACCCTTTTGATTCAAAAGGTGCTGAATAACTTTACAAACATCTTTGACGTAAACGAAATCGCGGCGTTGCTCGCCATCTTTTATGTCGGACCTATAACTTTTAAAAAGTCGCAGCTCGCGCTGATTTTGTACCTGAGGCGTAGCATGAAAAACGACACTGGCTTGGGCGCCTTTGTGATATTCCTGCGGACCATAAACGTTAAAAAATTTAAGCCCCCACCAGTTGGCGGGGCGCTTGCGCTGCTGCAAAACCCAACTGTCAAAAAGCTGTTTGCTGAAACCATACTTATTAATCGGGCGCAGCTTGGTTGATACCTCGTCATCGTCGCTAAAACCGTGTTCGCCGGCGCCATAGGTTGCCGCCGAGGATGCGTAGAGAAATGGTAGATTATTATCTGCGCAAAACTCAAAAAGCCGACAGGAATAGGCGAAATTATTGCGAATCAGGTAGTCGGTATCGGTCTCGGTGGTGGTTGAGCAGGCGCCCATGTGGATGATAGCGGAAATTCGCGGCTTGTTGGCTGCCAGCCAATTGGGCAGCTCATCTTTGTGCATGATGGTGTTGATACGGCGTTTGGCCAGGTTTTCCCATTTGTTGCCGGTGCCTAAATGATCAACGATCGCCAAGTCGTGCTGACCGGAGCTGTTAATCGCCCATATCAGCGCGCTACCAATAAAACCGGCGCCCCCTGTGATCACCAACATGCTTTTTGACCTTTAGCCAACGGATTCATTGCGCTATTCATGAACAACAATAAAGGCTAGACTGAACTATCACAAGTGGTATCTGGTAGGTCTATGTTTGGAATTGGCATACAGGAATTAATTGTTATTGCAGGCGTGGCGCTGCTTTTTGTTGGTCCAAAACGCCTCCCTGAGCTGGCGCGGCAATTTGGGAAGTTATTTGTTCAGGCGCGTCGCGCGACCTCGGATGTGCGAGCTGCTTTTGACGACGTCGTACGCCAGGCAGAGGATGATCTGCGTCGCGAGGAGCGGGAAACCATCAAGCAGCTGCTTACGGGTCGGATAAATGTCGAAGGTAACCCACAGAACCCGGCGACTCCCACTTGGGAGACCGAACCCACGGTGCATGAAACCACGGACGATAAAAAACCAACATGAGCCATGAATTCTTCTTTCGAGATGGTCTGTATCATTGCGAAGGAGTATCGGTTGCGGACATAGCCGATACAGTTGGAACGCCTTGTTTTATTTATTCAAAAAAATTTCTTGGGCGTCGCTGCGCTGGCTTGAAGGCGGCGTTTGCCGATCATCCGACTTTGTTTTGCTATGCGGTTAAAGCCAATAGCAACTTGAGCATACTGCAAGCGATTGGGGCACATGATTTTGGGGCAGACGTTGTCTCCATTGGCGAAATTGAGCGTGCGCGCTTGGCGGGTATTTTGCCGCAAAAGATCGTTTTCTCTGGCGTCGGCAAACGCGAAGATGAAATTGCAGCGGCTTTAGCGACGGGGATTTTATCGTTCAATGTTGAATCTCTAAGTGAGCTGCAACAGATCGCAAAAATTGCCGCGACTGCCGGCAAATGCGCACAAGTGGTTTTGCGAGTGAATCCGAACGTTGATGCGAAAACACACAAGAAGATCGCTACTGGTTTATATTCAACCAAATTTGGCTTGCCGGAAGCCGAGCTTGCTGCTGCGTACACGATTATCAAGAATGCCGGGGGCAACCTGCAACTTAAAGGTCTGGCGTGTCATATCGGCAGTCAGCTTATGGATTTGACACCCATCACAGATGCGGCGCGCCGCATGCGCGCCTTGGTGGAAGATGCCGAGAGCGCTGGCTTTCAGATAGAGTTTTTGAATTTGGGTGGTGGCGTTGGCATTGCTTACGGCGGGGAGTCGGCTCCGACTGCCGAGACCTATGCGCAAGCGTTGCTCCCCGTCATGCGTGGGATGAAACAAAGACTGGTTTTGGAACCCGGCAGATTCATTGTTGGCGACGCGGGCATTTTGTTGACCAGGGTTTTGCACGTGAAACAAAATCCCGAGCGTCGTTTTGTAATTGTTGACGCGGCGATGACTGAGTTGATTCGGCCAACGCTTTATGAAGCTGCGCACCGCATTTTCCCGGCCAAAGATGACGGCAATCGCGAGACTTGGCGGCACGTGGATATTGTCGGGCCGGTTTGCGAAACAGGGGATTTTCTGGGCCTGGATCGATCGCTTGCTGAGGTCGGGCCGGGGGACTTGTTGGCAGTTGCAACCTGTGGGGCTTATGCCGCCAGCATGGCGTCGACTTACAATAGCCGACCGTTGTGTGCGGAAGTTCTTGTCGAGAATGATAGCTATGCTATTGTCCGCAGACATCAGCAGCTAGCAAGTTTATGGCAGGATGAAGCCCTATGTTAGTTGATCGTTATTATTTTCCTTTTCCGCAGCCGGTCGTACAAAAATACGGCGGTACATCAGTGGGCACACCGGAACGCATTGTTCAGGTTGCCGAACGTGTCGCGAAACATTATCGCGCCGGACAAAAACAATTGGCTGTGGTTGTGAGTGCGATGGCCGGCGAGACCAATCGTCTGGTCGAATTAGTGAAGCAGGTTAATGGTGATGTGCCGCCGCGTTTTTACGACATGGCGGTGGCCGCGGGAGAACAGGTCGCCGTTGCATTGATGGCGGCTGCGATCGCAAGGCAGGGTGTGGCCGGCGAAGCTTTGTTGGCGTATCAAATCGGGATCGTTACTGACGAATTACACGCGAAAGCGCGTATTCAACATATTCGCACCGAACGAATTCATCAGGCTTGGCGCGAAGGGAAAATCCCTATCATCGCCGGCTTTCAGGGTATGACCAAAGATATGGAGATCACCACGCTTGGACGGGGTGGCAGCGATACTAGCGCGGTAGCGTTGGCGATTGCTTTGAATGCCGGATTTTGCGAAATCAACACCGATGTTGATGGCGTATTTACCGCGGACCCGCGTGTGGTGCCGGAAGCTAAGTTGTCAGGAGTGATGGATTTTGATGTTGCTTTGGAAATGGCTTCACTCGGCAGCAAGGTTTTGCACGCACGCTGTGTGGAGCTGGGGTCGAAATATAAAATGCCGATTGTGGTGAGAAACACATTCAAGGACGATAATGCAAAGAGGACGGTGATCATGTCTTTTACCGAAGAACAGACTCTTGAAGCACCGGTTGTTTCCGGCGTTACGTTGGATGGTAATGTTGCGAAAGTTACGGTTGAGTACGCGACCAATAATGCTGATGTCATTGCCAAGTTATTCACTAAAATCAGCGATCTTGGTGTGAACGTGGATATCATTGTTCACGATAGCGGCACACGAGATAATATTTCCGTGCTTGGCTTTACCGTGGCGCGCGATGATCTACGTCCGACTTTAAAGGCGCTGGACGAATTTTCCGCCACGCTTAAACATGAAGTTTTTACTTATAAATCCGAGCAAGGATTGGTCAAAGTCTCGATCGTCGGTCTTGGTATGCGTAGTCATCCAGGCGTGGCCAGTAAAATGTTTAGAGCTCTTGCCAGCCGTAATATTGATTTGCATATGATCTCGACATCGGAGATCAAAGTATCATGTGTCGTTGATGAGAAGCATGCGACCGCGGCTTCGCAAGCATTGCACGCGGCGTTTTGCTAGATTGCTTACTGTTTGAATCCACGGATCAGCGCGACGAAGCCCGTTACTTCTTCATCCGTCAACACACTACCCCAGGCAGCCATGGAGGCACTTAAGCCTACCGCGGTTCCGCCCTCGCGGATAACTTTGGCGATGCGTTCATCTGTAACAGAGGCTTGCCATTTAGCATCAGCAAAATTTCTGGGTTTTGGTGTTAAAGCCGCCGCGGCGGGTCCGGTAGCTTGGCCATCCGTACCATGGCAACTGCCACAAACGGCATTATACTTTGCTTGAATCGGGTCGTCAGACGTCGGAGCCGCCGTGGCTTTGGGCGCGAGTTTATAGTCTTCGGTTAGACGGTCGGCAGGCTGATTGGCTAATTGACTTTCCTGACGGATGCTTTGCCAGTTCTTACGCGGATCATGTTGTTCAGTGCACATGAAAGCAGTCAGAAGGGGGGCGGTAAAAACCAAATATCTCATTTTCATAACCATGCTCCGCAATTAAGGTCGCAACCACTACATCAATTGAATGCCCAAACCAGATAGTATCGACGCCTTGGTGACTGTGTCAATCCCAGCGATACGCAATACGGGCATTAAATAGCTCCAGAGTTTCTGTTGCGCGGCCGGTAGGATCCAAATAATGAAAGTTGGCGAAAAGATCATTATAACTTTGCCGGTAGTATTCAAGAATAAGGCGCAAATTTTTGCTTAGTTCCACTCCAGCGCCCACGTTAAGCGCGGATTGGACAATGTCGGGGGTTTTGCTGCCTGGTTGGGCGCAAAGATTGTTGGCAATGGCCGAACAACGTTCAAAGAAATCAACACCGCCAGTATTGATCGTGCGGTACTCATACCCCACGCCGATGAAGTAAGTTGCAAGAATTTTATAGGCAACGCTTGCCGCAAAGAGATTGCGTGTGACCGCATTGGTTTCTTGTTTGGTCGGGTCTTCCACCAGCACGATACCGGGATCGTTATTGATAAAGACATTAGGCACAGAATCCTGATTAGCGTCCAAATCCTTCGCCGTGGTTCGTTGCCAGCCGAGCATGGCGTTTAGCCCCTGCGCTCCGAAAATTTTGCCATCGACTTCAAGCGCTGCCGCAAAACGCTGGGTTTGGAAACCGATACTCGGCATGGTCGCGGCGGTAAAATTGTTTTTATAGAACCAATCAAAACTAGCGGAGCCAACGTTGTTGCCGTCATAAGATGTGCCCAAGTTGAGATTCAGACCTTCGGCCAACGTCGCTTGCATTCGTAAACCCAAAAATTGCTGTGCATCCACGTTGACCGTGTTTTCTCCCTCGCCGTTGCCAAGCGTCACCTGAATCGCCAACCCTTTTAAAACGGGTACAAGATAGTTGAGAGAGATCGCGGTTTGTTCCCACGGAGAATCTTCGAGCGAACCTTCAAAAGCCAGGCCGCTAGCTTGTGGTAGGTTGGTGCTGCCGCGAAACTCTTCGACAACAACGCTCATGTTGGCGCGTGCCGACCACGTAAGGCCGTAATAATCAATGAAGGCCAAAGGCGTATCTTTGGTCTGGGGTGCCAGGCTGCGATTGGGAGCCGAATCAAAGTGATGTGCGGTCGTCGCGAATGGATCCACGGTCACAACCGCTTGAATCTTGTCATCAATAGATTCCTTGAATCGCAAGCGAATGCCACTGATGCCGATGCAGTCTTGTTTGCCGCCCTTGGTTCGATTGAAATGATGGGTGCAATCGAAACGAATTCCCAGGTCCGTTGACGATGTCGCACCTGCATCGGTGGTTGCGGCATTGATTGATGAGGGGATAGTCGTGACATAGAGGGCAGCTAATGCCATGAAATATTTTTTCTGGAACATGTCCGTTACTCCATCGAAAATCACAGTAGTTCTGTAAGTGCGGACTATTTGTATAAAAATTATCATAACATGTTGAATCACCAAAAACAGCGTCAGAAAGCTAACGCTATAGTTTTGGCGCCAGCGTCAGCCAATTGACCAACGGACCGCCAAAATTTTGGCGAATGCTTTTGTGCTTGGGACAAAAAAGTAAAGTTTTTCCAGCCCGCATCCGAAAAAAGCAGTGCGGAAAAAACTTGGCATGCAACTTGAAGTGTTAAAGGCAGGAGTACTATGGCTACAGAAGAAAAAAAACCAGCTGAGGCTGAAAAGTCAGCTAAGGACGATGCGCCTGAAGCTGCTGCTGAGACAAGCGGCAAGCGTCGCAAACTGATTATGATCGGTGGTGGTGCAGTATTAGTGCTTGGCATTGGTGGCGGGGCTGCGTTCTTCCTGACCAAGAACCCTAGTGCAACTTCGACGCCGGCGACAGAAGCAGCGGCAACGACCGATGCTAACGGCGATGAAGAGCACGCAGCTGCAGCTCCCGCAAAAGAAAAGTCGAAGGATGGACACGGCGAGGAAAAGGCCAAAGAGCATGGGGCGACCGCCAAAGAAGAAGCCAAAGGTGGCGAGGCGCACGCGGCCAAAGTTGTTGAGGGAATTCAGTTTGGCGCTACCATGCCGTTTAAGACATTCCATCTGAACTTAGGTAACCCACTTGAGAATCACTATTTGCGTCTTGAAATCGCGGTTGAATACAAGGGTGGCGACGGCCAAAAGACTGAGATTGATATGCGCATGCCGCAGTTACGCGACGCGGTTGTAAGTGTTGCGAGTCGCAAGTCACGGGAATTTCTCCTTGGCCCAGATGGCAAGGAACAGTTGCGGCGCGAGCTGCTTATTCGCCTTAACCGTTATATGAGCAAGCCGATTGAGGCTGTTTATATTACAGATATGCTCATCGAGTAACTTTTCCTCGAGGCGTGAATGACTCAAGTATTGTCACAAAGTGAAGTGGATGCCCTATTGTCGGCGGTGTCGGATAATCGCGTTGCCAGCGAAGATCCGGCAAATCCAGACAATCTCAAGAACGGTATCGTTCAATATGATCTGGCGAATCAGGATCGTATTATTCGCGGCCGTATGCCGACGTTGGATATTATTCATGATCGCTTTATCCGGTTGTTTCGTGTGACTTTGTCCAACTCTTTGCGAAAAATGGCAAATATCAGTGTGAATTCCACCGGTCCGCTGAAGTTTTCGGAATTCATGAACTCCCTACCGTTGCCGTCTTGTTTGAATATTCTGCGCTTGGATCCTTTGCGCGGTGCGGCGGTCATGGTCATAGAATCAAAGCTGCTCTATGCGTTAGTGGATAGTTTTTTCGGCGGCAATGATGTTCCTTATACAAAGATCGAGGGTAAAGATTTTACTCCGATCGAAATAAAAATCGCCCGCCGCGTGGTTTTGTCGGCGATTGATGATCTGGAAAAAGCCTGGGAACCGGTCTATCCGCTGAAAATCGGTTATAGCCGTACCGAGATTAACCCACAGTTTGTCGCTGTCGTGCCGCCATCGGATGTTGTCATCGCTACGACGTTTGACGTGGAACTCGAAAAAGTTTCTGGCACTATTAAAATCGTTATTCCTTATGCGACGCTTGAACCGATCAAGTCGAAGCTCTCAGTTGGTTTTCAAAGTGAACAACTGGAAGTTGATTTTATCTGGATCAACCGCATCAAAGAACAGATCATGCAGGCTTCGGCTAATATTCTGGTAAAGCTTGGCGAAGCAACCATTTCTATCCAAGACCTGGTAGACCTTGAACCAGGCGACATTATCCAACTGGATAAAGACGCCACCTTGCCACTCGATATTATGGTTGAAGGCGTGCCGAAGTTTAAGGGTTTGCCCGGCTTGCTCAAAGGCAATCGTGCAATCAAGATCACGGAATCTCTGTTCGAGTAGCTTTGATCGTCATGCGGTAGTCTGCGCTGACGTTTCCATTAACAATACGAAGTAATACGTTTATTCGGAGGACGACTATGTCTGCTGATCAGAATCAAAACTCCAATCCGGAAGATTTCGGCCTAGGTCCGGATTTCGACGAAGCTCTAGCCGAGGCGTCTGGTGAAAAGCCGGATGGTGGCGAGCGTAAGGCCAACGATGCCGAATCGCGTTTGGCGAAAGCGGATTTCTCCAAACTGAAAATGATTCTCGATGTACCTCTGAAGGTATCGGTTGAATTGGGCCGCACCAAAATGCTGATTAACGATCTGCTTCAGCTTGGTCAGGGTTCGGTCATCGAGCTCGACAAAATCGCTGGTGAGCCAATGGAGATTCTTATCAACGATAAGCTTGTTGCCATGGGCGAAGTCGTTGTGGTTAACGAAAAATTCGGTGTTCGTTTGACGGATGTCGTTTCGCAGTTTGGTCTTGGTGATCTTGGTCCAGCCAAAGAAGCCAGCTAATTGTTCGTGGCAAATCTACGTCTTGGAGTTTCTATGAAGTTTGTTATAGCACTGATGTCCTGCATGTTGCCGTCATTGGCGATAGGTGCGACGCAGAAAGCGACCCCGTTGGGGGCACAAGCATCGTTAACGACACTTGGCAAGATTGATGCCGAGAGCGATGAGGCCGCCACGGTTATTACGATTCGCTTTGATCGCAAGCCGGATTGGGACAAGCTTCAGATGGAAGAACATGGAACGTTCCTGCAGTTTTCCATGCCCGGTGTTTTTGCGCCAAATCCCGGTGAGTTTGTCGATACACCAAGTCCTGTCGTCGCTAAGGCCGGTGTTTTCCAACCAAAGACTGACGTAACTTCCGTGCGCTTATTTGTTCGCAAGGAAGCGGCGGACGTATTGCAGGCGTCGACGTTGGATGTTCTTGATAATCGCGCTATTTTTCGTCTGGATCATAAGAAATTGGAACAGATTATCGCGGCACGTGCGACACCGACTTTGACCGGCGCAGTGTCTTCGGGTGATGCAGAGAAAGTCATTGCAAACACAGAGGTACGCAATGATATTCCCGCACCGGCACAGATGCTGCAAGGAAGTGCGGAAGGTCAAGTGGCGGTTGGTTCCAATGTTGCAAACTTGAAACATAAAATGATTGGCGTCGCTATCTTTTGCGGCGTTATGTTGTCCATTTTGCTAGGTCTTCAAGTGTTACGACCCTTCCTGCGCAAAGCCCGCAAGAATAAAGAAAAAGCGGGACCACAATTCAGTATTCAAACAATCGCCACTCAAGCGCTATCACCCAAGCAGAAGCTTGCCGTGGTGGAAGTTGGCGGCCAAAGATTCTTGCTTGGAATTACTCCGGAGCACATTTCCCTGGTATCGGAATTACAGGTCGCGGCTGCTCCGGCCGTCAGTCGCGTTGCAGCGCTTGCTACGGCGGCGCCCCAACGTATGCTGGAGTCGGGAACAAAAGAAACCGGCAAGATCATCCATAGACAAAGATCAATCGCACAAAAGTCAAAATCAATCAGTGCCCAAGAATCAGCTCCGCGTGCCCTGGAGAGGACAGCGTTGCCTGTCGCAAAGAAAGCCGCCTCCCCTTCCCGCATTAATGTGGCAATTGGTGATGATGGTGTTGTCAACCGCGGTGGTGCCGATAATCGCGCTAAGACGGCGAGTTCCTCAGCAGTTGAAGATGTTACGAAAATGATTCGCGAAAAACTTAATAAGCTTTCGTCATTGCCGACATAGGTAAGGAGTGCGGTATGTTTCACCGCGCATGGACAAATCGAATACTTGCTTCGACGATCGCTAGTCGCCTAACCGGACTAGCGATGTTTCTGTTTTCGGAGGCCTGTTTGGCACAGGCGCAGTTGCCTGGCCTGTCAATTAATTTGTCGGATACCGATGACCCATCTTCGGTAGTGCCAGCGATTAAAATCGTGGCGTTGCTAACAGTTCTTACTGTTGCACCGGCGATTTTGCTGATGACGACAAGCTTCACGCGCATTTTGATCGTCATGAGTTTTGTGCGTCAGGCACTTGGTACGCAACAGATGCCGCCAAACCAGGTCATCGTTGGCCTGTCTCTGTTTTTGACCTTGTTTACGATGGGACCTGTCCTGGATCAGATTAATACCAGAGCTTTAACGCCATATCTGGCCAAGCAGATTCCTCAGGATACAGCCTTAGAGGAAGTGGCACGTCCGCTGAGAAAATTTATGTTAGCACATACTCGCGAAGCGGATTTAGGCATGTTTTTTTCGATCGCGAAAATGTCCAAACCGCAAACTCCCAATGATGTGCCGATGACGGTTCTAATGCCGGCTTTTATGATTAGCGAGTTGAAAACCGCCTTTCAAATTGGGTTTATCATTTATATTCCATTTCTGATTATCGACATGGTTATCTCAGCCGTGTTGATGGCGATGGGTATGGTGATGTTGCCGCCAACGGTGATTTCCTTGCCGTTTAAGATTGTTCTCTTTGTTCTGGTCGATGGCTGGTCGCTGATTGTTGGATCGGTGGTAAAAAGTTTTCATATGATTTAACGCCGGCGTATTGCCGTCAGGACAATTATGAACGAGCAGGCACTTATAGATATCGGCATTAAGAGCATCTGGGTTGCGATCCAGGTGGCATCGCCGGCGTTGCTTACCGTCTTGTTTGTCGGTCTGGCGGTCTCTGTTTTTCAAGCTGCCACGCAGATCAACGAACAGACGCTTAGCTTTATTCCTAAAGTTGTCGTCATGACCATAGCCCTTGCCATCTGCGGCCCGTGGATCATTCAAACGATGATGGAATTCACAATGCAACTCTTTAACGAAATACCGATAGTAGCTAACAGGTAAGTAACGAGTAAACGATGACCGAATCTCTGTTTAACATTCCGGTTGATCAGATTCTGCAAGCCACTCTGGCGTTTTTGCGGATCGGCGGTCTAATGTTTGCCCTGCCGGTGTTTGGCGATCAACCAACACCTATTCAAGTGCGGCTATTGTTGTCCGTTGCTTTGACTTTTGGCTTGTATCCCATCCTGCCTCCCGGCTGGGGCACCAACATTGATATGACCGTTGTGGGCCTCGGTGTTTTGCTTGTTCGCGAGCTTTTCATCGGCTTGTTAATCGGCTTTGTGGCGCGCTTGATTTTTGATGCGATTCTGGTCGCTGCCGGTCTGGTTGGTTATCAAATGGGTTTTGGTACTTCGGAATTATTCATGCCGGGTTTTGACCAACAGATAAACTCGTTTTCGGCCTTGCATCGGTTGATCATGATGCTCATTTTTCTCGGACTTAATTTGCATCATGTATATCTAAAAACCGTAGCCGAAACTTTTGCTTTGATTCCCGCGGGTGCGGCGTCGGTCGGCACAAATCTTGGGACCAGCGTCTTGAGTTATACAGCCGCCATATTCAGCAGCGCTATGGAGTTGGCGGCGCCGATCATCGTTGCGTTGATGTTTACCATGACAGCACTCGGCCTCTTGGCGAGAACAGTGCCGCAGATGAACGTTTTCGTGCTGAGCTTTCCGATCAGTTTTGTTGTGGGTCTATTGGTTTACATGGCAACCATCCCATTGTTTCCGGGCTGGTTAGAGACGCAGTTCAATACGTCCTCACATCACATTATGGCAACGTTACAGGGAATGCGTGGCAATCCCGCGCCGTAGGAAGATATGGCAGAAGATACGCAAAATCAGGATCGCACAGAAGAAGCCACCCCGGAACGACGCGAGGAGTTCCGGGAAAAGGGTCAAATTGCGGTCTCACGTGAAGTGACATCAGCGGCGTTGTTGATGGGCGCTGTTGTTTGTTTGAGCTTCTACTTGCCGCAAATGGTCACCAGCCTTGAAACAACGTTAAAGCTGTTTTTTGAAATGGCCGGACAAGTGGATGTCACACCGAAAAGTATTTTGCAGATAGCTTTTAAGGCCTGGTTGGGGGCATTGATTGTGATCGTTCCGATCTTTCTCGTTGATATATTTGTCGCATGCGGAACGACTTTATTGCAAACACGATTCAATTGGTCGTGGCAGAAACTGACGCCGGATTTTTCGCGCATGAATCCGTTAAATGGCATTGTGCGTATGGTTAATATGCAGGCGGTGATGGAGTTACTCAAAGGCTTGGCAAAGTTGAGTGCCGTGTTCCTGGTGGCTCTGCTTATCTTGAAAGGCGAATGGGCTATCGTGCCATCGCTCATGAACGCGTCCATGATGCACGCTTGGGGACATTGGGCGGAGATCACCAGGCAGATGTTTTGGAGCGTCGGCGCGCTTCTGGTTGCTATCGGTGGCCTCGATTACTTTTACAACTTCATGTCCATGGAAAAGCGCATGCGCATGAGTAAGCAAGAAGTTAAGGAAGAATACAAAAAGCGCGAAGTTGATCCACACATCAAGGCGCGTGTTCGGCGTATGCAACGCGAAATGGTGATGCAAAAAGCAATCGCCAAAACCAAAGAAGCGACGGTTATTGTCACTAACCCCGAACATTATGCCGTCGCGCTACGCTATGAAATGGGCATGGCGGCCCCCATAGTTGTTGCTAAAGGTGTCGACTTTATGGCTCAGCGGATCAAGGAAGTCGGCAAAGAACACGAGATTCCGATTGTCGAAAATAAGCCGCTGGCTCGTACACTGTACAAACTTGTCGAAGTTGGCCATGAAATCCCGGAGTCGCTTTACAAGGCGGTTTCCGAAGTAATTCGCTACGTCTTCCAGATCAAGGGTGTTCGGATGCAACCTAAACAAAGAGCTTCATAATGGCAGGCGCAACAACAGAAACATCGATAGTATCCGACCAGAAGAGCGGCATCCTGGGAATGCTCAGCAGTCCCGACGTTCAGGTCGCTGTTGGTCTGATCAGCATTATCTTTATGATGGTGGTGCCGCTGCCGCCGTTGATGCTAGACATCTTGCTATCTATCTCCATTACCATGAGTTTTTTAATCCTATTGATATCGGTTTACGTTAAAGAACCACTGGAATTCTCAACATTTCCTACTCTGCTGCTGATTACCACATTGTTCAGATTGGCGCTTAATGTGGCAACGACGAGAAGTATCTTGCTGCAAGGCGCTACTGGCCATGTCAGCGATGTCGTCAAATCTTTTGGTAATTTTGTTGTTGGCGGCAACTATTTCGTCGGCTTTGTGATCTTTGCCATTCTCGTCGTCATTAACTTCATCGTAATTACCAAGGGCGCTGGCCGCGTTGCCGAGGTTGGTGCTCGTTTTACCCTTGATGCTATGCCTGGTAAACAGATGTCGATCGATGCGGAATTGAACGGCGGCATGATTGACAAGGAAGAGGCGCGCCGCCGTCGTTCCAAGATCGAGCGGGAAGCTGATTTTTATGGTTCCATGGACGGTGCGAGTAAGTTTGTTCGTGGTGATGCGATTGCGGCGATCATCATTACGGTTATTAACATCGTCGTGGGCTTAATATTAGGTGTCGTTTCTTATGGTATGACCTTCGCCGAAGCCGCCCAGGTTTTCACCCTGTTAACAGTTGGTGAGGGTCTGGTGGCCCAGATTCCGGCACTCATTATTTCAACCGCGGCTGGTATTATCGTTACTCGTGCTGGAGCTGGAACGGGTTTAAGTGACGCCATGAACAGCCAAGTCATGGTTCATCCAAAAGCGATGTTTGTTTGCTCGGCGTTGTTGTTAGTGATTTCTTTGGTGCCAGGTTTGCCCATGGCGCCCTTTATGTTGATGTCGTTTGGCTTCTTCTTTCTGGCACGCTATGCAACCAGAGCAATCGAAGAAAAGAAAACTTTGGCGGATCAAGACGCCGCACGTCTGGCTAAAGCGGAACGTTCCGGTGAGACCGTCGAATCATTACTGCATGTCGATACTCTGGCATTGGAAGTTGGTGTCAGTCTGATTCCTTTGGTTGATACGCAACAAGATGGCGAGGTGCTTGAGCGTATCGTTTCCGCACGTAAGCAATTCGCTCAGGAGATGGGCATCATTGTGCCGATGGTCATGGTGCGCGATAACATTCAACTGAAGCCTGGTGAGTATCAAATCAGTCTTAAAGGCAATCCGATTGGTCGCGGTGTGCTTATGCCAGATTATTTTTTGGCGATGGATCCAGGCGATATTGTCGATCCGATTCAAGGTATTCCCACCAAGGAGCCGGCATATGGTCTGGATGCTTTATGGGTAAAAGCACATCAAAAAGAAGAAGCTACTTTCAAGGGTTATACAGTTGTTAATTGTGCGACGGTAGTTGTGACGCATTTGACGAAGTTGGTCGAAGAACATTCGCATGAGTTGCTCGGCCGACAGGAAGCTCAGCATCTGGTTGAGGGCCTTAAGGCGGATTATCCAAAGGTCGTGGAAGAGGTTATCAGTAACGATCGCCTCAATCTTGGTGACGTTGTCAAGGTGCTTCAGAATCTACTGGCGGAGCGGGTTAACATTCGTGACTTGCTTACTATCTTTGAGACTCTCGCCGATTATTGCAAAGTTATCAAAAACCCAGACGCCTTGACCCGCTATGTACGCAAGAGTTTGGGGCGTGGTATAATCAAGAAGTATTTAACCCCAGATGAATCGTTAGTCGTCGTCACTTTAGATCGAGCTGTGGAGGACCTATTGGTTTCGGGTCTACAGCATCGCGAAGATGGAACTACGTCTTTGCAGCTCGAACCAGAGATTGCGCAGCGTATTCTGAATGGCATAGCGAACACCGTCGATAAGTTTCAGACCAGCGGGACACAACCGATTTTGCTTTGCGGCTCTTTGGTACGCTGGGAACTTAAGCAGTTGGTAAACAGGTTTATACCCGGCGTTGTTGTTCTGGCATTTGATGAGATTCCGGCTGGCACAAAGACACAATCGGTTGGCGTCGTGATAATTTGAGCCCAACGAGGACAAGCACATGCAAGTAAAAACATTCGAGGCGATAAGTATCAAAGACGCGATCAAGGCAGTGAAAACTGAATTTGGTCCCGACGCCGTTATTCTCAACACTAGACGAAAAGCAATTAACGGCGAAAATGGCAGTATGGTTGAAGTGACCGCCGCCGCGCCGGAAAAACGCTCCATTGGTGCGAGTGCAACCCTTACTTTACCAACATCAGCGCCAGCTGAACTGACAGCGAAACTCCAAAATATCGATGCTCGTTTAAATCTCATTGCTGAGGCATTGCCGAGCAAAGTGCGTTTTCAGGCCGTGGAAAGCGGGCTGGAAGAGTTAAAGTTATTGCTGGTTGAGGCGTTGCGGAACAAATCAGGTTCTTTATTGGAGAATATTCCGGATCATTTGATCGGTATTGAGCAACAATTGCGAGTCATGGGCGTGGACCCTGCTCATGTCGCGGCGTTATTGAAACACTTAGATAGCTTGCCGCCGCCTGATGCGGGTGCGTCGGTGCCCGAGAGCCGCGATGAATACTATCGTGCCCATGCCTTGCGTTGGATGTTTAAACGCGTTCAAATCGCGCCACGTTGGTCGATCATTCCCGGTTCGACGTCCGTTCACGTTTTGGTCGGCCCTACAGGTGTTGGCAAGACTGCGATGGCAGCTAAACTAGCCGCGCATTATCATCTCAAAGAGAAAGCCAAGATTTTGTTGGTGTCCTACGACAATCATCGCTTGGCCGCTGCGGAACAACTAAGAGTCTATGCAAGAGTCATCGGTGTGCCATTTGAAGTGATGACGCGTGCGGATGAGTTGGCAACGATACTGCAGAAAAATCAGAGTATGGATTTTGTCATAGTTGATACAGCGGGACGCAGCCCCAAATCATCGGCGCTGACCCAGGATCTCGATGCATTCAACTCACTGCAAGTTCCCCTGGATAAACATCTTGTGCTTTCCATCACGGAGAAAGAGCAACAACTTGATCGTGCTATTCGTCAGTTTGCGCCCCTTGGCATTCAAAGCCTTGTCTTTAACAAGCTGGACGAAAGTTGGAGTTACGGTGAGATTTTTAATCTGTCAGTGAAGTGGTCGTTGCCACTGAGCTATTTTGGTACCGGCCAGAGAATTCCCGAAGATGTGGAGCGTGCGAGTCGCGAACGAGTAGTTGAGAGAATTATCGGCGTCTGATCTCCCGAGGAGGAATGAGTGTCGTTGTCAGCGGTAAAAAATACCAATGCGAAAGTTGCGTCCGTCAAGGGTGCTGCCGTCAGTAAGAAGAATCCATTCGTCATCAGCGTTTCCAGCGGTAAAGGTGGAGTTGGCAAAACGTTGACAACAATTAATCTTGCACTTGCCGCCAAACGTGGTGGACGTGATGTCACGATTTTGGATGCTGATCTTGGTCTGGCTAATGTGGATGTCTTGTTGGGACTGAACGCCAAACATAATATCGGCGATGTCTTGAATGGTCATGTGACTATGCGGGATATCGTATTGGAAGGACCGCTGGGAATTAAAGTTGTTCCCTCCGGTTCTGGCATCGCCAAGCTCAGTCAACTGTCGTACTCGCAGCGAGTCGCGCTCTTGGAGCATGTAGAAGCTATTGAGGATCAACCAGACATTCTTTTGGTCGATACCGGTGCTGGAATTTCCAGTAACGTGTTGCATTTTGCGACAGCGGCGGATTGTCGCGTTGTCGTAACAACGCCGGAACCACACGCGATCACGGATGCTTACGCATTTATAAAAGTTATGTGCGAAGAAGAAAAAGTCCGAGATTTCAAACTTATTGTGAACATGGCGCGGAGCCCGGATGAGGGCCGCAGAATCGCCGGCCGTATTTCGGACGTTGCGCGGCAGTTTCTCGATGCTGATGTGCAGTATGCAGGTCATGTGCCCATTGATCCGCAGGTACAGCGCTGGGTGACTTTGCGAGCGGCAGCCGCGCAGGACATGATGCACACGGTGGCTGGTCAGGCGTGGAACGAAATTATGGCTGGACTGGTCAGCGGTATCAAAGTCAGAGCAAAAGGCAGCAATGTTTTTTGGCATACCGTGCTTGCACAGTCTGCCCACGGAACAGGCGCTGAGATATTTTAATTTGCTGTAAGGCAGACTAGTTAAAGGAAGCTTGGGGTATGAAGGGACTTGTAAAGCGCTACAAGCAGGATACGCAGGGCGTCGATGGCAAGTTGCGCGATCAGCTTATCATGGACTATGCTCCCCTGATTCGTTTTGTTGCGCAGAGAATTGCGGCGCGCTTGCCGTCCAATATCGAAATTGATGACTTAATCAGCGCTGGCGTCATCGGCCTAATGGACGCTATTGAAAAATACGATCCGAGCCGAGACAATAAATTCAAAACCTATGCTGAATTTCGTATTCGAGGCGCCATTCTCGATGAACTCCGTTCACAAGATTGGGTGCCGCGCTCTATTCGCGATAAAGCTAAACGCATTGAACGGACCTTCGCCGAGCTCGAACAGCGCCTGGGTCGAGCACCTCAGGATTCAGAAGTTGCCGAAGCAGTTGGTGTAACGCTTGATGAGTATTACGACATGGTTGCCAAGGTTAAAGCAGTCACCTTGCTTTCGATTGATGAGTTGATTGGACCGAGTCAGCATGATCGCAAGAGTTTGCTCGAATGTCTGGAAAATGTCGGCTCAAAAAATCCATTTGTTCAGCTTAAGAGCAAAGGTGTTCGAGAACTCATTGTCGAAAATATTGAACAGCTACCCGAAAAGCAGAAACTCGTTCTGTCACTTTATTATTACGAAGATCTCAATCTAAAAGAGATTGGCAAAGTTTTGGATGTGACTGAATCGCGCGTCAGTCAGCTACATACACAGGCCGTTAATAAGCTGCGCCAAAAACTTAAGCCACTTTTGACTGACTAATACTCTCAGAGGGCACTATGAGCGAGCACGATAATATACCTGTAGAAGAACAAGATAATTCTGTCGTCCAGAAAAATTTTAATCCCGACTTGATTCGCAAATATCCGCGCGCGAATAAGAAAATACCGCTTGCCATCGCGCAATATGGGATAAAAATCGGTGACGATCCTTCTGGCGACAATCATTCGACTTTTATCAGCCCTCACGGCATTGAGTTTCGCTCTACTTGCGATTATCCAGAAGGAACACTACTTAAGATTGAAATTAATCTTCCCGATTACTGGGAGCGCAAGCAACGTTTCGTCGAATATGGACGCGTTGATCGTCCAGAAAATTTTCGTATCCTGGCAAAAGTTGTAAAAACAGAAGATGTCGGCAAGCGCGGCAAAAAGAAAATGGTTATTGCTCAGACCGTGATCATCGATGAAGTTGATGAGCAGGTTCTGAAGTCATACTTGCAAGAGGGGTAGAGTATGTTGGTCGCTTTAATGGTAGCCTTGGTTGTTTTTGACTTGGTTGTCATGGCGGCGCTTTATTCCATTTATGCCAAGCGCCATGATGGTGGCCATATTTTGCGTGAGGTTACCGAAGAGCGGCAAATGCTGACTGAACTCAGACGCACTGTTCAGGAAGAACTGGCAATCGCTGCGGCTCGCAGTCGTGATTATCTGGATCGTGTGACAAAAATCGCCACTGAAGCTGAACAGGAAGTTCGTTCGGGATCAGAGGTGATCACGCGCGAAGTCGAAACATTGGCGAAAACAGTAAGTAGCAAATTCCAGGAACCCTTGGCTGAACTAAGCAAACGTCAAGCCGCGATCGAGACAATGTTGCGGCGTGTTGAGAAAGAAAAACGCGACCTACAAAATACAGTTAATCGTGCCGAGCGCCTAAGTCAGTTTTTTGATAACCGCGTGCCGTATCAGGAAGTGTTGTCTGAACTCGAAGATAAGAAATATATTGATGCCCGGCAGATGCTGGCTTCGGGAACGACTCCCGAGGATGTTGCCCGTCAACTGGGTATGAGTCCATCCGAAGTTCGTATGCTGATCGGTTTTGCGACGCCCTGAAAAGCGTCCGCCTCTTTATTTTTGCAAAAAATCAACAACGCTTTGATAGAGTTGATCGGGCTTCTCCGCAAGCAGCAGATGACCTGCATCCGCGAAGAGTTTAAGCTCTGTGTTTGGAATATGCGCCGCGAGTTCTTCGCCCGCTTCGACTTTAATAATGTTATCTGCCGCGCCGTGTATAACCAAGGTATCTGCTTTTATCTCCCGTAAACGCTCAGTGGCGTCAAAATCCGCCATGACTGCGCGCTGTAAATCGACTTGCTGATGAAAATTTTTTGTCGCGATGGCGGTTAGAATCTGCTTCGACATCGCATCTAATAGCAACTTGTTTCGTTCGACGAAATCCGGCGTGAAATAAGTTGTCATTTTCTCTTTCACCGACTCGTGAGTGTTGCCCCATTCTTTGCTATTTTTGGGGATCCATCGTTTACTGGCTGCTGTTGAGATCAGGATCAGTTTGTTAATCAGTTCGGGGTGCGCCAGCGTCAGGCCGAGGGCAATTCCGCCACCCATTGAGATGCCCAGGACATGTGAAGAATGGATGCCTTCAGTGGCGAGGATAGCTTTGATGTCCTCGATGATGTCGTTCATGGTGAAGGGTATGCTGGTTTCCGATTTTCCGGAAGCGCGGTTGTCAAACACCATGACGCTAAAGCCAACGGAATTTAGCTTTTTAGCCAGCGTGCGAAAATCCGTAGACGTACGGGTGTGACCATTGACGAGCGTCACCCAATCAGTACCCGCGACATGGATATCATAGTAAACTTTGCAATTGGGGCGATCGATATAACTCATGGTGGTCGGACTTTCCGCACAAAAAAGTATTCTAACATAAGATATTGTAATTAAAAGTATATCCTCCCTATTGTCCGGCCCCGCCGCCGATCAAAAAAAGGTTCATACTAATCTGTAAATAGTAACTGACACCGACTTTGCGCATTTGGTAAGATCGGGGCCTTTCTGTTGTGTTCGTGTTTTAAAGAAAGTAGGCCTAGATAAAATGACAACAACAAACAAAGAACTGAAGGCATGGGTAGAAGAAGTCGCCAATCTCACCAAACCAAAACACATTCATTGGTGTGACGGGTCGGAAGAAGAGATCAAAGAACTGACCGCGCAAATGCTGGCTTCTGGTGAGCTTATTGAGCTGAATCAGTCAACACATCCCAATTGTTATCTGCATAGATCAGATCCGACCGATGTTGCGCGCACGGAGCATCTGACTTTTATTTGCACGAAGAACAAAGAAGATGCGGGTCCAAACAATCAATGGATGGATCCAGCTGCTGCTCACGAGAAGGTAAATGCCTTATTCGCCGACAGTATGAAAGATCGCACTATGTACGTGGTGCCTTATGTCATGGGACCCATTGATTCGCCGTATGCGCGTTGTGGGGTTGAGGTCACTGATAGCGCGTACGTTGTGGCAAATATGCGAATCATGACGCGTATGGGCGCGCCCGCGCTTAAACGTATTGAGCGCGAAGGTAATTTTGTTCGCGGTATGCATTCAATTGGTGATCTGAGTCTGGAACATCGTTTCATCATGCATTTCCCTGAACAGGCGATGATCAAAAGTATCGGCTCCGGTTACGGGGGCAATGCATTGCTTGGCAAGAAATGCCATGCCTTGCGTATTGCAAGCTGGCAAGGACGTAGCGAAGGTTGGCTTGCGGAGCATATGCTGATCGCGGGCATCGAAGACCCGCAAGGAAAAATCACCTATATAGCGGCGGCGTTCCCTTCGGCGTGCGGCAAAACCAATTTGGCGATGATGATTCCGCCGCCTTCGCAAAAGGGCTACAAAGTCTGGACGGTTGGCGATGATATTTGTTGGATGCACTTGGGCGACGATGGGCAGCTATGGGCCATCAATCCCGAGTCCGGTTATTTTGGGGTTGCGCCTGGTACGAGCGCGAAAACCAATCCCAATGCACTGGCGATGCTTTATCGCGATGCTATCTTCACCAATGTTGCGCTGACCAAAGACAAACAACCATGGTGGGAGGGCCTTACTAAGGAAGTTCCTGAAGGTCTTACAGATTGGCGCGGTCGTCCTTACGATCCCGCTAACGGCCCAGCGGCACAGCCGAATTCACGTTTCACGGTTGCCGCCGAGCGATGCAAATCCTACACCCCGAAAGCCGAAGACCCGCGTGGCGTACCGATTTCGGCGTTTATTTTTGGCGGTCGTCGCGCCGATACCACTCCTCTTGTTATGGAAGCAACTAATTGGGCGCATGGTGTGCTTATGGGTGCGGCGGTTGCATCTGAAACCACCGCGGCGGCAACCGGCAAAGTGGGTGTTGTGCGCCGTGATCCCATGGCGATGAAACCCTTTTGTGGTTACAACATGGGTGACTACTGGTCGCATTGGCTTAGCTTTGGCAAGAAATCGGATAAGCTTCCCAAGATTTTTCACGTCAACTGGTTCCGCCAGGATGCGAATGGCAAATATTTGTGGCCTGGTTTTGGTGAGAATTTGCGGGTTTTGCGTTGGATTATCGAACGCTGCGAAGGTGCTGATAAAGCCAAGCGCACGCCAATTGGTAATTTGCCTGCAGCCGATGCTATCGATGTCAGTAACTTGAATATCGACAAATCCACTATGGAACAGTTGCTTGATGTTAATTCGGAGAAATGGCGCAAAGAATATCAGGATATCCTGGCATACTTTGATACCTATGGTGCGCGCATGCCGAAGGATTTGATTGCTGAAGCCAAACGCATTCAGGGTGAATTGTAGATTTCTTTATAGAATCTTGCCCGGGTTCAAAATCCCTTTGGGATCGAACAGGTGCTTCAATTTTCTCATCCACTCGATTTCGTGAGCGGTGCGCGAAAATTTAAGGTCAGCCTTTTTCAGCAAGCCAATACCGTGTTCAGCACTGATGCTGCCGCGGTATTTGGGTAGTAAATGGAAGATGCGTTCTTCGATATTGCGACCGAGCGTATTGAACTCAGCCTTGGCCAGGGTCGGTGGCGCGATATAATTGACATGCAAATTACCATCGCCGATGTGGCCGAATAAAACCAATTCGATGTCGGGCGGACAAGACTCGACGATAGCATTCATCTCTGCGACAAAGTCTTTTAATGTATCAATGGGGAGTGAAATATCATTCTTGCGCACGTGTCCATAGTTGGCCACGGATTCGCTGATATTTTCGCGCAGCGACCATAGAGCATTGAATTGCGCACTGGAATTTGCAATGACGGCGTCTTTGATAAGACCTTGTTCAAGAGCGACCGCGAGCAGTGGTTCCAATTGTGCGCCTGGGCCGCGGTCATCGCTGTCCAATTCCAATAAAACATAGAAGGAGCCACTCTCTTGAAATGGTGATGATAAGTTCGCATGATATTTCAAAACCAATTCCAGTGCGCGATGACTGAAAAACTCAAAAGCCGTGGGCATTAAGCTGCGTAAATTGCACAACTGCACAAGTTTGGGAATATCTGCAAACGATTCGACCGCCATGCATGACAAAACCAATTCACGCGGTCGGGGCATTAAGCGCAATACAGCTCGCGTGATAATGCCTAGCGTGCCTTCGGAACTGATAAATATCTGCTTTAGATCAACGCCCGTATTGTTTTTGCGTAGCTTGTAATTCATATCTAAAATCTCGCCGTTCGCCAGCACGACTTCGAGCCCAAGTACCTGCTCACGTGCGCCGCCGTAACGAATTAATTTCAAGCCACCGGCATTGGTGGCGATATTACCGCCGATTTGACAACTACCTTTGGAGGCAAGATCCAGGGCAAAAAAAACGCCGGCGTTCGTTGCAGCCTGTTGTACTGCTTGGCAAGTAACTCCGGCTTGTACTTCGATGGTCATGCCGACCGGATCGATTTTCTCGATCTTATTCATACGATCGAGCGAAAGAATAATCTCGCCACGCGTGGCAACGGCGCCACCCGCCAAGCCGGTACGTCCGCCACTTGGAATCACCGCGAGGCTATGTTCATTGCAATATTTTAAGATGGCGCTGACTTCCGCCGTGGACGCCGGAAATAACACTAACGAAGCATTCGGTGTATGGGCGGTGGTCCAATCTCGTCCGTAGATTTTCAGTTGTTCCGGCTCGTTGCTAACATAAGCGTCGCCAACGATGCTTTTGAATGCGGAGATCTGGCTGGTGATATTTGTTTGCATGAAACCTTGTCTTGCGGTTTTTACCGCGGATCGCCGGTATTTAAGTCACGTCACCATACGTTAGCGGTTTTTCGGGAAATCAGAAATCCAGTTCTTGCTTTTACTATAATTTTCAATAATTATCCTAATTTTTACCAATAAAATCAAATAATTAGCACAAATTATCATTTCTATCCTCGCTCTGCCGAAGAACCCGGTAACTGGTTGGGACATGCTTCTCGATCAGATAGGAGTCCCCAAGGACGACATCAATATTGGACTACGGTCCAGACGGTATTTAGAGGAACCGCCATGATGCAAAAGTCTTTGTTTCGCAAACTACGCCTGGGAGTTTTCGCTACTATTCTGTGGTTGCCCGGCTGTGGCACGAAAGATGTGCCGAATGTGCCGCACGGAACTGATGACGCGATGCTTGGTGAAGCTATCGATGACGTCGTTATTCCACCTGCCGAGTATACCAAAGCCGCACTTGATCTTCAGTTTCAACTTCTCGAACAACGTTCGCTGTATATGGCCGACGCCAGAAGTACTTTATATGTTAACTTTGATGGAGCGGTTGTCGAGAAGGGCTATGGCCTCGGTCAATCGTTCATCGTCTGCGGTCGGAGCGCGACGATTCCAGTCGCCGGCTTTTCTTCTGCGGAGCGACAACAAATTCTTACGAGTGTTCAGCAGTATTTTGATAAAGCCGGCGCGGCTTTGATTGTAACGGATATTAAACCAACCTCCGGTGCGTATACGACTATTCATGTCGGCGGAAGTTACGCAAGTTTGGGTTGCGCGGAGCGTCCCGGTGTTTTGGGAGTGGCGCCGTTCGATCGCGGTAACATGAATCCAGCAGATGTTGGTTTTGCTTTTACAGCCCGCAACCGTGATCCTGGTCTCACCGCCGAAACTATCGCACATGAAGCAGGCCACACTTATGGTCTGGATCATGTCGATAATCGCGAATGCCTAATGTATGCATCCAACAGCTCGGCAATCATGGGCTTTGGCACTGGTCGTGTCGTTGGTGCCGCTCGGCAACAGGTTGCGCCGGCAATCTTACAAGCCGCGCTCGGAGCCGGAAGCTCAACTGTCGTCAGCAATCCCGTAACAGCCCCTGTTGTTCCTGGTCTGCCGAATCTTCCTAACACTAACGCCGTTGCCAACTTACCTGGCCTAGATCAGATCGCTGCGATTGGCGGCTTAATTCCTGAGCTTGAGCCCGGTCAGATTCTGGATATCTCGGCGCTCATTCCTCACCTCGGTACGTTGTTGCCTGGCGGCCAATCGGCGGTGCCGACGCTGATCGACTTCGATAAGTTGCTGACGGTGGTGCAATTAGCAGCGCAGGCAGCTACGAATCAAGCGGTACAAAATGGCAAAAGTTTACCGACCAATGGCTCGGCGTTAGCAGGAATTTTAAATCCGAATACGATTGCGGTCGCGGGTGGTGGCTTGGCAGCGATAGCCGCACTATCTGGTCAGCCAGGTCTGGCTGCCGCCATTACCATTCTTCAGCCGCTTATTAGTGATATCGCGGCTAACAACACCAATCTGAATAATCCGAGTAATAACTTGCCGCTTGGTGCCCTGCCCGACCTTGCCGCGGCTTTAAGTATGCCAACGCAATTTGTTGATCCCACAGTCATGGTCCAAAGCCTGCATGCCCATGCTGGTGTTATAAATGCGAACTTCTCAGGATCATCGAGACAAGCGTTGCTGTCCATGCTTAAGGTTGCGTACTCACAAGCGTATCTTAGAGGTTTTTCCAACTAATCTAAAAATTTTTCCACGACTTAGATGAGGCCCCGCAAAGAGGCCTATCTAAGTCGG
Source organism: uncultured Oligoflexales bacterium (assembly GCA_964652825.1). Lineage (GTDB taxonomy): Bacteria > Bdellovibrionota_B > Oligoflexia > Oligoflexales > CAZZCU01 > CAZZCU01. The sequence continues at coordinate 172,377 of CAZZCU010000001.1, forward strand.
TTTGGTTTCTGGTGCGTTCCTATGGGAGCACGGTCTTTGTGATATAATTATTCAAATATTCCTCTGATTATTGGTGCGTATCGCATGTTACGAGTTCTCGTAATTCTCCTGCTCATTTTGTCATCTTCGCTGTCATGCAAACCGCGACGATCAAATTCCGGCATTGCCTCCGGACCGCCTTGTGAGGAAGTCGCGCAGGAAGGTTGTTCGCTACCCGGTCTCGCCGAAGAATTCATGGCCAAGATGGGCAAGATCGAGTTTATCAGCGAAGCCTCACGCCAGTACGGTATCTACAAAAGTGATCATCCAGCGATCGTCGATTTATATAATTTTGCCGCGCGTGACAACAATCGTCGCATTCAGATACGTGCTGCCGCTGTTCTCGCCGAGGTGATGTATCGCGGCAATATGCAAGCTATTGCAGTTGGCGGCAATCATTACCGCGCTCGTGATATTTTTGCGACGCTTTACCTGCGCAACAGCCGTTTTCGCGTCTGCCAAAATCCGGTCGATTGTGGACGTTTTCTGCAGGAAGTTACGGCTTTCTTCAAGCTTCCTGATGATGATCTCAATTTTGAACAGTTATTTAACAGCGTCCGCGCTGATTTGAAAAGCATGCCGCAAAGCACTTCCACCAAAATTGTGGAATTTCGCGTAGCGGCAGCTCACATCTGGCAGCGTTTTTATAAAGTCACTGGTTTTGAAAGCCTGACCGAGCAAGGAAAAACGCCTGGTGGTGAATCGGGTGCCGTTGCATCATTACGTGCGGACGCCCGAAATCTCATGGCAACGACCCGCCGCGCATATCGCGTTCACAATGATCCCAGCAAGATTAAGCAGGCGGTGGTACGCGATTTACTTGTCGGTGAATATTTGGCTCCAGTCCTGGCTCAGCGTCCCGATCTGCTTGAGGCAGGCGTGACTGTAGATAAGGCGGCTATGGGCATCGATCCCATGCGCCATCTGACCAAGGAAGAAGAAGCCTTGATTACCGAGGGTATCGATTCGGTTGTGGCGAGTCTGGCGAACACTATCGATAGCCTGGAAGTTTTGACGATTTATCTTGATCGGCTTAACAAATCAGATCCCGATCAGCTTACCGCTTGGCTACAGAGTTTACGACAAGGCGTGACGCTTTGGTACAAGAGTTACAGACCAAATGAAGTTGTCAACTATCCTGACAACGCGATTAGTCCGGTGATCGCGTCTTTGGTGCTCTCACGCTTCATGCAACAGGAAATACTCCTGCCGTTTCGCGATCAATGGGTCAAGACGTTTGAGGATATGGCGCGCAGCATACCTAGCGAAATGAAAGATCCCATGACGTTGAACATGGTTCTGACTGAAGGTCGCAATCTTTTGAATACTGTTAACACGACGCTATCGGAGCGCCTAGGTAAAGAGCTTGGCTTTAATGCCGCGCGCATGCTTGCCAAAGAGAAATATCTTGCCCGCCAGACAGGTTTTCATTCGTGGTGGTTTCAAATCGATCGCTTTATCGTCGCCAGTATGCAGGTGGGCGCGGCTTATGGTGCGTTAGAGAAAGCGACGGCAAGTGGCGATGTATCCAAAGCAAAACGCACCGATCTTGAGAATGCGCTCAAAGCCGCCAGCGATAGTATGGCGGCCCACTGGCTGCGTTATGCTTGTTATGACTATCGCTTCGGTCAGCAGGGCTCGGCAAGTGTCACACTCCCGGAGGGTTTTGGTCCAAATACTACGACTTCTCCCAATTGGTGTGCGGGTTGGTTTTCGGGTTATCGCAGAATTGTTGGCGTGAATCATATTCTTGGCGATGGGTTTGATGCACCCGGGGCGGACGGGCGACTAAAACTGGATAATATCTGTCGTTACCCCGACGAATCCCATCCCAACAGCTATGCTTTGGAAGCGCGTCTTCACACTTATGTCTCCAAGCTGCGTGTCAAAGAGATATGCGATGCTACCGCCATGGAGGCAACAGCAACCAGTATGCTGTTAATGCTTAATCCTACCGGTATGTTGACGCATATGTTTATCGGTCGTTTGGTTGCTGCGGGTGCGCAATTAGCCGTTAATTCGTCGATTCGCATGGGTGCGAACGTTGTCATGCAAAGCGTGGTGCGCGCCAGCTCGCACTATACTTTGAATGTCGTCATGGGCGCCGCAGTTTTTGGTTGGCTGAATAAAACTTGGTATTCATTGGCGGGCTTACAACCGTGGTGGGATACGAAGAAATCCTGGCTCGCGAATGCTTTTGGTCAGGAGTATCTTTGGGGTTTGGCTTTCTTCGCAGGTATGCCGCCTTTGCAGCGTTTAAGTAGTGCTCTTGCCACGAAAATAAATTCCGGGCTGTATGGCTCGGCCGGAGCGAGTTTGGCGTCGAGATCGTTAATTCGTGCACCAATTGGTATGCGCGTTATCGACTTTGGTGTTCCGGTAGCAGCCGAAACGGCGGTTTTCGTACCACTTCCTTTTGTCGAGCATTGGATCATGTCACACTTTGGTGAACATACACCCGATCCTACCGTGCAACAGCTCAAGTTTGAGATCGGCGAGATTAAAACCGAAGTTCTCAGATCATTGATGATGGTTTTGTCGTTTCGTGTTGGACATGGTGCTAACGCGGTGCGACAGGATGTTCCAACTTATCGTGATTATCGCGCGAATCCCTTGCGATCGCTGCGCCGTATTTCGGAAACCCGGTTTGGCGAAGGTGAAGTGGATGCCTATATGGTTTTAGGGATCAGTCGACATGCGAATGTCGCTCAGATCCAGCGGGCTTACGAGATGACGACTAGTTCGATGAGTGAGGCGGTTGCGCAAAATCCGGCTAAGGCACAACAGATTCAGGCGCATATGGAATTGGTCGAAATCAGTTATCGCACCTTGCGCGATTCCGCAACTCGGGCCCGACATGATCGGGCATGGGATCAGGCTTTTGCTTCTGGTGCTTATACCTATAGGGACTAGCAATTGACAATTTTGGGGGTCGATGGGACCATGAACAAATTCAATCAAATCTATACCGTTGTTAAGGGCCAAGGGGTTAATATGCGTTACATCAGAGCAATAGATCTCGTTATGCTTCTTGCAGTCATGGCTGTGGTATCAGCTTGTAAAACACCGGGCAAAGGTCACTTGCTGGCAACCGGCGGTGGTGCTGGCTGGGGTGGCTGTGATTCCGTGACAACCGAATCCCGTCCGCGGCCGAACGAAAGACGGGTTGAGTCATTGCAACGTTTGCTGTCGATCAAAGAGTTTCTTTTGAAGCAAGAAGCTTCGGCTGCTGTTTTGGTTACGGAAGAAGGCGTCATGACTGGCAAAGATGCTACGGAAGTTGCGCGCGAAGCCGGGTTGAACGATCCGGCAAGTGAAGAAGCCAAGCGTTTTGAAGAACGCGCCAACAAAGGCGAGATTGTTCGTGATCGTACTACCGGTCAAATAAAAGAAGCCGCAACATTGGCTAAAGAAAAAGCTGTGCGCATGACTTTTGGCAGTCGACTTGCCGATGCGATTGATGTTGCTCATGATTTTGTGGAGCAAGGCGGAAACAAAGCAGAGGCGATTAGTTCGCTGAAAAATATGGACATGGTGTTGCAAGAGCGCATGCGCGCGCAAGATGCGTTTGCTCAGGATGTTCATGGCGGCAAAATCCGTCTTGATGTGGCGCTTGCTGCACTCGATCCGGCGACTATCAACGAAGCAACCTTAAAAACCAATATCGACCGGGTTATGAATGAGTACTACAGTCGGGCTGGAGCACAGCGCGCTGTGGCTGCTGAGTTAATCGCTAAGTATCTGATCGAAGCAGAGACAAGTGCGCGGCTGGCAAATAAGGTGGCAGTTGCCGACATGTTATACGCGCGCGCTGAAACAGCAACTGGCGGTAATATTGGTCTGTTGAATAACTATCGTCTCGGGGCTTATGAGACGGCGGTTTTCAGTTCTTTGAAGAACGGTAATCCCACCCGCTCACAGGCGGCGGTGGAAGCGATGAATGCCTTTGTTTCGAGAGTCAGCTCGTCTGGTGCCACTGAGGTTGCTAAAGATGTTGCTGAGATGCGCGAGATCGCCAAGAAAGCCGTCGCGGAAATGCCTCGCAAAGAGTCATATATGAAAGCACGCGAAGCTTTAACGCGCATGCGTATTCGGTTGGAGACAAGACCGGAATTTAAGCCACGTACGCGTATTTAAGATGGTGTTCGCCTAATTAGACAGCACCGTAGCCAAGACTTCATCTTGAATCTGCCGCAGCTTATCGATCGATGGCTGCGGCTTATTTATTTGGCCGTTGTCGATCATCACAAATGATAAGAGCCCCAGTTGCGGATCGCGCAGATAGCCTGCTAATGAGGCGACGGCAATCGGTTCGGTGAGGGTGCCGGTCTTGGCGCGAATCAAGCCACGTGCGGCGCTGGTTTTGCGATCGCGAAAGCGTTTTGCAAGCGTGCCGTCCAGTCCGGCCGCTGGCATGCTCGCCAAAAATTCCGGGAATAAATCGAAACGAGTTTCCATGTACCGCAATAGATTTGCCACTTGTCGCGCCGTGATCCGGTTTTGCGTGTTGAGTCCGGAGCCATTGCGCAATTCAAAGTTGGTTTTGATGCCAACACTGTCGCGCATAAATTCATTGATAACACGCATGCCCGCGTCCAAGGTGCCGTTCTTGTAAAAGCTGGCGCCCAAGCGTTTCACCAGCATATCGGCGATAAAATTATTAGAAAATTTGTTCAGGCCGCTGACAATGTGACTAAGCGGATAGCTATCAAGTTGATAGAGCAACTTGGCTTGCGGCGGCTTGCCGGTGATCTTTGTTTTGCCGTTCCAGGTTATTCCGGCGGCTTTTAAAAAGGCGCGCAGTAATTCACCATTGGTATAATTTTGCTCCCCTACCGAACGATAGATCTTTTGGGGTAACGCATCGCCGGCGATGGTTCCGGTTGCCACGAATTTAGCAGTGCCATTATTGTGGCTGTGACGCACAATCTGTAAATTATTCGCGCCGCCGGGGTTGATACTGCGCACTTGATTCTCGATGCTCATTCCGTTGATTGCATAAGGATCAAAGCTGATACGGGCGGGCTGCCCAGAGGCCGTATTTGGTGCGATGATGAAGGCGAGCGTATTAAAATTGAGCGCAAATGCGGACACTGGCGCGTCATAAGCGTTGCGACTACGTATCGCCCCACCTGTTCGCGATACATCGCGGCCCTCATCATCGAACAAGGTATTATCGATGACTAAGTCACCCTCGATGGTGTCTAAGCCCATGTTTTTAAGATCGGCGGCCAGTTGCCAGAGTTTTTCTGAGACAAGAAAGGGATCACCTTCGCCAACCACAACCAAATCGCCGTGCAGGCTGCTGTTCTTGCGCTCACCCGTGTAATACCATTTGGTTTTGAAGAGATAGCCGGGCGTCAGTTTATGCAAAACAGCCGCCGCCGTGATGACTTTAGTTACCGAGGCGGGAGAAAGCAGCTGATCGGCATGATGTTCATAGAGAATCTGACCATCGCTCACCCGCTGGATGAGGATGGCTCGTTGGACGGCCAGACGGTCTTTTTGCAGGATTTTTTCGATCCGGCCCGCAAGAGCGCCAGGCACCTGAGCGTATAAGGCAGTACCGCTCAAACCAAGACAGCAGTAGGCGGTAAGAAGCTTGATTGCAAGGCGCATAACCTGATACCTTCACTTGTCCTTTAAGTCTTTGACGTTTTCCTGAATAAGGAGTTTAAACGTGAGCGCTCAGGTGAACAACGTCACAATTATCGGTACGGGTCCCGCGGGTTTGACAGCGGCTATTTATGCTGCCCGCGCCGCGCTGGAACCTGTGATCTATGCCGGCCTACAACATGGCGGTCAGCTGACCACGACAACGGAAGTCGAAAATTTCCCGGGCTTTGCTAATGGTATCATGGGACCGCAACTTATGCAGGACATGACGGCCCAGGCCGAGCGATTTGGCACCAAAATTATTTATGAGGAAATCACCAAGGCGGATTTCTCCGCGCAGCCACTAAAGTTGTGGGCTGGTGATCAATTAATTTTATCCAAGACGGTGATCATTAGTACGGGAGCGACGGCCAAAACTCTGGGGCTGCCACGTGAACGGGATTTGATGGGTCGTGGTTTATCGACGTGCGCAACCTGCGATGGGTTCTTTTACAAGGGCAAGAAAGTGATCGTGGTTGGTGGCGGCGATTCGGCGATGGAAGAAGCCAATTATCTTTCCAAGTTGTGTTCAGAGGTGATTTTGCTGCATCGTCGCAACGAGTTCAGAGCATCAAAAATCATGGCAGATCGTGCCGTCAACAATCCAAAGATCAAAATCATGACACCTTATACACCTTTGGAGTTGGTGGCTAACGACACGGGATTTACCGGACTGAAAATCAAGCATAGTGAGACCGGAGAAATCAGTGAACTCAAGGCGGATGGTTTGTTTATGGCGATTGGACACACACCAAATTCCGGGCCGTTTCTGGAATATGTGGATGTGGATCAACATGGCTATATTAAGATTCGTGAATTCACTAAAACTAAAACCCCCGGCGTTTTTGCGGCGGGCGATATTTCCGATCCGTTTTTCCGGCAAGCGATCACGGCGGCTGGCATGGGTTGTCAGGCGGCGATTCAAGCGCAGCATTTTATTGAGGCCATGGGCCACTAACCGTTGAGGCAGTTCAGTGAGTTTAATTAAAACCGTAACAGATAAATTGCGCGGTATTCCGGGTGGCGGCTTGATTCATGAAGATGCAGTCAAAACCGCTCTCAAAACCGTCATTGATCCAGATCTTCACAAAGATATCGTCAGTCTGGGCTTTGTTAAGAGCATTGAGATCGCCGGAGGCCGGGTGTCGGTGGTTGTGGAGTTGACCACTCCAGCTTGTCCGGTAAAGGATATGCTGAAAGCGCAGTGCATAAAAGCAATCCGGGAAATTTCTGGCGTCACCGATGTTGATGTACAAATGTCGGCGGTGACGCGCGGTCAGGCGCCACAGGCTGGCGCTAGTCCGGCGCTGCACGGTGTGAAAAACATCATTGCTGTTGCTAGCGGCAAGGGTGGTGTTGGTAAATCAACCACTGCGGTGAATTTGGCTTATGCCCTAGCGGCCCAAGGGTCTAAAGTCGGTATTCTCGATGCCGATGTTTACGGACCGTCCATTCCGCTGATGACCAAAGTTGATAATCCGACGATGATGACGCAGGACAATTTTGTCATTCCGCCCGTTGTTGACGACATTAAAATTATTTCGGTGGCGATGTTTTCTTCCGCTGGCAAAGCATCTATCCTGCGTGGCCCGATGGCGGCTCAGATTATCAAGCAGTTTATGACCCAAGTTGCCTGGGGTGAACTTGATTATCTGGTGATCGACTATCCACCGGGCACAGGTGATATTCAATTAACTCTATCGCAGCTGGCGCCGTTGACCGGTGCGGTGATTGTTACGACTCCTCAGGAAGTTTCTTTAATTGATGTGCGCAAAGCCATCTCGATGTTTGAAACGATGAAGGTTCCGGTGTTGGGCGTGATTGAGACCATGAGTTATTTTGTTTGTGATGGCTGCACCAAAAAGCATGAAATATTCCGTTCCGGTGGCGGCAAGCGGGTCGCGGGAGAATTTGGCTTGCCAATTCTCGGAGAAATTCCGCTTGAAGGCGCGGTGGCGTTGGCATCTGATGAGGGGGCACCTGTTGTGAAATCCTCCCCCGAAGCCTTGTCGGCCAAAGCATATAGCGAAGCAGCCGGCGCGACTGCGGCGCAGCTTTCGATTTTACACGCACAAGATCAGGGTGCGTTGGCGCAATTTTCTCTTGTCTGGCAGTAGGAATTATTTATGTACGATAGCATTCGCGTAAAAAATATCGAGCAACTCGATGGCCGCACTTTGGGAATCCGGTGGACCGATGAGCATACGTCGCGGTACGACGTGGTTGAATTGCGTCGTCAATGTCCCTGCGCTTCTTGCGTGGATGAATGGACACATAAACGGACGCTGAAAGCTGAAGATATCGCTGATTCTGTTCGGCCCGTGCAAATTGATTCGGTAGGTCGCTATGCGATGAAGATCAAGTTTAGCGACGGCCATGGTACCGGCATTTATACGTTTAAAATGCTGCGCGAAATTCAATAAGCTGGGTTGGTTTTTTAAAAAACCAGTAATATTAGTGTCTAAGCTTAAGCTGATCATGTCAGTTGCCAACCTGTTTGGTTTTCGCAAAGATAAGCGAGTGGGAGGAAAAGGAATGGAAAACCAAATTATGGCGAAACTAGCTGAGCACGATGAGATTTTTATAAAAATCGATCAACGATTCAACAGGGTTGATGAAAAATTCGACCAGATTGATAGAAAATTTGAGCAAATTGATAAGAGATTTGATGTCCTAGAAAATGAGGTTCATCGCCAAGGCGTCATCCAAGAAGATATAGCCCACAAAGTCGATATGATATTGGAAGTCGTAAATCACAACTATCAGCGTTCGGTTACGCGAGAAGAGTTGGCTGTAGAACTTGAGATGAGAGATCGGCGTCTTGATGTCATCGAAGCAAAAATTAAATCTTAGCGGCTTTGAAATTTCTTGCGCAGTGGCTCAAGGGCGATGTCATTAAATTGTGCCAGCCGTTTTTCCCGAATGCGGCGCCAAAGATGTTCAGGCACATGCCCTAGAATCTCCATTTCGTATTCCAGCCATACGCCGAATTTTTGATAAACCGCTTCGCGCATCTTAAGTGTTAATTCCAAGATATCGTTGGCGGTTGCACCTTTGTTGTAAACAAAATTTGCATGCTGCGGATTTATGCTGGCATTGCCATGTGTCAGTTGTTTGCAGTCCGCTTGTTCCAGCAACATACCGCTGGGTACGCCGACAGTGTAATTATTTTTGAAAACACAGCCACAGGTAGGAAAGACAAACTGACCCTTACTGGTACGATCTTGTTCGCAAAAATTCATTTGTTGCTCGATAGTGGTCAACTCCGACGTCGGAGTTAGTCGGATATTGGCGGCAGCGATGATTTCACGGCTGTGCATAAAAAGCGTATCTTTATAACCCTTGAACATCTTTGGGTCAGAATAAGTTTTGGCTTCACCCGCGATAGTGTATGCCCACACTTTATCCACAACCTGACTGATTTCTCCGCCGTAGCAACGCGCATTCATGCGAACGGTACCGCCGATTTGTCCTGGCAAGCGGTTCATCCAGGCGATGCCGCCAAGTCCGGCTTGGAGTGCTGTTTTCGCGACTTGGGTGTTGTCGGCGCCGGCTTCCGCATAAATAGATGGGCCTCGTACTTCGATGCGATTCAGCAGGTGAAAGCTGATGACGGCTCCAGGCCACGAGTCATCCATGACCAGCGAATTGGTGCCGCCTCCCAAGACAAAGTACGAAAGTTGCTGCGCACTAATGTCTTTTAGCTGCTGTTCCAGTTCGGCCGTGGATTCAGGTGCATACAAGACGTCACAGCTTCCGCCAGTACGGTAGTAAGCAAGATTTTTTAACGGCGCGTTTTTGATCGTGGCCATGAGTTTTACTCGGGAAAATAACGAAACAATGCATCCTGAAAAACGTAGTAAGAATTCAAATCCGGTAACACGAACGTCAAACGTCGCAAGCTTTTACGTGGTTGCTCGCTTAAAAGTTTGTGGAGTTCTGACATTAGCTGTGTCGCAAACTCAACCATGTTTGTGCCGACATCAATGGCTAGGTGCCGAGCGATTTTTTGTTCGCTGCTTTGGAGCAATTCAACAAGTTTGGCATTAATCTGGTCAGCACCTAAGGTTTGCATGCGTATTGTCAGATCATTGACAAACAATTCCACATCTCCCTGCCAGAGATCGATGGCAACGCCTTGGCAATGACGTATTCCCAGCATGCAATCGCGCCGTCTAGCGGCGACCACCTTTGGTTAAAGCTTCTGCCATTTTGCTGCCAAGCTCCGCCGGTGTCATGGCGATCGTGACACCGGCAGCTTTCAGAGCCTCAATTTTCTCGGCGGCAGTGCCGTGGCCGCCCGAGATGATCGCTCCCGCATGGCCCATGCGTTTGCCTTTAGGTGCGGTTTGTCCGGCGATGAAACCAACGACGGGTTTTTTGACATTCTCTTTAATGAACTGTGCTGCTTTGATTTCGGCATCGCCACCGATTTCACCGATCATCACGATACCTTCGGTTTGCTTGTCTTCCTCAAACATTGCGAGAATGTCGATAAAATTGGTTCCGTTGATCGGATCACCGCCAATACCGACACAGGTCGATTGACCGAGTCCGACGGCAGTGGTTTGTCCGACTGCCTCATAGGTCAATGTGCCTGACTTGGAGACGATGCCGGCTTTACCGGGCTTATGAATATGGCCGGGCATAATGCCGATTTTGCATGCGCCTGGTGTGATAACTCCCGGACAGTTCGGCCCGATGAGACGTGATTGTTTGGTGCGATCCAGAGCTTTGCGTACCGGTACCATATCCAAAACCGGAATGCCTTCGGTAATGCAGACAATTAGTTCAATGCCGGCATCGATTGCTTCCAAAATCGCGTCAGCCGCGTAAGGTGGCGGCACGAAAATCATGGAGGCATTCGCGCCAGTCTTGTCGCGTGCTTCTTTGACCGTATCGAAGATGGGTAGATCACACACTGCCTTGCTACCGCCTTTGCCAGGAGTGACACCGCCGACAAAACGCGGGGCATATTCCTGCGATAACTTGGTATGAAATTCCCCGGATTTGCCGGTGATACCTTGGGTGATGACGCGAGTTTTTTCGTTAATTAAAATCGACATGCTCAGCTCCTACTTTCCGCTTTGCGCAGCTTTAATGACTTTTTGCGCGCCATCGGCCATGTTATCGGCAACAATTAGATTCAGTTTTGATTCTTCGAGGATACGTTTGCCTTCATTAACATTCGTACCTTCAAGTCTGACAACGACAGGTAGCTTAAGACCTATCTCGCGTGCCGCCGCCACAACACCGTTGGCGATAACGTCGCAGCGCATAATTCCGCCAAAGATATTGATAAACACGGCTTTGACGTTGTCATCTTGCAACAAAATTCTAAAAGCATTGGTGACCATTTCCTGAGTTGCGCCGCCGCCAACATCAAGAAAGTTTGCTGGTTGTCCACCGTAGTGTTTAATAATATCCATCGTTGCCATGGCCAGACCGGCGCCATTAACCATGCAAGCAATATTGCCGTCGAGACCGATATAATTCAGACCATATTTGGAGGCTTCGATTTCTCGGACGTCTTCTTCTTCAAAATCGCGCATGGCTTCAATATCTTTATGACGATAAAGAGCATTACTATCGAAGTTCATTTTGCCATCAAGCGCCATCAGGCGATTTTCCGCTGTTACGATCAATGGATTGATTTCGAGCAGCGAAAAATCATAACGCAAAAACATTTTATAAAGATTTTTAATGATGGCGGTAAATTCTTTGCTGATTTCTTTGGGTAGCTTGAAGCCATAGATGATTTTTCGGATATGAAAATCTTGCAGCCCCACGGTAGGATCCACGAAAGCGGTAATAATTTTATCGGGCGTTTTAGCCGCGACTTCCTCGATATCCATACCGCCTTCCGTCGAGAACATGATGGCGATAGTCGCGGTTTCCCGATCAACAGTCATTGCAAGATAGTATTCTTTTGCAATTGCGCTGCCTGATTCGATATAGACTTTGCGGACTAATTTGCCTTCGGCGCCGGTTTGGGGGGTAACGAGCCGCATACCGAGCATTTTTTTCGCCGTTTCCGCACATTCGCTTGGGGATGACACCAATTTAACGCCGCCGCCCTTGCCGCGTCCACCTGCATGAACCTGGGCTTTAACCACGGCTTTGGGCGTACCCAGACGCATCATGGCGAACTCAGCTTCGATCGGGGTTCTTGCCAGATAACCTTCTGGTACGGGTACCCCATTCAGGCGAAAGAGCTCTTTGGCTTGGTATTCGTGGATATTCATGTGGCGCAACCCCCAAGAAAGTGCCGGAAAAACGAGATGCAAGAAGCTTAAAGGTAGCATAAAATCCGCAACTTCCAGAAGAGGAGAGTTGTATGGGCACAGCAACGGGTGATCGCACGGTTCTGATTACCGGTGGCGCCGGGTTTATTGGCAGTTACCTCTGCGAGCGTTACTTGGACAACGGCTGGAATGTTATCTGCCTAGATAATTTTTTCACCGGCAGCCGCGCCAATATTCAGCATTTGCTGGAAAACTCCAACTTCGACCTGGTACGTCACGATATCGTTCATCCGTATGCTGCCGAGGTGGATTTAGTCCTCAATTTTGCTTGTCCCGCCAGTCCGGTGCATTACCAACATAATCCGATCAAGACCATCAAGACCAATGTCCTGGGCACGATGAATATGCTTGGGTTGGCAAAGCGCGTCAAAGCTCGCTTTGTGCAAGCCAGCACCTCCGAAGTTTACGGCGATCCCAACGTGCATCCACAACCAGAAACATACTGGGGTAACGTCAATACGATTGGTATTCGTAGCTGCTACGATGAGGGCAAGCGTGTCGCGGAAACTTTGTGCTTTGATTATCATAGGCAAAATAACGTTGATATCCGGGTGATCAGAATCTTTAACACCTATGGACCACGCATGGCTGTTGATGATGGTCGTGTCGTGAGTAATTTCATCGTCCAGGCGTTGCGCAACGAGGATATTACGATTTATGGCGATGGTCACCAGTCGCGATCATTCTGTTTTGTTGATGATCTGGTGGATGGAATCATTAAATTTGCGGAACAAGATCAATTTATCGGGCCGATAAATTTAGGCAATGTTGGTGAATTTAAAATGATCGAACTGGCCGAAGAGGTTTTGCGACAAACAGGCAGCAAATCTAAAATGATTTTTAAAGCCTTGCCTGCTGATGATCCTAAACAAAGATGTCCGGATATCACTTTGGCGAAGAAGTATCTAAACTGGGAAGCGCGTGTGTCATTAAAAGACGGTATCGCGAAAACGATTCCCTACTTTCGGGCGGCGATTGGCAAAAGCTGAAAAGGCGTTTCGAGAGACTTGGCGCCTCCCCGGTTTTGCCGGGGAGGTCCGAAAGCCAATGAGCAGTTGGCTTATGTCGTTGGACAAGTAAGTAGTCCAAGCGGTGGCTAGGCGTTTGTGCCTTAGGGGATGGGTGGCCCGGAACAAATGCGGGATGGTGGTTTTGTTCCGAACGCGTCTAAAGCACGGATTCTTGATTCTAAATTACGTAGGTGACGCCCTTCACAGAAATACTTTGCCTAAGATTTAAAAATATCAATAATATCAATATATTGCAGACGACTGATTTCATTGGATTTTTTCGCGCCAAAACGGACCCCTAAATAAGATCAGTTATTTCAATTGGTTATAATATGACATGTTAGAGCTGCTTATTTAAAATGCAGCTCACCACCCTACTTACGACCCAGCTAAAGCTTGATGCAAATCGGCGATGAGATCGTCGACATCTTCAATCCCAATGGATAAACGTAATGTGGTTTCTTCGATGCCGGCGATTTTTCGTTGGCTATCATCGAGATCGTAGCCGTACAAAATTTTACTCGGTGCGATTAATGATTCTGTTGAGCCAAGGCTGGCGGCGAGTTGGAATAATTTCAGACGACTGATGACATTAAACATTTCATCTCTATTAGTATTTTTGAGATCCACACTGATCATGGCGCCAAAATCATGCATCTGTGTTTTCGCTAATGCGTGTTGCGGGTGTGATGCCAAGCCCGGGTAAAACACCCGTTGGATGGTTTTTTGTTGCTCAAGCCAGGCCGCGATTTTTTGGGCATTGGCGCATTGACGTTCGTAGCGGATAAAATAAGTTTTTAGTCCGCGCATGAATAGGTGGGCGGCGTGCGGGTCCATGCATGGACCGACATCAATCAGCGTTTTTTGAAACGTATCGATCAAATTTTTGTTGCTAATAATAGCGCCGCCCAACACATCGCCATGACCACCGACGAATTTGGTTAAGCTATGTACAAATACGTCAATATCGAATTGGCCATGATTATGAATGCCGGCGAACGTGTTATCCAATACCGAGACGACGCCGTAGCGCCGGCAAAGTCTTGTTATGTGAGTAAGATCAGCGATGCGTAAAACCGGATTCGTTGGACTCTCGAAGATCATCAGGCGTGTTGGTTGTTTTTGTAGCTCGCGTTCGATACCAGCAATATCCAGAATCGATAAGACAGTACTGCTCACGCCAAATTTTTTCAGCAAACCGCCGACGATTTGTCGTGTGGGCTTGTATGATTCCAAGAACATCAGCACGTGATCGCCTTGTTTGAGGAGTGAGAACAAGACGGTATTAATTGCCGCGACTCCTGAAGCAACGCATAAAGCCGCATCGCGTCCCTGCACTTGGGCAAGAGTGTCAGCAAGTTGCTGAACACTTGGATTGGCAATGCGGCCGTAGAAGAAGCCACTGCGTTGGCCAAGGAATAAGTTTTCGATTTGTTTGGGATCGTCGAAAGAAAATTTGACCGTCTGATAAATTGGCTCGACCAGCGGATAATTGTCCGCCGGCAAATTAACAAGAGCCGGGTGATTCACCAGCGTGGGCGATTTCATGTGCGTTGTCCGTCATCTAAATAAAGTTAGAAGCGAACGCCGAACCCGCCCCATATTGCAAACAAATTATCGAAGCCGGATGGTGTTCCCAGGAGAGTAAAGTTACGCAATTCCGCTTTAAAATAAAAGCGTTTTAAAAAATGATACTTCTGGCCGATGCCAAGATTGAGCAACAGATTGGTCTGGCTTTCCGGTGCCGGGCGTCCGGCCTCGCCATATGAATCAGCGTCGCTCGGGTCGGCTCCGATGCCTGGTGGCAAGGTGCGTACGCCGCCTTCGCTTATAGCGTCACCGCGCGGGCGATTGCCGTTATTCAAAGTGTCACGTTTTGCGTAAAAATCAGAGCTGACAATACCGCCGCCGACGATAAAGAAAAGATCGAAGTAACTCGTCGCACTCAGCATGAACAGCTGCTTGCCGTAAACGGGCGTCCAGATATAGTTGGCGGCGGCAATGAATTTGATTTCGCGAATGGGTACAAAGGCCGGACCGTATTTTCCGCCAAGATCAGGGGCGAGATCTTCATCAGGGTTGCCTTGTGAGCCACATTCGGGTGCGATGTTGCCGCGCGGGTCCATGTAGAAGGTCTCGATGCAATTGCGCTCGCTCTTGTCACTGTTCATGCCCAAAGCGATTTCAGCGCCGATACCCCAAGTCTCGTTGGGGAAGTATTGAATGCCGCCGTGCAAAAGCATTGTATTGACATAACTTTGGTTCATGATCAAACCAAGCGAGGGCCCAGCGATTTCCAGACGGCCCTTCTTGGGATAGATTTTATTTTTAACAACATCTTTGCTGTCGGTGACTTTCTCATAAGAGTCCGCAGCGACAGCAGCATATGCTTGGCTGGTTGCAGTAGCAAATATCGCTACGGCAATGAGCCACGTCTGAACTACAAAAATGTGATTGAGCAACACGTAGGGCATCCTTTCCCATAACGTTAGTCAGCTTGCGACAACTGCTCCCACTATAGTGGCGGCAGTCAGGCTTTTTCGGCGATCGCCACGAACGTTTGTTCGATGCGGCGAACCCGCGCGCTACAATCCGCCTTAATGGTTTCGATAGTAGCGGCGTCGGCACCCTTGGCGTTTGCATTGCGCACGGAAACGTAAAACTTGATCTTTGGCTCAGTACCGGACGGACGCGCGCTGATTTTGGTGCCATCCGACAATATAAATTGTAACACGTTAGAGCCCGGCAGCGTGAGATCATTGACTTTTTGCAGAGCTGCGTTTTTCACAACAAATTCTTGTTTGCCGCCAAAATCTCGCAACTTTTCGACAGGAACTCCGTCTATTTGCAACGGTGGATTGGTGCGTAAACTCTGCATCATTCGCAAAATACGCTCTGCCCCCTCTTTGCCTGGCAAAGTGACCGTGTAAAGGGATTCCTGATACACCCCATGACGTTTGAACAATTGATCAAGAACCTCGGTAAGCGTCAGACCCTGACTTTTGTAATAGGCGACCATTTCGGCGGCAATCGCGCAGCCTGAAACGGCGTCCTTATCCCGCACAAAACTATCAGCCAGGAAGCCGAAGCTTTCTTCGCCACCGCAGACGTATTTTTTGTATGGTTTGATCTTGCCGGTTTCATAGTCTTCGATGAGCTGACAAATCCACTTGAAGCCCGTGAGAGTTTCGTCGCATTGGGCGCCGTAATGCTCGGCGATATCTCGCTGTAGATCGGTGGTGACGATTGTCTTGATAACGAGCGCGTCTTTTGGCAAACGCTTGGCGGCCTTTAATCCCGATAAAAAATATTCGACCAGAAGGCAACCGATCTGATTGCCGTTTAGGAACAGATACTTGCCTTTTTCGCGCACCACGATACCAATACGATCGCTATCGGGATCGGTGGCCAGCACTAGGTCAGCCTGTTCTTTTTGGGCGAGTGCTACTGCGAGTGCCAATGCTTCAGGCTCTTCGGGGTTGGGATATTTTACGGTCGGAAAATCACCATTCGGGGCGGCCTGTTCCGGCACCATCAGCACATGCTTAAAGCCAAAACGCTTGAGCATTTCTGTTACCGGATAGCCACCGGTACCGTGCAGAGGTGAATAAACAATTTTAAAATTGTCACGACCTTCGGGTCGCAACGATAGCTCCGCAACCTTTTTAAAATAGATTTCATCAAAATCGGCTCCAACTTCGATGATTTTTTTCGCAGCCATACCATCTTGATAAGGAATCGTTGGAATATCTTCGTAGGATTTTATAGCCAAATAGCGTTTGATAACCTCGGCATCATGAGGTGCCACAAGTTGTCCGCCCGTTTGCCAATAAACTTTATAACCATTGTAATTTGGTGGATTGTGACTGGCGGTGACACAAATGCCGGCGTGACATTTAAAGTGACGAACCATGAATGATAACATCGGCGTCGGCCGCAACTCTTTGGTGAGCATGGCGGTAATACCATGCGCGGCGAAAACCTCGGCGGCGCTTTGGGCAAATTCACGTGAGAATCGTCGCGAATCATAAGAGATGGCGATGCGTAAATCTTTATCGTGCGGAAAACTTTCTTTAACGTAAGCAGCCAACGCACAGGACGCCTTACGGACATTGTAAACATTCATGCGCGCACTGCCGGCGCCAAGAATACCGCGTAAACCACCGGTGCCAAATTCCAGATCGCGATAAAACCGCTCTTCCAATTCATGCGCGTTTTTTGTCTCGATAAGATGGGCGATTTCCTGGCGGGTATTCGCATCGAATACCGCTGCGCTTGCCCAATAACTTGCTAGCTCTTGCGTGCGTGGTGCGAGCATGCAATCTCTCCTGGTCTAAAAGACTTGTGACCGGCTGTTCTGCCGTTTCTCTATCAGGAGAGGGACTTTATTCAATTCTGCGGTTAAGGCCAAGCTTTTAGCGGTCCGCTGCCTTGGTACTGGGAAATAATGACTTTGGGATAGCTAAGTAGGAGCGCCAGGGCAGCGTTGTTATAGCGATGCTCGCCGGATTGCCAGCGACCTGCCAGTGGCATCATGGCTTCGTACTCGACCGTTGGCATATTCAAGAGAATGTTGGGAGCCACTAACTGTCTGGTGCGAGAGGTTAAAATTTCGGCGTCGCCGATAAAGGCGGTGGCAAACGGAGCATCGGTGGTATTCATCATGGCGAAGGCATTCTCAAGAACATCGTATTCATAAATCGCCAGATCGGGACAAAACAAGACGTTGCTTTGGTAGGCGCTATTCGGATCAAAATCCGCCATTAGATGAATGCCAGGCGTGACAAAATAACCATTGGTCCCGGTTTCGATGGCTTTGCCCCAGCGCAATGTGGTTTTGGCATCGCGATGCGCCATGGTCTGAAAACGCAGGAATTTTTCGACAGCTTTTTTGGAGTAAAGCGGACCCATGAACGGTCCACGATCGCTGGCGTTCTTTGGTTTGTCTGTTCGTCCGACTTGCATGTTGCCGATGTAATCAACTAGAGCGGCGCAAAATTCTTCGCGTTTTGAACTGTGCACGAATGCCCGACTGGTCGATGTGCAAAGTTGTCCGGCGCTTTTGGTCATGCCGAATGCTGCGCAGCGTACAGCCAGTGAGACATCCGCCGACGAATGCACTAACAAAGAGTTTTTGCCGCCAGATTGTAGGATCATTTCGCGCGCTGCAAAACTGCGGGCTTCACGCCGCAAGATGTCACAATGCTCGCGTGAGCCGGTGTAAACAATCGCTTGCACCCGTTTATCAGCCAGTGTTTGTTTGAAGACCGTGAAATTTCCGAAAATAATATTCAAAGCGCCCGTGGGCAGCTTGATTTCCTGATCGATGAAGCCAAGAAGTAGTCCAGTCAAGACGGCGTGCGAGGACGACACCAAGACCAAGGGACAGCCGGCTAACAATGTTCCGGCGAAGTAATAGACAAAGCTTGTCAGTGGCGTCGAAAACGGCAAGAAAGCCGCCGTTACGCCGAGTGGTTGCATCGTATAGTTGCCAGGGATACTCGACAATTTGGCGGGTGCAAGTATGCCGTCGAGCACGGCCTCATGATTGTCGGTGATCCAGTCCAGATAACGAATGGAGCTGTCAAAATCCTGAGCTGCTTCCCATTGCGGTTTCCCGGCTTCGATGCACATGGCCTCAAGCGCGGTTGCCTGATAGTCAGCTAGTGCCTGGCGAAAACTTTTTAGTATCCGGATACGATCATTAAATTCCAGATTAGCCAGCGTTTCAGAGGCTCCGGCTGCCGCATCAATCGCTTTGCCCAGTGTGGATTTCTCCAACAAAACCTCGATGATGGTTTCATTGGTGCTGGGATTGGTGGATTCTTTAATGGGCGTGCCACGAGGCTGTGCCAACCATTGTCCGTTGATCCAATGACCGGGAAATCCCATCGGAAACTTGCAGTTTTGCAAACATTCAACAAAATGCTTGAAATCCATGGACGATTTACCTTAGCTGTAGGTAAGAAGCTCGACAAAGCTAACTGACGCGCGGGCGCCTAAGTGCTACAATGATTATACCGTAGAACTTGGGTGGAACCTATTCAATAAGGGCGTTTCCTTGAACGGCTGGTATGTTTTTGAAAACGGCGAAGTGCATGGGCCATATGATGGCAAGCAGTTGGTTGCGCGCAATCTAAGTGCGGATACCACGAGCGACGTTTTTGTCAGCAAACAAGGTTTTAGCCGCTGGTATCCGATCGAAAAACTGGCCGACATGATCTCATCAACCAACAAAATGGATGAGAACACCAATGCCGAGCTACGTCAGCTCGAAGAGTTGGTTAGCCTGAAACTTAAAGCTCTCAGTGGTCTTGCCGACCAGTCTTCGCGTAAAGCCGGCAAGTCGGCAACTTCGAGTCGCTTGTCTAATAAAGTTGTGGCCAATCAGGTTGCCAGTCCGGCGCCGGCTCGTCCTAAGACCAGTTCGGGAATTGCGTTGGCGGATCAGCCGATGACGCGACCATCGGAGCCATTGGTGTCGCGATCGGCGTCTATGATAGCGGCGCTGCCACCACAGCCGATGAATTATCGCTATTTTATTATGCGCGCTCGTCTCCGACTTGGCGCGCATAAGAATGCATTTTTACTGGGATGCTTCGTAATGCCGCTCACCTTATGCTTGTATTGGTTGGTGTGGTATCGCGAAGCCATGCGCGAGATTGTCTGGCATTCGCATAACACTCGCGCCAATCCCACCGGCTTACCGTTGTGGTTTGTAGCGATTCCGGTGATTCATGTTTATATGACCTATTGTCTTGCTGCGATGATTCAGCGAGCCGAACATCAGAATCAATACTCCGTCACGTCGCCGGTCCTGGCGGCCTTTTTGAGTCTATTCCCGCCCTTCGCGGTCATGTATCTGCAGTCGGCTTTAAATAAGCACTGGGATTTGCATGTGCGCTCAATGAATTTGTAAGTACGATCAAAAATGATCAGCTAGCTTTCTTATGAACGATAATTTTAACTTCCGCTCCCAGTCTTTCCGCGAATTCGATCAATTTTTCAACACTGAAGCGACTTATTTTGCCGTTCAGCAACTGACTGACATGGGGCTGGCTAATGCCAAGAAGCGCAGCTAATTTTTTTTGTGTCAGTCGTGACTCTTTAGTTAGTGCTAAAACCTTAGTATAGAGCTCGCTTTTTCTCTCTAGCGCCGCAGCTTCTATACGCTCAAATCCAAGCAGCTCATAAATACTGGCTGGAGATGAGCTACGGCGTGGACTCTTCCTGCCTTTTGACATTTTATTTTTCATACCATATTACCTTTTAGAAGTTTTAGACGAGCGGCAATTATGTCCATGTCTTTTCTTGAAGTCCGCGTCCGAATGATTTTGCAATAACAGGTATATCACCATTTTGAAGTTCCCAAATGGCATGTCCCATTTCTTGTCGAACATCTTCTGGAAAACCGCGTAAAATCTCTTGTGAATTGCCTAAAAATCTAACGTATTTCTTCGTTACCACTTCAGCCTCAATCTTATTCCAAAATTGGAATAAATCAAGTGAATATCGTAAAAACTCATCTCAAAACAAACTATGTCGCCGAAGTTACAGGTCGTTAACTGACATGTAGATAAAAACAGAATTATTTGCCGACGCAAAAGCTGCTGAAAATTTCGCCGAGGATCTCGTCGTTTTCAACAACGCCGACGATGCTGGCGAGGGCGCGAGTGGCGGACTGCAGTTCAAAGGCGAGGCATTCGTCAAAGATATTATTCGCTGCCGCCGCGAAAAAGTTATCGATATAAGTTTGTGCTTCTGTCAAAGCATGCGCTTGGCGAGCCGAGGTCACGAACGCATCTTCACGTAAGTTGTTGGTCCAGTTGTCGACGGCCACGGCCAACGTATGGCGCAGTTGATCGACGCCGGTGTTGTTTTTGCAAGAGATCTGCAGCCACGATGATGCCCACGCGAGCTGTCCCAGATCGGATTTCGTCAGCACTCGCAAGATGTTGGCTTGCGGCAGTGTTGCTAGCTGGGTCTCGATCTCCTGACGTTCGCGCTCTGATGTATCCGCAGCGATCAATACCACCACTAGTTCCGCCTCTGATGCCAGACGTAATGACGCAGCGATGCCCAATTGTTCAACTGCCGAATTCGTCTTGCGAATACCTGCCGTATCAAACAAACGAATTAACTTGCCTTCGACGATGCAGCCTTCCTCCAGATAATCTCGGGTTGTTCCCGGTTCATCCGTAACGATGGCGCGGTCCTGGCCGAGCAGCATATTCATCAGGGTTGATTTGCCGGCATTTGGCAGGCCGACCAGCGCTACACGTAAACCGTGTGCCGCGACGCGACCATTGCGATAGCTGGCGAGAAGTCTTTGGATTCCTGTTTTCACGCTCTCGACGCGCGCCACGACATCCTGACGGCCAACATTCACATCACCTTCGTCGGGGAAATCAATGCTCGCCTCAAGATAAGCCATTGCTCCAAGCAAATCTTTGCGTAATTGTTCAATATCCGCCTTTAGTCGTCCGCTCACCAATTGCCGCGCCGCGACCCACTGCTGATGTGACTGGGCATGAATAAGATCGTTAATGCCTTCGGCCGCGGTGAGATCGATTTTGCCATTGAGATGGGCGCGCATCGTGAATTCGCCAGGATTGGCATCGCGACAGCCGAGTTTGCGCAACGCCGTCATCAAGCGTTGCAAAATAAAAGGTCCGCCGTGACAAAAAATCTCAACGCTGTCTTCGCCCGTAAACGAGTGTGGCCCGGTAAAGAAAGCAGCAGTCACGTCGTCGATGACTTCATTGTTAGTGGAGTCAGTGAGAGTGACATGATGGAGATAGCGTGGCTTTGGCATAAAGCCTGTCGGAAGCAGAGTCTTAACCATGGACTGGCTGCCATCGCCACTGATACGTATCATGGCAATGGCACCGATACCCGGAGCCGAAGCAATCGCTGCAATGGGCTTCCGATTCATGGCTACAACGAGGCGTTATCCTGCGGGAAGCCGTTGGCGTCCTTGGCAGGTAAGATCATCAATTTGCGATTAGGTCCCGAACCAATGGATTTCGTGTATACCCGATCATCTTGATCAAGAGCCATGTGAATAATCTTGCGATCGTAAGCGCTCTTGTAATTCAAGACGATAGGTTTTTTGTTGGTGTAAACTTTTTGCGACAAGTCTTGCGCCATTTCCTTGAGTTCGTCTTCGCGGGTTTTGCGCATGCCATCGGCATCAACAAAAATACGAAACGGCAACTCGCGTTTTAAGTGACGCGGCTTTTTGCGGAGAATATGTTCAAGGGATTCCGCCAATTTGATGTTTTTGCTTAGTTGCTCGGTGACAAAGCTGTTTTTGACATTTAAAAGCAAGCGATCGCCGTCAACATTGGCTTCAACGGACACCGCTTCGCCGGCCATTTTTTCGCAGATATCGCTGCAAAAGCCGCGCAACTCTTCCACTAAATTGTTCAACTCACCAGCGGATAGCGGCGGCAGGGTTTCGGCGGTGTTTGTAGTTTCATGCTCCGTCCGGCGATTTGCTCCTCGTTGAGCGCCATTGTTGCGTGCACCATGGGCGTAGCCATTAGAACGTCGCGGACCTTTTTTGAGCCAAGCTGAGATTTCGACTTTGCGGCTGCCAAACAAACCCAAGAATCCGCCGTTTGATTGCGAAATGACCTTGTATTCAATGTTGTCACTGGTTGTCTCAAGCGCCGATGCCGCCTGAACAATCGCCAAGTCCAAGGATTTAGCCTGGATGGTAACCAAGTTGTTGTGTTGTCTTTCCATGTTGTTCCACTCCTATGCAGCTAAAAATTAATTTAGCTTGCGGTTAAGCCATCGCTGCTGGGCAATCGAGACAATTGTATTGGTAATCATATACAGCACCATACCAGCAGGCAATGACAGCATCATTGCTGTAAAAACGATTGGTAACATCAGCATGATTTTTTCTTGAGTTTTATCCATGCTGGGATTGGGGGTAAGTTTTTGTTGAATAAACATGCCGATCCCCAAAATCACCGGCGAAATATAATATGGATCATGCGCCGACAAATCGTGAATCCAACCAAAGAACGGCGCGTGACGCAGCTCGATCGATTGCGACAAGACGTTGTAAAACGCGATGAAGACGGGAATTTGTGGCAAGATCGGCAGACAACCTTTAGCTGGGTTGATCTTGTTTGCCGCCATAAATTGCATCAATTCTTTTTGTTGCGCCTGCGGGTCGTCTTTATGCTTCTCGCGAATTTTCTGCATTTCCGGTTGCAGCTTTTGCATCTTTTTCATCGAGACCGCGGCGGCTTTGGTTA
>CAZZCU010000001.1:195759-275573 GCA_964652825.1 uncultured Oligoflexales bacterium
CGCGCATTTACCGCTAGTGGTGCCCGCTGCTTTTTGTACGAGAAAGCTGAATTTTGGACGATCGATCAATAAGGCGCTCAAGAAGTAATGGCGATCAAAGCCCACGAATTCAATATTCTCGTTGCTAGCACCCAAGACTTCGGTCTTACTGGCATCTTCGCAGAAGTCTTTAACCAGTTCTTTATTCAGGCTGCCATCCACATCAGTGATGATATGGAATTGTTCGCCAGGTACGCCCGGCAAAAATCCGCCGCGGCTTTCGGGGATTTGAATGGTTTCCTGCAATAAAAGTCCGGCATCCAAATCCATGGGTGAGCCGGTTGTATTGGTGTAGCTGATCGCCAAGTCTATCATGTAGCCGTCAGTGGGGACCGAATAGGTGTGCATGATCTTCCAGCCACCTTCTTGATGATGGAAGCTGAGCTTGTCTCCGTCGCGTTCGCCCTCGTAAATGTTGGCGAATTGTGTGGCGTTACCGGTGGCGCTTGTCCCCTGCAAGCGTAACGGCGAATCCAACAGCTCAATGGCTCCTGCTTCTTTGCCGTTGCTGGCGCGATAATTTTTGAGCACGATGCTGCTTAGGCCGCCGGTATCTTGGTCGAAGTTATAAATCGAAGTCGATGTTTCAAAACGTAATGCCAAAGCACCCAGACGTTTTACCGATGTATTTTGCGTTGTTGTTGCCGTTTCACCGGTTCCCGCCCGCATACTGGCGGGGCCAGCCGCGGTATCCGGACTTTGGGTCGCGGGTGTTTCCTTCGTTTCACTGGTGATTCCTGGGTTGTTGAAGTCAGGATACTTGCGTTTTAAGTATTCTGTGTAACCGAGGTAAAACAGTACGCAAAGAACGATGGCAATAATAGTGCGCGATTCGGTGGAATTATTCACGGCAGATCTACCCCTCCTGGATGTAAAGCATGACAGCTCAACAAACGCCTGGCGATTTTAGCGGATGCTCGCGGCAGGGTGTATTTGTCCAAACAGGCCGAGGCATAACAGGAACAGCTGGGATAAAAACGGCAGCGCGATCCCAACAAAGGCGATATCGCTAGCTGATAACAGCGGATAATAAATTGGCAGATGCTCTTAATCATTCCAGCCTAAAGAGTTCACTTAGTTAAGAAGATGCTGATGGCTGCAGTTTTCCTGTTAGCGATATCAACATCCGTTCCAGCGTTTGACATAGAGACGATCCGGTTACATTGCCGCAGCTATGTCGCGCGATAACCACCACATCAAGTCCTGGATATTGATCTTTGATATGGCGAAAACATTCTCGTAAATTGCGTTTAATCCGATTACGCGTGACGGACGAGCCAACTTTTCTGGAGACCACCAGTCCGAGTCTGCCTGCCGCCAAAGACGAACGATTTGCGATAACCACTAAATGCGGGGACACAACTTTGGTTCCCGAATTCATGGTCGCTTCAAAATCTCGGCTTTTTAATAAGCGGTTGGTACGCGAAAAATCGAACATGTTGTTATGCTCCAACAAGTAGCGGCGTGTTGCGGCTAAGCCGCTCACAGCCTGTGGCTTACTTGCTTGCAGCGATAACCGCGATGCGTTTTCTGCCTTTAGCGCGACGTAAGCTTAAAACTTTACGTCCCCCTGGCGTAGCCATACGGGCCCGGAAGCCATGCGTACGCAGGCGGCGTTTCTTCTTTGGTTGAAAAGTACGTTTTGTCATCGATTGCTCCTGTAGTCCGCATTTTTCCAATAGATTCAGAGTGTTATGCTTCAGCGCATTGCGAACAGTTCGAGGAATCTAGCAAAGCCAGTTAGGGAAAGCAAGTCAGTAGAATCAAAGGATTTTTATAATGTTTATTAAAATGTTGACATTTTTAATAAAATATATTAAATTTCATTAAAAATAACGGGGATTCTATGTCAATGATGCGGCTCTTTTTTGCATTGGGCCTGCTGCTGGCGGCTAATAGCTCGCTGGCACAGCAGTCGGGCGGCTATTTGCGGTTGTTGCCGGTGACCGCGATAAAAGAAAGCAAGCAGGGTGTTGAAGTCCAATATATGCCGAGTTGTGACGCCAGCTTTGTCGGTTTGGTTGTCAAAGCACTCGAACACGGGATTTTACGCATGGCGGTTCTGGTGCGCCAGGACCCGATCTTGTGCGCGCAGGTACCGGCAATACAAACCAGCAAAATCTCCAGTTTTGCTCTGAAGTCATTCCGCGCCATTTTGCCGCTGGAGATGACAACGACGAACGCGCGTCTTATGCATGTTCCCGCCAAAGACGTCGCATTTTTGCGCGAACAAAATTTATTGCAGACAACGCATGAATCCCGCTGCGGACAAATACTCGGCCATGTTTTTACCAATGCGCTTGGCGGCGACAAGCTCAGTATTGGTGTTGTCGAGGAGTTGTCCGGTAGCGCCGGCGCTACTTGCCAGACGCAACTGCGTTTGAGCTCGGTTGGCCATTTGAATATCGCGGCGGTTAACGTCGCGCAGGCCGCAAAAATTGTTGATCCGCGCACTGTGTATGAACTGCGGCTGGCACCAGTAAAAAGCCGGTCGGTCAAACGTTTGCATGGCGGTCGCGGCATTGCCCTAAAATACGTGCGCCGCTGTAATGAGGCTCCCGTCGGTATCGTGGTTGATTATCAACGAGCAACCCCTGCTGTGCCTGCACATACCGAAGTTGGCATGCTGGTGGCGCGTTATCCCAACCAGCAATGTGTGGCCGGTGCCGATGTCTACACCGCCGAGCGGGTGACGGATAATAATATCGAGTTAGTCGCCGGTGCCAAGCTCAAGCGGATGCAACCGGACGATGATCACGTTATTGGCGCGGCACGTTTGCAAGTCGTGGCGCCGTTGCGTTACGCCTATGGTAATCGCGAGACCGGCGAAGGTCTTGCGCTCGACTATTTTGCGACCTGTGCCATGCCGTTGGGAGCTGTGTATGCGCGTGACATGCGCGGCAATTTGAGTGTGGGCGTGGTAACGCGTTCGACTAGCAAGAGCCGATGCAAAAATCCCATAAAAGAGGTATCTTTACTGCAACCCCATTTTGTTCGCTCAGATATTCATCAGTCGATTTACGGCTTAAGAGTCGAGGGGTATAGCCTGTAAGGATCGTGAGTTGCATACCTGGATTGAATTAAGTCGCAAAGCCGTCCAAAAAAACTTCCAGATTTTTTCTAAGTTAGCGCACAAGAAACAAGTCGTGGCCCCAGTCCTAAAAGCCAACGCTTATGGTCACGGGTTGGCGGAAGTCTATGACTGTCTGAAGTCACAAAAATTGACGTGGATTTGTGTCAACTATGTATTTGAAGGCGTGCAGATTCGTCGCCTTGGTTTTAAAGGGCGGATTATGGTCGTCGGCCCAGTGCTCCGCGAAGAATGCCGTACCGCGCATAAACATAAATTGGAAATATTTCTGCGCGATTTTGAATCACTCGCCTGGTGGAAAGCCGCGACCGCCAAGCCGCGGGTTCATCTTAAGTTTGATACCGGCATGAATCGCCAGGGTTTTTTGTCGGGCGATGAAAAGCGTGTCATCGACTTATTGTCACCGCATAAAGCCTTGGTAGTTGGCATCGCCACACATTTTGCCAACGTGGAAGATGTCTTGGAGCATGAATACGCGGATTTACAATTACAGCGTTTTACCGCTGCCGCTCAGGCTTTTGAGAAGGCGGGTTTTAAAGTTTTGCGTCACGCCGCCTCCAGCGCCTCGGCATTGCTGCTACCTAAGAGTCGGAGTGATATCGCGCGTATCGGTATCTCGCTTTACGGGCAGTGGCCGTCGCAGGCCACGCGCCTGTCATTTTTGCAAACTTACGACAAAGTCGCCCCGCTTCAGCCGGTACTCAGCTGGAGGACGAAAATTGCGACGCTTAAATCGGTGCGCGCCGGCGAGTATATCGGCTATGGTTGTACGTTTCGTGCCGTGGCGGCCATGCGCGTCGCCGTCTTGCCGGTCGGATACTATGAAGGTTTGCCGCGGTTGATTGGCAACGATCAAAGCTATGTTTTGATTCAAGGTCAGCGCTGCAAAATCGTCGGCCGTATTTGCATGAACATGATGATGGTGGATGTGACGCATCTACGGCATGCCACGGTCGGTGATGTTGCAACGCTGATTGGCAAAGACGGCAAGGAAACACTTGCGGCGTCTGATGTTGCACATTGGGCGCAAACCATCCATTATGAGCTTTTGACGCGTTTACATCCGGATATTCCGCGTCGCATCGTTGATTGAGTTTATGGACCCACATTATGAAACAAGAAATCGTTTCGCCGCTTAATCTTTGTCAGATCGAAATTGTCGTACAGGATTTACGTCGTTCGATTGATTTTTACGAAGCGGTATTGGGCTGGGCATGCGTCCCGGCGGAGATGCATGACTACGCGGTCCTCACTGTGCCGGATGATTGTCCGTATGGTATCAGCCTGGTGCCTGCAAAGCGGGATGACAAGCCGACAGAAGAACGCTATGCCAGCCGGGCAACCTTATATTTTCGCGTTCAGGAGCCGAAGACGATCGCGCAACGTGCCAAGGAATTTGGTGGTGCGGTGATTTTTGGCCCGAAGAAGCTGCCGGGTTATGGCTTGTGTTATCAAATCGCCGATCCCGATGGTCAGCGGCTTGGCTTGTTTGGCGAACAAGACATTTAGGTCTTGTCCAGATAACCTTTTTTATTGACGCTGATGCCTGGTTCTATTTGAACATCTACAAATACGGAAACATCGCTGACTTGCCATTTTTTGCTTAAGAAGGCGGCGACCACGGCCTTTTTGATCCGACGGTTTTCGGCGGAATTGTCAGCCATAAAGCTTTCGACCAGCTTTGGAACATCGGAGCTGTCCTGTTCCAGTAGTGCTTCGATACAGGCAAAACGGACGCGTTCATCGGGATCAGTTAAAAAATGCGCCAGTTTGGTTACAAAACCCGGCAACTGGTAATCGCGCAGGTAGCAGAGAATGTCATAATTCTTATCAACAATATCGCGATCAAATGCCACATCGTCAAAATTCAAGGCGCTTTTTAGGACATCGACGACTTGTTCCGTGGTCCCCAGAGAGCTTAAAATCTTGATGGGCCAAGCGATACGAGTGGTTTTTAGCAGGTGATCCTTAATATAAGGGATGGCTTGTTCGCCATAATGTTTGATGCTTTCAACGGCGAATTCTTTTTCGCGCGTGTCGTTGATCCCGTGTTCCAGGCTGTATTCAAAACGCTGTAATAAAGCCGGTATGGCGATACTGGCATCATCCAGGTTCTTGAAGTATTCCAGCGCCGCCCGGCGATCCTCTTTGATAGCTTTGGGGTTGCGAACTTGTCTTAGGGATTTTTCCGCCCGACGTTCATGGCGGGATTCACGATATTCTTTGAACTTACTGAACAAACCCATTAGTCATGCTCTATATCTATGATCGAGATCATGTTAATAACATGTCCCTTAGGTAATTGCTATAAGGCGAAGCCATGCAGATGACAACAGCCGGCTTGATCCTGGCGGCGGGCAAAGGAACCCGCATGAATAGCAGTTTGCCCAAAGTTCTGCATCCGATCGCAGGCAAGAGTATGTTGCAACGGATTGTCGATACTTTGGCGCAAGCGGGGGTCGAACCCGTCAATGTTCTTCTTGGCGGTGAGCTGGAGGCTTTTGCGGATTTTTTGCAACACAATCCAAGCCTGAGCGTATCAAAACAACTACACCGTCTGGGGACCGGCGATGCCGTGGCTGCGGCGCATGTCGCTTTTGTCGACGTGCCGGCGCCGGCTTATGCGGCTGGCGAATTATTGCGGGGTCAGCGGATCAGGGCGACTCATCTGCTGATCTGTGCTGGGGACACGCCGTTGCTCAAGGCGACGACGCTGCGTGCCTTTCGCGAATCCTGCGTTGCGGCCGGTGCGCGTCTTGGCGTCCTGGGAATGCGCCACCCCCAGCCGTTTGGTTATGGACGAATGATTCTTGCCACCGAGAGTCATCTGACCGCGATTATCGAGGAAAAGGATGCTGACGACGCTACGCGCAAGATCAATATCTGTAACACAGGCGTGATTTTTGCAGAGCTTAAATACTTGTTTGAATTGCTGGGCGAGATAAATTGTAACAATGCTCAAAAAGAGTATTTGTTGACCGATTGCATTGCGATTGCCGCCGGACACGGTGAGCAGGTCCATGCGTTTATCTCCGACGATTGGCGATCTTTTCAGGGTGTGAACGATCAGCGGCAACTCGCTGCGGTTGAGCAAATTTTGAGTGAACATAAAAGCTAAGAGTATGTGGCTGTAAGAGAGGTCGATTTATGTGCGGTATAGTTGGTTACGTCGGCAAGAAGCCCTGCGCCAATCTTATTTTTGACGGGCTGAAACGCCTTGAGTATCGCGGCTATGATTCGGCTGGTATCGCGGTATTGCATAACGGAACGATCGATATCGTCAAAGCCCAAGGTAAACTCAAGGAACTCCAACCGCTGATGAGCAAATTACCCGCGCAAGCAAGCGTGGGTATGGGGCATACACGTTGGGCAACCCATGGCCCGCCGACAACGCAGAATGCTCATCCCCATATTAACGAACGCCTTGCCGTCATCCATAACGGCATTATTGAGAATTATCGCGAATTAAAAGCGGATCTCATCAAGCGCGGCGTTAAATTTCAATCTGATACCGATACTGAAGTGGTTTTGCATCTGTTGGATGACGAGCGCCAAAAAGCCAAGAACGCAAAAGCAGCGATCCTGGCAACTTTAAAACAATTAAAGGGCGCGTTCTCTTTGGGGGTTTTATTCGCCAATGAGCCGGATGCCGTTTATGTGGTGAAGTTGGGCTCGCCCCTGGTTATCGGGCTTGGCGAAGGTGAAAATGTTTTTGGCAGCGATGCGACAGCTTTAGTCGAGTTGACTAAAAGCGCGATCTTTTTAAATGATCATGAATGCGGTCGCATTACCGCGACTTCGGTTGATCTGTGGGATTTTGAGGGCAAGGATGTCCGCCATCGTCCGACGCAGCTTAATTGGTCGTCGGCCAGTATCGAAAAACGCGGCTACCGCCATTACATGCTTAAGGAAATTCACGAACAACCAAGCGTTGTTGCTAATACGATGTCGCGTTTACTTGATCGCGTGAGTTTAAAATTCAACGAAGCCGAAATGGGTTTGGATAAACTGGATCTCGGACGTGTTAACAGTATCAGTATCGTCGCTTGTGGTTCGGCACACTATGCAGGTGCGGTCGCTAAATATTTCATGGAACCGATGCTTGGCGTGCCGGTGCATGTAGAATTGGCGAGTGAATTTCGTTATCGCCGTCCGTTTATCAACGACAAGACTCTTTTTATCGCCGTCTCGCAATCCGGAGAGACAGCGGATACTCTGGCTTCGGTTAAACACGCAAAATCGCTGGGCTGTCAGACGTTGAGCGTTTGCAATGTTCGCTATTCCTCGATCCCGCGCGAATGTCAGACGACGCTTTATATGGAAGCCGGACCGGAGATCGGTGTTTGTTCCACCAAATGTTTTACTTCGCAGATTTTGTGTTTGTATCTCTTGAGCTTCGCCGCTGCCGTTAAATTAAAGCGGTTGCCGACGGATGCGATCAAGGCGCACCTCGAAGAACTCGGAACGTTGCCCTTACAGATGGATCGCGTCATCAATTCAGCTGAATATATTGAGAGTGTTGCCGGTAAATATTATGAGCGCCCGAACTTTTTGTTTATCGGTCGTGGTTTGAGTTATCCTATCGCTTTGGAGGGGGCGCTAAAGCTTAAGGAAATATCGTATGTACATGCCGAAGCTTATGCGGCCGGTGAATTAAAGCATGGACCGATCGCTTTGGTCGATCGTCATATGCCGATCGTGGCGATCGCGCCACGCGATGGTTATTATGAAAAAACCTTCTCCAATATTGAAGAAGTACGTGCCCGCGAAGGCATTGTCTTATCCTTAGGCGGAGATAACGATAAAAATTTACGCGAGCTGAGCGCGGATTACTTTAGCGTGCCACATGCCGATAATGAAGCATGTCAGGCGATTTTAAATTTAATTCCGCTACAATTGCTGGCGTACTATATCGCCGTTAAGCGGGGCACCGATGTTGATCAGCCGCGTAACCTGGCTAAGTCAGTGACTGTGGAGTAATAAATTGACCGTGACGACCAAGCTAAATCCGGCCCAACAGCAGGCTGTCGAGCATATCGATGGGCCGTTGGTTATTTTTGCCGGTGCTGGCAGCGGGAAAACGCGGGTGATTACTGAGCGCATTGCTCATCTGATTAAAAACGGTGTGCCGGCCCGCTCGATTTTGGCTGTGACTTTTACCAATAAAGCCGCTGGCGAAATGTACAATCGCGTACTTGATAAATGCGGTTCGTCGGCGTTTGGATGTGTAATCTCGACATTTCATTCGGCATGTGCCCGCTGGTTGCGTGAATTTGCGACCGAGCTTGGTTTTACCTCGGATTTCACTATCTTTGATGAAAGCGACGCCGACAGTGCTTTGAAACATATACTCAAAGAAGTTGTGAGCAAGTCGGAGCTGGCGTCGATTCTTTCCGAGACACGGCGTTTTATTCATTACGTCAAAACCTGGGGCTGGTTCCCGGTCGATGTTGAGAAAATGTCGCATCAGTTGCAGGCGCAACGACAGTTGCCGACCGGCGGTGTCTGGGCCTATAAGCGTTATCAAGAGTACCTGGCGCAATGCAATGCCATGGATTTTGATGATTTGCTGATGAATGCGCTGCTGTTGATGCGACGCAATGAGCGCGTACGCGATATTTTGCAGGCGCGCTATCGCTATGTCATGGTCGATGAGTATCAAGATACGAATCGCACGCAATTTGAGCTGATTCAGACATTGTGTGCAAAACATCGTAATCTTTGTGTTGTCGGTGATGATGACCAGTCGATTTATAGCTGGCGTGGTGCAACACCGGCAAATATTCTCGACTTTGATAAAACCTATCCCGAAGCCAAAAAAGTAACCCTCGAGCAGAATTATCGTTGCACGTCCAATATTGTGGATGCCGCCAGTGCCATGATTGCGAACAATCGTAAGCGTGTCGCTAAAACCTTGTTCACCAACAATCCACCGGGTGATTCAATTGATGTCATGGTGGAAGCCGACGGTGAGTTGGAGGCGCATGCTATCGTTGCCGCGATTCAGACGGAGGCCCCACGTTTTTCTCTTGCCGACATCGCGATTTTTTATCGAACCAACAGTCAGTCGCGGGCGCTGGAGGATGCGTTACGGCGTGCGAATATTCCCTATCAGATTTTTGGTTCCGTGCGTTTTTATGATCGCATGGAGATCAAAGATATCGTTGCTTATATGCGGTTGCTGACCAATCCCAAGGACGACATCAGTGCTAAACGCATTATCAATGTGCCGACCCGTGGAATTGGGGACACCGCCGTCCAACAAGTCGAGAAAGAAGCAGCTTCCCGAGGCTTGAGTTTTCTCGACGCGGTGCAGGTTCTCGCTCAAGAGGGTGTTCCGCGTTTGTCGTCTAAATTGAAAGTGTTTGTTCAGCTGCATAAGCATCTGCAGGAACGGATGGCCGGCTTGCGGCTGGACGGTGTGGTTGATGCGATTACGTCGGTGACGGAGTATCACGATTATCTGAAAAAGAAATTTCCGGACCAAGCCGAAGATAAAATCGATAACGTACACGAATTAGCCAATGCTTTAGCTCTGTATGAAAGCAACTTCCCCGAGAGCACGCTTCAGGAATGGTTACAGTCCGTTTCTTTGACCAACGCCGCGGATGATATGCCGAGTTCCGGTGTTTCGATGATGACCCTACATACCGCCAAAGGCTTGGAGTATAAACGCGTTTTCATCGCCGGCGTCGAAGAAGGTTTGCTACCGCATCGCAGCAGTGTTGATAATGCGGATGACTGCGAAGAAGAGCGCCGTTTGTTTTATGTGGGCATGACGCGTGCGAGGGAAAAACTCAGTCTGCTGTGCGCTTATCGTCGTCGCACTTTTGATCAGACCTCCTACAATCAACCTTCGCGTTTCTTGCGTGAGATTCCTGATAAGTATCTAAGCGGCATTGAGGTAGCCGGAAGTAACAGTCGTGCGGACGGTTATTCGGATCCTTATACCGGCGTCAGCTACGATTACGGCGGATCCGCCGCGGAAGACGGTCAGATCGAAACCGGTAATACCGTGTCACACCCGACCTACGGCAAAGGTACTGTCGAGCACATCGAACGAGATTTTTCCGGGTTTAAGGTCACGGTTCATTTCGATGAGTTCGGCCTTCGTAAAGTTTCGTTGCATCATCTATCTGTTCGTTAGCGGTCGCGCTATAATAGTTGTAAATCACCGATTTTATCAGAAATTACCGAGGTTTAGTAAATTGCAAAAGCAGCAGTTTTTTGCCGCGATCTTGCTGGTCTTTGGTGTCGTCGTGCTGGTTACCGGCATGCTGCGGGGTGGTAGTTCCTTGCGTACTTATTGGGAGCTGCGGGCCAGCCGCGATATTTTACAAGAAACCATAAATAATCTGAAAAATCAGAGCGAAAATTTGCAGTTGGAAATCACCAAGATCAAACAATCATCGGATTACGCCAAGAAAGTCCTACGCGATAAGTATCATGTAACGGAACCAAACGAGAGCATCGTTTTTTTTGCTGACTAGAGGGGATGAGTGTCATGCGTATTTTTGTATTGATCGCTTTGTTACTGCCGGCTTGTTCCAGTGACACCAATTTCAATCAACTCTTTGTCTCCAAAGGCCAAGCAGAGTCGGTCGATGCACTGTTTCAACAAGCAGAAAATCAGTATAACGCGGGCAAATTTTCTGATGCGCTTAAGGCTGCTGAGAAAGCGTATGCAATTAATACGAATAACGAAGAGGTTGTAGTGCTCCTGGGTTACATCCATTTGGCGTTGGCGGGTATCGACACCTTTCAGTTGGCCAAAGGTTTGATTCAGATTGAAGAGGATAAGAAGAACAAGCCAGCCGATCAACCTGCTGAGAATAATTCCGCTGCTTCCTCTCTAAGCTCAATGAGTACGCTATTGGGTATCAGCTCCGCTGATGTACTTAGATTGGGTAGTGAGGATGTTTCGGATCTTGAGTATTTTTACGACTTCCCGGTGGTTTTGCCAATGTCGGCACCTGAGGCGCGGGCTTCTGGCGTCTCCGCTCTGGCGCATGTTAATAAAGCTATCCAGTATGTGTGCCCGTATGTAGATCAGGAAGCTAAGATCATTGAAGCCAATGGCTTCGTGGATGATTCACGGCATATCGCCGAAAACTGCCCGACAACTACCAATACCCGATACTTCGGTGCCAAAGCCCATTTCTTGTGGTCATTCTCGCATCTCACAGAGGCCCTCGCCTTTTACGCAGTTTTGCTTTATCAGCCGTCTGGCGCGAACGCGCCGCATCTGCAGTTGCGGGCGGATTCGTTGAAAGATAATACCGCTAGCATTCCGATTGTTGATATTGCTGATTACTATATGGAGTATGCGGCGGTGGTTGATAGTATTCTGCCGGCTGGTGATAACGATTCACAACTCCGAGCCGTACTTAACGGACTTAAAGCCACATCACTGGGATTCAGCCGATTATCGGGTGTCCCGGCGAGTTTGACCAAAGGCATTGATAAAGCTCTGAATGATATCGAGTCCAAGCGTGATCAGGTGCAAGGTTCTACCAACGCGGATAAGGATAGTTCGGTTCTGAAAGGTCAATTGACCCAGAAAGCAGCTAAATCGTTGGCGGGACAAATAACATCGTTGGCGACATCGAATCCGGGACAGTTTGCCCAGCAAAAATCAGAGATTTGCGCTTCTTACGTAACAATCGCCGGGCCAGCAAGCCCACCACTAGCAGAATGCCAATAATTTAAGGGGACACACGACTGAACCCGATCTTAAATAATTCGGGTTCAGTCGTGTGTCCCCTTAACTGTCTTACTATGGTTTCAGTGTTTCGTCTTCGTCAGCTACGCCGCGCCCACTTTTCTTGCGACGCTCAAGTTGCTCTTTATACTTCACGCTGTGACGACACCATGGGCGTACTTCAAGACGGCGCTTAGGAATGGGTTCGCCCGTTCCTTCGCAATAGCCGTAATCACCGATTTCGATTTTGTGTAAAGCGTGTTCGATTTCACCAAGCAGCTTGCGATCACGATCCAACAATTTAAATGTCAGATTTTGCTCGATCGTTGCCGACGCCAAGTCGACTTCATCCATCATTTCATTTTTATCAAGTTGGATATTGCCGCTTTCCATTGCCTGGCGAGCTTTGTGCATTAACTTTTGTTTTTCAGTTGTCAGTAGATCTTTGAAATACTTCAACTCATCTTTGGTGAAGAGAGAGGAAGTGGCTTCTTTAGTTTCACTAGCCATGTTGAATACCCTTTCTTTGGCCTTCTCCAATCTACAGAAAGCCGACGCTTAAAAACGCCAAAAGTGCCGTGATTGGCATCTCAATATACGCATAAACAGCTGAAACATCAAGTTATTGCAGGCTTTAGCGATACCAGTCCGAATGAGTAGGAACACTTACTGTTCTATGAACAGTTCCGTTGCCGCCGGGTTATCGAGTAAAGATTTCATTTCATTTAGCATATTTAGCGCCTGCAATGGCGTGGTTCGGTGGATCCTGAGTGTCTGAATACGTGCAGCGATTTCCATGATTTGCTCCAAATCTTTGGGCAAGGTTACCCTGGCATCGGTCGATTTGGCCGGTCGTTCGCCCGACGGGGCCGGGTGGGTCAAACCCTCCTTCAGGAGCTTTTCCGCCTGGCTTAGCGTCGTTGGCGGTAAGCCGGCGAGTTTGGCGACTTCAAGCCCAAAAGATCCACCGGAAGCACCGTCGATCAAGCGATGAGTGAAGATCACCTGTTCGCCTTCTTCGCGGGCTTCGGTTTGCATCAATTTTACACCGCTAAGTTTGTGCGCGAACGGTACCAGCTCGTGGTAGTGCGTTGCGAACAATGCATAGCAATCGATGCGCTGTACGAGATCTTCTAAAATGGCGGCGGCAATTGCGACACCATCCTGAGTTGACGTTCCGCGTCCAACCTCGTCGAGGATCACCAAGCTTTTTGCTGTTGCCTGCCGCAGAATATAAGCGGCCTCGCTCATTTCGACCATGAAAGTTGATTGGCCGCGCGCAAGATCATCGGACGCCCCGACGCGCGTAAAAAACTGGTCAAACAGCGGCAGATTGGCTTGCGTGGCTGGAACAAAACTCCCGACTTGATGCAGTAGACTGGCAATAGCCGTTTGCCGCATGATAGTTGATTTGCCTGCCATGTTAGGACCAGTGAGAAGTATGCGTTTGGTGTCCGGCTTTATGACAATATCGTTTGGGGTGTAAGCATGCTTGCCGACAAAACCTTCAACGACGGGATGTCGGCAGCCGATGAGTTGCAAGGTGCCATCTTTGGCAATTGCTGGTTTGCAGAAATTTGCCTGCAATGCTTTGAAAGCAAAAGCTTGAATGATATCAAGCTGAGCGATGGCATTCGCTGCTTTGAGTAACGCCGGGCGATGCTCACGTAATTTTTGGACAAGATCACTATATAATTGTTGTTCGCGTTCAATTGCTTCATGGAACGCTTGGCTTAACTCAACGTCAAGTGTTTGCAGCTCGGGTGTCGTAAAGCGTTCCCCGTTTACCATCGTTTGTTTGCGGATAAACGTCGGCGGGATTTTGGCCGCGTGTGTTTTGGTTACTTCAATTAATAAACCGAAAGATTTGTGATTCTTAACTTTCAAACTGGAGATGCCGGTTTCGGCACGCAATTTCTCTTCGTAGGCCAGCATGCGCTCTTCGCCTCGATGGGCGAGAAGATTTTTCTGATCCAGGGTTTTGTCATAGCTGGCCGCGAAAATCTCGTTGCCGTGGCCCGGTCGCCCAGGTTCAGCAATGAGCGCGGTATCGAGCAGTCTGGTAGTTGCTTCTGCTGTTGTCAGTTCGGTAATGAGGGCGTGGATTGGCGTCGGCATGGCGTTGCTCGTCTTGGGTTGAGCGTTGGCAAATTCGGCCAGCTTGCGAAGACTGCTTCGCATGACTCCCAGTTCGTTCGGCGTGATACTGCCGGCGACGATGCGCGTCGATAGACGCTCTAAATCGCCGGTTCCACTTAAGATCTCGCGCCAACTCTGCAATAGCTTTGGTTCGTCTTTAAGATACGATACGCAGGTGTTTCGTCGCACGATCGGCGACTCGCTGGCATAGGGATGCGCCAAATCATAGCGCAAAGCCCGCGCACCCATCGGCGTCAGCGTGCGATTGATTTCCTTAAATAAACTGCCATCAGCTTCGCGTCGCAAGCTAGTTTCAAATAGTTCAAGATCGCGGCACACGATGGCATCCAGTTGAATGCGATCCGAAGCATGTAAAGGTTTTGCCGCCAGAAAGCGTTCGGGATTGAAATATAAATTGGTCAGATACTCAAATAGCGCGCTGACTAGAACATTGGTATTCCCAGTATGTTTAACACCTGGGATTTTTTCGATTGGTTTGCCCAATGTTTTGCTGATGATTTGCTTTTGCTTGGCTGCATCACGCAAAATCGCTTCCGGCATTTCGGCGAGTGCGGTATGCGGCATGCTGATTTGCGCCAGGGCAGCTTGGAGCTTGGTGTGATGAAAGCTACGCGCTAGTACTTCTTTGGGCTGTAGGCGGGACAATAGGCGCACCACACCCTCGAAGTCTTCGGCTTCGCCCACGCGTAGATCGGCCGTCGAGACATCAGCTGCCACAATAGACCAGATGTGTTTATTTGGCTCTTCGAGAATTGCGACCAGGTAGTTTGGCTGATCGGCATCAAGACTTTCTAATTCATCAACGCATGCTGGCGTTAAGAAGCGAGTGATTTCCCGTCGCACAAGACCTTTAGCCACTGAGGGATCTTCAACTTGATCAGCGATCGCCACTTTGTAGCCCATGCGCAGCAAACGTAGCCAGTAATTTTTGACGCTGTGATGTGGGACGCCGCAGAACGGAATGCGCTCATTGTTACCTTTCTCGCGACTGGTTAAGACGATTTGTAATTTTGGTGCGACTTCGGCTGCGTCATCACCGAACATTTCGTAGAAGTCACCCATCCGAAAAAATAAGACGGCGCCTCGCGCTTGCTGCTTAAGATCAAAATACTGACGTAGCATCGGGGTCATGAGTTGTTAACTCCTTGCGATCAATCGATATGAGCTTGGAGGATCCTGCCAAGCAGAGTCCGCGTATCCGTGCGCCCGGATAGAAATTCGCTAAAGTGGCCATAGTCAACCCCGATGTGATGATATCGTCAAGTAGAAGAAGACGTTTTCCACGCCACCAGTGGTTTTTTGCCAGACGTCGGGGAGCCGGTGGCGCATGCCATTGCTTTTCTTGCTGCCGGGCGCGTTTTTGTAAGCGCCATGCCAGTTGGCGCGGTGCAATTCTTAGCGGGCGTTGCTCGATGTTCGCCAGGCGCTGAGCGGCACCATAAGCCAGATCGAAACGTCCTCGCAGACGCCCCCACAGGCTCGATGGTGCCGGAATAATATAATCAGCCTGTGAAGCCAGATAGATGGCCTGTGGATGATTTGTGAATAGCTCGACGAGATATCGGTAATTGCTGAGTTTCGATCGGATCTTACAGTCGAGGATGATCTGGCGTAAGGGATTCGTGTATTGATAGAGATAGTGAACAGTAAGCTCCTGATCACCGACATCGATGTATTGCCAGGCGGCAAGGTCTTGGATGCGGGGTGCGCAGGCGGCGCAGAGAAATCCCCACCCCTGTGTTAGATAACCGACTTCACCGCAACGGATGCAAAAATTCCACGCCATGCTCCAAGTCTGACCCGAAGCCGCTAAGTCCGCCAGTGACATGCGCTCAGATCACCTATGACATGTTTTTAAAACGGATTGTTTAGTGATATTCCGCGGTCGCGGAGAATTGGATTTTTGGATACCGCTCGTTTAGAAATTTCAAGCGCCAGGCTTGTTCCACCAAAATTGTGGGGTTTTGGCGTTGATCCAGACAAATATGCTGAGCTTGTTCCAATTGAAATGTCTTCAGAGCCTGCTCGTCGTCGCAATGAATCCAGCGTGCCATGGAGTAAGGTAAACCGAGTAAATTAACGCGGACGCCGTATTCATGCTCGATACGATACTTCACAACATCAAATTGTAGTACGCCTACCACCCCAAGATATTGTTCGTTGCTGGTGACAGGGCGGAAAACCTGTACAGCTCCTTCTTCTGAAAGCTGATCGAGTCCTTTGTTTAATTGCTTTGATTTTAACGGATCGGCTAGGTTAACGCGGACAAAATGTTCTGGCGCAAAAACAGGAATGCCGACAAAAGACAGTTGTTCACCTTCCGTCAGGCTGTCACCAATTTTGAAGACACCGGGATCATGAATACCGACAATATCGCCGGCGTAGGCTTCGTCCACTAAGCTGCGATCTTGCGCCATAAATTGTGTCGGTCGTCCGAGCCGTTGTTCGCGTTTTATGCGCACGTGAAAGGCTTTCATGCCGCGTTCAAAGCGACCGGAACAAATACGCATGAAAGCGACACGGTCACGATGTGCGGGATCCATGTTAGCCTGGATTTTAAAAATAAAGGCGGTGAACTTTGGCTCCAAAGGCTCAACGGCACGCGAAGTGGTTTTGCGACTAAGAGGTCCAGGAGCTATGTCTACCAATGCATCTAAGAGTTGCTGGACACCAAAATTATTTAGCGCGCTGCCAAAGAAGAGAGGCGCAATTTTACCGGCAAGATATTTTTCTTGGGAGAATTCTTCGCCGGCTGTTTGCAGAAGTTCGATTTCTTCCAGTAATTTTTTGGCGGCGTCTTCGCCGATCTCGTTCAATAAATCCTGACTGTCTAGCGATAATTCTTTCAGTGGTACTGGACGGGATTTTTCCGCATCACGATCAAACAACAATAATTGATTTGAGCGCCGATCGTACACACCGCGAAAATCCGCGCCTTGCCCAATCGGCCACGTGAACGGATAACACTGAATGCCAAGGACCTTTTCGATTTCATCCATCAGTGCGAATGGATCGCGACCTTCGCGATCCATTTTGTTGATAAAAGCCAAAATAGGTGTGTTACGTGCATGGCAAACTTCAAAAAGTTTTTGCGTTTGTGCTTCGACGCCATTCGCTGCATCGATCAACATCATGGCACTATCAACGGCGGTCAGGGTTCGATAGGTGTCTTCGGAAAAATCCTGGTGACCAGGAGTATCGATCAAATTAATCTCATAGCCTGCGTAGGGAAATTTCATGACCGAGCTGGTTACCGAGATACCACGTTGTTTCTCGATTTCCATCCAGTCGGAAGTGGCGAATTTTTTGGCGCGCTTGGCTTTGACCATTCCCGCCATCTGGATGGCTCCGCCATAAAGCAGAAGTTTCTCAGTCATCGTGGTTTTGCCGGCATCTGGATGGGAGATGATGGCAAAAGTGCGACGTTTGGCGATTTCTTTTTCAAGCACGGACATGGTCCGAAAGCCTTTCTTATATACCTATGATCCAGCACTTCTTAACCGAGGGCCGGCATCCTATCGCAGTGTCTGGGAAAATTGTATCGTAATGTCGAATACTTGGACGTGTTCACCGCCCTTAAAAAATTATCCTTTAAAATCAAATGGTTATATGAGGCTATGCCGGCCTCATTTTTTAAGGGGGGCGAAATCTAAAGTAAAGTCTTTGATTTTAAATAGTTACAAAAAGGACTCAATTATTCTGAAAATATACCGCTCTAGGTTATATGTCCGGCGAGGAATTGTTTCTCGTTAGACATTAGAGGCACGAACTAGAGGTATATATCATGGCTAAGAAGAATCTGCGTTTATTCGCGACAAAAGCGGGTGCAGGCTCTCTTCTCTGTCTATTGGCGCTGGCTGGTTGCGGCCGGGAGAATGTTCGTTTCAGCGAACAAAAAACGGAAGCAATTAGTCTCGAACAGACTGCCGACCAATTAGGCGCAAAGATTGATCGCATTGAACAAACCTTCCTCTCGTCGAAGATCGAGCATGCTGCCGTTCAATTAAGCATGGACAGCGATCGTATCGAACAAAAGCTGACAATGAAGAGTGCTGAGTTCCAACAGACGATGAACTACACGCAATTGTCGCGTCCGCAACTGGTTGATATGTTCCAGCAAGGCTCGCCCGGTACCAGCGGTACCGATAACTTCACGCAAAACGATGAAGGTAATGGCGGCGGTGTGCTGGATATTATGATCGTGGTCGACTCGTCTGGCTCCATGAGTCAAGAGCAGGCTAACTTGTCAACCAAATTGAATCCGTTGCTCTCTTATGTCTCGAATAGTGATTGGCGTATCGCTGTTAACACCACCGATCCAGCCGCCGGCTGTATGCGCTCAATTATCAACAAAGGTGATGCAAACTACGAACAAGCTTTTGCCAACGCGGTAACGCCAGGCATCAACGGTAGTGGTAATGAGCGCGGTATCCTGCAGGCGGTCAATGGTCTGAAGGGTGACTGTTTGTCGACGCCTTGGTTACGTCCTAACTCAACAGTTGCAGTTTTAATCGTAAGTGATGAGGACAACTGTAGTGCAGGTAATGATTGCGGTGCGCAGCCGTACGCTAGTGGAAGTTATCTGACTGACTATCTCGCAAGTATCCGTACTGTTGGTACCAATGCCCGTGTATATGGTCTGGTCTGGCATGCAAGTCAAACTCAGGCGCAATGTAGTACTGCGGCTTACAAAGCCAACATTTACTCTAGCGTGATTGACGCGACTTCCGGTACCTGGGGTTCCATTTGTGCCAGTGACTATAGTCAGACGTTGGCTTCTATTTCGCAAAACATTTCGGTTATCTTGAAAAGCCAGTTTGCTTTAACGCACGCTCCGGTTCCCGGCTCGGCAAATGTAACAGTTAATGGTCAGGTTGTTTCATCTGGTTACACGATTACCGGTAACATCCTGCAATTTGCAACACCGCCCACACAAGGTGCGACTATCGCGGTCAGTTACTTGCATAGTGCGACGGAAATCAAAGACAAATTTGTGCTATCGCAATCGGCTCATAGTAGCGGTATCTCGGTCATGGTTGATAACAACGTCGCGTCACCGTCAACGTATACGTTTGATTCTACGCAAAACGCAGTTGTTTTCGCCACGGCACCGGTTGGTAACAATATCCGTGTTACTTACAAAAAGAACATCGATATGTTGAGCCAATTTGCTATCGGTAGTGGTGTCGTGCAAGGCTCGGTAAAAGCTTTCGTTAACAATTCACCGGTTAGCAACTTCAGCGTCGATTACAATACCGGTAACGTCAACTTTGCCTCGGCTCCCGCGGAAGCTGCAAGCATCAAGCTGACGTTCGCTAAAATCGGTGGCGCTATTCTAAGTTATCCCCTAGTGATCGCCGGTGCTGCTGAGAGTCTGGAAGTTACTGACGATGCTACTGGCAATGCAGTTGCTCACAGCATCGAGGGTAACAACGTAATTTTTCCGGTTGCTGAATTTCAACATGGTCGCATCGTGCAACTTGCGCACACCAATGTTTCTGGAAGCTCGCATATTGTAGTTCTGACTGCTGCGCCAAAAGGTGGGTCTATCAGGGTCTCCGCGCCTGGGGGCGACTGCAACAACTTCTCGGTTAGTGGATTGCAAGTTAACTTAGAGGCATGTGGATACACCAGCGATACAGAAGTTAAAATTGAATTTGACTACGTAACTGGCAAAACCCTTAGCTTTGAAGTTGCGGAAGCTGCTGTTTTGACGAAAGAGATCAAACAAGAATGGAAAGTTTGGGTGGCAGACGAAGCTAGTAGTGACTTCAAACGTAGTGGTAATACGATAACATTCACAAGCTTGCCGGACGCTGTAGAGGTTAAAGTCGAAGTCCGCTTTA
This sequence comes from uncultured Oligoflexales bacterium, assembly GCA_964652825.1. Taxonomy (GTDB): domain Bacteria; phylum Bdellovibrionota_B; class Oligoflexia; order Oligoflexales; family CAZZCU01; genus CAZZCU01. The sequence continues at coordinate 215,597 of CAZZCU010000001.1, forward strand.
TTAATCAATAGAGGTTAAAAGTACGACTCATCATCCTGAGCGAAGGATCTCTTATGAGATCCTTCGTTTTTATTTGCCTAGAATGTGGTTTCCGCGCTGGAGCTTGCACCTTGGATCGGACGAGTAGCGGCGTCTTCTTGCTTGAAGGCTTTTTTGAGATGTTCGGGCAGATCTTTATTCATATCGACGCCGACGATTTTAGAAACACCTGGTTCCTGCATAGTGACGCCGTATAAGGTGTCGAGGACTTCCATCGTGCGACGGTTGTGCGTAATGACGATGAATTGGAAACGCTCTGAGAGCGCATCAAGGACGCGATTGTAACGGCCAACGTTGGCTTCATCCAGAGGTGCGTCCACTTCATCCAGGAAACAGAATGGCGTCGGTTTGGTTTTGAGCAACGCAAAAATGAGAGAGATGGCTGTCAACGCCTTCTCACCACCAGAGTATAAGTTCATACGCTGGCGGGCTTTGCCTGGCATGCGTACCATGATTTCGACGCCGGAATTTAGCGGATCTTCGTTATTTGACAGCTCCAGACGAGCTTCGCCACCTGGGAACAGAATCGGGAACAATTGCGAGAATTCAAGATTGATGATCTCAAATGTTTCCATGAATTTGTTTTTGGAGGTTTCTTCGACTTCGGCGAGAGCTTGTTCCAGAACGCCGATACTGCTGACGACCTCTTGGCGCTGTGCATCGATAAAATTGCGGCGCTCTATGAGTTGGTTGTACTCATCGATCGCCATCATATTGATCGCGCCCAGATTCTCGATTTTGCCGCGCAATTTTGTAACTTCTTTGGTAGCTTTTTCGGAATTGAATTCTGGATCTTCGATAACTTCCAGAGTGGCCAGATCAAGATGATACTTTTCTTGCGCTTGATCGTTGGCATTGCAGATCGCTAGTCGCAACCGCTCAAGCTCCAGATTCTTTTCGGCTGTCTGACGTTGAATTGCATTCTGTTGTTCGCGAAGGGTTTTGAGTTTTTGATCGACAACGCGCATTTCTTCGATGACGCTGGCGTTTTCTTCGCGCTTACTGGCTAGTTCGTTTTCGAGTATCTCGCGGCGCTTAACATTGACTTCGATTTCATCGGTACAGCGCTTTTCCGTTGCCGCGGCATCTTCGATCTCTTGTTCCAATCGCGAGCGATCCTGATAGCGGCGTGTTAAGCCGTTTTGCAGACGATCGAGCTGTTCCTTGATTTGGTTGAAACTTTGGCGGAGCGCGCCGGCACGGGCCTCACACTTCGCCAACTCGACTTGGCGGGATTGGGCCTGCCGCTGCATTTCTTCGCGCCGCTCTTCAATATTGCTGAATTCACTCTGAATCTGTTCGAGTTCTTCCTTGATACGCTCGCGCTCTTGGCCGAGCGAGATACGTGCCTGGCCGAGGTCTTCCAACTCTTTCATCAGCGAACGTTCATTTTCCTCGATAGTATCGAGCTGAATTTTGGCCGCATCCCGCAATTCTTGTTTGTGTTCGAGTAGTTGATTGGCGGCTTGAAGCTCTGCTAACACGGCCAGAACATCCTGGTTCTGATGACGCAGTTTGGTGTCGATTTCGCTGATCAAATCGATAGCTTCGCGCGTTTGTTGATTATAGACATCGATCTCTGATTGGACTTCGGCAAGATTGTTTTCAAAAATCTTGAGTTCTTTATTCAGAGCTTCCAGCTCGCTGCGACGCGACAAAATACCTTTGGTCGCCGTGCCGGTGATCACAACTTCTGCAGTATCGGTAACGATTAATCCCTGCGACGTAAACACGATAGCGCCACGTGGAATTGTCGTTAGATCGTCCGTATTTAATTGCAACAGCGGCAAATAATATAGTCGCCCGAGCAGTGCGGCGATAGCGTCATGCGCTTTGGTGATTTTGAGACACGGTGCCATCGATTGCGCGTCATGTTGCTCGGCCCATGAGCGGATGCGATCAAGTTCGCTATCAGCATGGCTGGCCAAGATTGAGACCGGTACGGCACCAACGGCGGATCGCTGGGCGATTTTAGTGGTTTCGTTAAGTGCGGTCAGATCGTTGACCAACAGACGTTCAGACCAACGCTCAAAAGCAGCGACGGCTTTAGGGGACAATTCTTCGATGTCTTTTTTGATAGAAACGAAGTCCGCGAACAAACCCAAAACCACATCGTCGGTTTGCGTATCCTGCTCGCGCATTTTGCAGAGAGCTCCGGCTACATCGCTTGCCGATGCTTCCAGTTCTTCGAGCGAGGTGATACGAGCTTTGTGACCAAAGTATTTTTCTTTGAGATCATCACGGCGTGTTGTTAGTTCTTGAATTTGTTGCGCGCGTTGTTGATTTTCGGATTCCAGCGCGGCTTTTTGGGCGATGTCATCTCCCAAGCCTGCTTGGGCTTTGGATGCGGTTTCCTGCGCGGCCGCCGCGTCTTCCTGGGCTCCGCGAATTTCCGTGTCTAAAGCTTGGACGCGCTCTTCGAGTTGAGCTTTATCGCGCATATTACGCTGACGATCTCGTTCGATGCCCTCGCAGCGAAAACCATTGCTTTCAAGCAGGCGATCGATATTGCGTAACTCGTCTTCGGAGTCTTCGACGCGATTTTGGAAAACCTGTGCCGATTCATCAACAGCGTCTACCTCAGCCTGGAATCCATCAACGGCTTCTTGCAAGCGCGTGACTTCGGAAGCAGCGTTGTCGAGTTCTGATTGTGCGGCGTCCACTTGTGCCTCAAAAGCATTCAGATTGCTCATGTCGGCATCGATTTCGGTTGCCAGGTCCGCGAGGCGTTTTTTGTTCGAGTCCACACGTTCCTGTGCATTCAGGATGGTGCTTTCGGCGCGCACGATTTCTTCGCGCAGGCGCGAGATTTCTTCGTGCAATGCCTGCAAGTCAGGATCTGATTCATTTAATTGTTCTTGTAATTCAACCTGACGCGATTCAAAGTGCGCCAAATTACCAAGAATTTCTGCTTCCTCGGTGTTTTCCTGATTGAGGCTGTTTTGAATTTCTTTAAGTTGGCGATCAAAGTGGCGATAGTTCTGACCGAGAAGATTCAGTTCTTTTTCGCGCAGAGAATCCGAGAGTTCTTTCCATTGCAGCGCTTTTTCCATTTGCGACTGCAAGGTTTCCTGCTGCCGATTGATTTCGGCGACGATATCTTCCACTCGCGCGAGATTTTCTTGCGTGGCCTGGAGTTTTTTCAGTGCCTCGTCGCGCCGTACTTTATAGATAGCGGTGCCAGCAGCTTCTTCAAGAATATTGCGTACATCTTCCGGTTTCGCATTCAAGATGCGATCAACTTGCCCCTGCTGGATCATGGAATAGCTGCGACCGCCAAGGCCGGTAATCGCAAAAAAACTAACGATGTCTTTCAGGCGACAGGGTTTGCGATTGATTAAGTACTCGCGTTCACCATCGACATACAGACGACGCGTTAGCGAAATTTCCGGCTCATGTTGATATTCAGGTGGACAAAATGGGCCTGGGTCGGTGTTGTCAAAAACCAAACTGACTTCCGCCATGGCCATGGCTTGGCGTTTTTCGGAACCGGCAAAAATGATGTCGGTGGCGACCTCGCCGCGCAGATACTTGGCGTTTTGCTCACCCATCACCCAGCGAACTGCATCGATAACGTTGCTCTTACCCGAGCCGTTCGGACCGACGATGCCAGTAATATCCTTGTTAAAGGTTAGAACTGTTTTATCCGCGAACGACTTAAAGCCAGAGATGATGATTTTCTTAAGATACATCGCTTAAACGTTAAAACTCCGCGCTACGCCTATCGCTTTTATAGAGGCGACGATAACAAGCTATAAAATTCTATTCGATACGCTGTGTTTTACTTATACCAATACCCGGTGTAATCTCCAACAAGATAACGGCGTTACCGTAGAAGGAACCGGTGATGGCACGGCCCGAAGAATTCGCGGCGACCTGATAGAAAGACTCGGTGGCATCCACTCCCGTCAGCTCCGACACCCAAAATCCCTCATCGAGGACTTTGCCGACCAGGGAGAAATAGGTTTCGTTGCGGTTGAATCCCGATAAGTCTTTGAAATGATTAACTAACAAAGTTGGAGCACCGTTGATCATCACGACTTCAAAGTCGCCCGGGTAGTGCTTACCATCGGCGTTAAGCTCGCCGCCGAAGCCGTAAACGCGCTCAAAGCTGAGAACGTCCGAAGTCCTTGGTACAGGAGAAGTTGCGGCAATATCACCGGTAATGGTGACGCGAATGATGTGATTGGCGTAGGGCGACGCCTTATTACCACGCTGAGAGATATAAAAAGCGTCGGCATTGGTCGGGTCAGGTTTCGCCTCCCCGATATTTGTTCGGTAGACGTGGCGATCGGTTTCCCAGTAGCCAGCGCCGGAATCCGGGTATCCATCCTGGTTGACTGCGGTGAAGTACAGCCAACGCAGCTCGTTTTTAACGGTCGGATCTTTGGGACTAGTGGAGGTATCGCTTTTGCGGAAAGGAAACGGACCACATTCCTCAAGCCCGCAATTGTCAGCGGGTACGGCTGCTTCGGAGGCGATATTATAGACGACGAACTGCCAGATTTGCCGTTGATTGAGACGGCGCTTGTTAATCGCGGCGGTCGACTGAAGTGAATCGGGGACTTCGTCGCCATTGTCGATAGGGGATGTTTGGCTAGTGGCTTCGTCGAAAGTTAAAACGTCGTCGTCTTCCAAATCACTGATAGGATCGTAACGTAGTTTGCTGGCCGTGGTGAAAACAAACAGCAGATTTCTTTTTGTATCCAGGTGCATCGCGCGCCGTGACCAGGTGTAATAAGGAGGGCCGCTGTTTGCGTACTGACGCACTAATTTCAAGCTGGATTCTTTGCGGTCATCAGCAAGTGTGCCGATAAATAGTCTGCCATCGATGCAGTTCACTGCAAAGTACTTGTAATCCTTGCGCATCACGGTACTCCAGGGGGAGCAATCAAGATCCCAGGAGGTTTTAAGCGCGGGAGCTTTAGGGTCGGTAACATCAAACAGCATGACTTTGCCGCCCTCATTGTCCTCACTTGCATCGAAAGTGACGAGCATGTCGTTGCCGGCAACGCTCATGTTGCGGCCCAGACGCGGTACAGCCACGGCACCGGCTTTGGTGCCATCGACGGCGATGGTTAGGATGGAGCCCTGGTTGTAGGTGCGATCAAAGTCGGCGTTGAGCACGAAAAAATACTGCTCGTCATCAGAAACAGCGACATCCGAAGGGCTTGCGACTTTCTCACCCAGCGGCGGGAACTTTTCCCCGCTTCTGCAGCCTGATGTTAGTGCCAACAGGCTTAGGAGGAGAAAATAAAATTTTTTTGAGGAAAAACTGCTATTTAAAGTGCCCATGATCGACCTCGACTATACGTAGGCATACCATGTCACTTAACGACCTGGCGGATCAATGGCAAATATTATGAGAGCTGCTTGCGATTAGCCTTGTTTGCAGCCCGATCCCTTGGCTATAAAGGTTCTTCCAATACTCAGCAGAGAGGAGTTAACAAAATGGCATCCCTAAACCGCGTCATGGTTCTCGGTAATTTAGGTCAAGACCCAGAGCTACGCTACACCGCTAACCAAACCCCCGTTGTGACTTTAAATGTGGCAACGACGGATGTTCGTACCGACCGTGATGGACAAAAACAAGAATCGACCGAGTGGCATCGTATTGTCGTTTGGGGTAAGCAAGCCGAAAATTGCGCCAAGTATTTGGCAAAAGGCCGCTCGGTATTTGTTGAGGGTCGTTTGCAAACCAGAAGCTGGGACGACAAAACCGGTCAAAAACGTTACACCACAGAAATCGTCGCGCAAAATGTGCAGTTCCTTGGCGGGGGCCGTGCCGGTGATTCGGTGGGCGCATCGCACAATAATGGTCAAGCGCAAGCATCATCCAGCCACGATCCGATTCCAGACATCGGCTCGGGTTTTGGTGGACCGAGCACGCCAAGCCTTGACGATATTCCATTTTAATTGATTGTCATTCTGAACGTAATGAGGGGGAAGGGTCGCAGTAATTTTGCGATGTTTCCCCTTCGGCGCGTTGATTCAATGATGATACGGGTGACCTTTTATAATCGTTACTGCCCGGTAAAGTTGCTCCCAGACCGTTAACCACGCCAGATCACCTTGCAAAGTCAAGGGCGACAGACTCCATGTCCAAGTAGCCGCGCTCTTAAAAGTTTCGGAAAAACCAAAAGCGCCGCCAACCGCAAAATGCACGGTACCGACACGACTATCTTCATGCCACCCGCGGATTTTGCCGGCGAGATCCTCCGAGGTTACCAGTTTACCGTGTTCGTCTAGGCAAACCAAAACTTGCAGTTTCTGGGTACGGGCATTTTGGTCATGAATTTTTTTTAACAAATCCTGATAGCTGCTCTGAATGGTTTGATCATTGACCCGGAGAATGTTGGATTCAATGGGCAACAGAGTCTTTAGTCGCGTTTGATAGGTATTTACTAGTTGTGCGTAATGTTCACTCGCCGGCCTGCCAAATTTGTGCACGCAAAATTTCATCAGCCTGCTTATCCAAGTTTCAAATCAACGATCTTAGCTTTTGGCCACAATGTGTCGAGAGCATAGTAGTCGCGTACCTGACTAAAGAAGATATGTACAAGAATGCTGCCATAATCGAGCAAGATCCAGTGACCGCTTTGTTTGCCTTCGGCAGCTAGTGGCTTGATGCCCATTACCTGCGCGCAGCGCTCTTCTATGGCTTGAGCGATAGCTTTAGTCTGACGATCGTTTTCGGCGGAGCAAATAATTTGATACTCACATAGGTCAGATACGCCTTTAAGATCTTGCACGACAAGCCGCGTGGCTTTTTTATCGAGGGCGCCCAAAGCGATGTTTTTGGCCAGGTCTAAAGAATTCAAATTCATCACGCTTGCTCCGAATCAGCATATAAGTGTTGTCGTTGAATATACGTCATTACATTTGTATGCAACCAATCGTGTGGCAATACTTCTCCCGTGGCGATCGTCGAGCGAATTCTGCTACTGGCGGTGGCTGGTATTTTCGCATCAAGTATCTCCACGTGCATTTGCGTATTGTCGAGTTTAAGTTGATCGCGTAAATCGTTTACGATCGAATGTGTGTTTGCTGGCGCTTCTTCGGTCAGCTGGCGACTAACGACAATTAAAGATGCCAACTGCAAGATAGCTTGTGGCTGATACCATAAGTGAAAGTCGCGCAACTGATCGGTGCCGAGCATGAGGCCCAGGTTTTTGTGCGGGTATTTCTCGTGCAAAACAGAAAGCGTCTTTATTGTGTAATTGGGCGTTGGGAGATCCTCTTCTATACGACAGATCTCAACGCTCCCATTGACGCCGAGATACTCAACAAAATTCAATTCGCACATTTCCACTCGCTGTTGGAACGTGGCCTTGGGGTGTTTCGTTGTTTGCTGAATGCTGGCGGGTGCCGCGCCCGGAGTAATTAAAATTTTTGCGCCAGGAAATTTTTGTAACGCTGTTCTGACACAGCCTAAATGACCAAGGTGCGGTGGATCGAAAGCCCCACCATACACGATTAAATCCACCGGGGTGTTTTGCTTATTGGTCGACATGAAGATACTTCTGCAATAGCGGATCTTCACATTTGGGTGTCATGAATTTATAGCTGCTGTCTATTTGTGGTAGCGTGGGTTCTTCCGGTGTTTGAGCATCGTCGAGAGTTTCTTCGGATAAGACATCAAATAATCTTTGTTTGAGCGTGGTCAGCCCCATACCAGTCACCGCTGCGATTTCCAGTACTTCAAAACCAGTTTCGTGGAGCGAACTGCGGATGGCGGTTAGACGTTCGTCATCAATCAGATCCAACTTGGTGAGTACGACTAAAGAGCGTTTGCCGACCAAGGTCGGACTAAATTGACCCAGTTCAAAGCGTAACTTAGCCAAAGCTTCGATGGCCTCTGGAGCGCCAGTGTCGGTGTGTGCATCAAGAACATACAAAATAATGCGCGTGCGTTCCAGGTGACGCAAAAATTCTAGTCCTAAGCCTTTACCCTCGCTAGCGCCTTCGATCAGACCGGGGATATCCGCTACTACCAGAGAGCGCCCCCAACCACGCTCCTCATTAGGATGATCGACGACGCCAAGCTGTGGCGTGAGTGTGGTAAACGGGTAGTCGGCGATTTTTGGTCGCGCTGAGCTGATACAACTCAACAGCGTCGATTTACCGGCATTGGGAAACCCAGCTAAACCGATATCGGCCAACAATTTTAATTCCAAGTTAAGCGTCAATTCTTGTGCGGGTCCGCCGGGCGTATGTTCTTCGGGCGCCTGATGGGTTGAGCTCAAGAAGCGCGCATTACCAAGTCCGCGCTTGCCGCCCTTGGCGATGAGTAAACGTTGATCACGATATAAAATTTCGCCCAGATGAGCTTGCGTCTCCATATCGACGGCCACGGTACCTAATGGAACCGGAATCAATAAATCATCGCCATCGGCGCCGGTTTTGTGAGCAGTACCACCCGACACGCCGTCGCCGGCACGATAGGTTTTGCGAAAACGCAGCGTGCTGAGCGTATTGAGTTGTGGATTGCCAACCAGATAGACATCGCCGCCAAAGCCGCCATCACCGCCATCCGGGCCCATTTTGGGTTGGTTCTTGGCACGCATAAAGCTGACTTTGCCCGAGCCACCGGCTCCTGAGCGTACGCGGACTGTGGTTTTGTCGACAAATTTCACAAATCACCTTCGTGTAAACAAAAAGGGCGCAGCCAAAAACTACGCCCCTAAAATCGCTAGTTCACTGATTAACAGTGAAGGTTGCTAAAGATCTTACTCAGTCACAGGATCAACGCTGATGCGCTGACGTGTTTTTGAGTGTCTTTCGTATTTTACGGTTCCATCAATCAAAGCAAACAACGTGAAGTCACGGCCAGTACCGACATTGCGACCAGCATGGAAGGTACTGCCTACTTGGCGCACCAGAATCGAACCAGCAGTAACGCGGGTTCCGCCATAGACCTTAACGCCTCGGTACTGTGGGTTTGAGTCACGTCCGTTTTTACTACTACCGCCAGCTTTCTTGTGTGCCATTGTCTTCTAACCCTCAGTTCGCCTTGATATCTTGAACTTCGACAACCGTCTGTGGTTGGCGATGGCTGCTTGTTTTCTTGTAATTCTTACGGCGCTTGTATTTAAAAATGATGACTTTCGGTGCGCGCGTAACTTCTTTAATCACCGCGGAAACTTTTGCGCCGCTGATAACCGGGGCACCAACAGTCGGTTTGTCACCGCCGAGCATTAATACTTGGTCGAAAATCACTTTGTCACCGACTTTGCCAGCGGCATAATCCAGCGAGATAGTTTCGCCTTTAGCAACTTTATACTGACGAGCGCCGGCTTTAATCACCGCAAACATAGACAGAATCCTTTATGACTGCCGCACCACTAAGCTTTGCGACCATTTTATGGGGTCACCGAAGAGCCTGCGATGATTATCAATTGTGTATTTTTTGTCAACAGCATTTAAGAATAAAACAGCCACTGTTTCGCAGTTCCCATTAAAGTTTTTTTACGGGTGACCGAAGAGTACATATCAGCCTGCACTAGGAAAAAAACGCCGTCACTAGGCGCTTTTTCCCCACCAAATCAGCTTGTCCCGCATCTAACCACCTATTTTTACTTCATTTAAACCGTGGCACGATCCCTGCTTAGCTACAGCGACCCAAAGTGTATTCAGTTGGTATGGAGCTATATGAGCAACGGGTTTTCGCCATTTGCAATGCTACAAAGTCGTGTTCAACCGGATGCGACCCAGATTGGCGTTCAGCCTGATCAAAAGACCCCGCTGCCCGGGTCCAAGCCAGCGGCAGTCAAGCCCGGTAGTCCCGGCAGTTTAAGTTTCGCAGATACTTTAGCGGCCACCTCGTCCGCCGCCAGCCAACCTAAGCAGCCGGCAAAGGTAGCAGCGAAGACGCCTGACACCAGAAGCCAAGTTAATGAGACCATTAATCGCGCTACCAATAAAACCTCAGCTCCCAAAGCCTCGGACATCGAGAAATCGCTGGCCGACGTGCGCAAGTCGGAACCAGCAACGAACGCACGTCTTGGCAAAACCACCAAGGACGCGATCACTGAGCCTTTGTCTCAATTGAATTCATTGCCAACGAGAGCGGATAGCGAGATGTCCGCACCGATCACTGGCCCGCTGAAAGAGCTGGCCGAAAGAGCGCGAAAAATTGTTGGCGATTCTCCAGTACTATCGTTCTTGAGCGGCGACTATGGACGGTTTGCTCCGGAAGAAATCAGTAGCTTTATTGCTGATAGTGAATTTCTTAACACGGCGTTGGAGCAGACCGACTTCCAGGCATTCTTAAATCAACCATTGCCGCTCGGTCAGATTCTTGCGGATTTGCAATTAAGCCCGCAGTTGATTGATCAAATCAAGGCGCTCGGCCTGAACATGGATGAGTTGGCCACCTTGCGGCAGGTGTTTGAAGTCCTCGGCATGAATCCACAGAACGTGGCTACTGAGATCGAAACGCTGCGTACCAATCTGCAAGTAGCTGGTACGTCGATGTATATGCGCAAAGCCGCAAAATCGCGAATGCAAGCCATCGAGCAGCCGATCGCGGCGGCGCAGAATCATACAATGACTAAAGCATCGCCGGAATTGCAAGAAGATGACTCGACGCTGAACGCGCCAGTGTTAACCAAGCGCGGCAAAACCATCGATTCAGAAGAGATGGTTTCTGTGGCGACAGGTCTGACACCGCCAATCGTTCCAACAAATAATCCGAGTAAGAATTTAGTCGACTCTCCTGTCAACAATGCGCCGCTCCTCGAAACGCGCGGCATTATGGTTGAGAGTGAATCGACGGCACCAATGGCTGGTTTGGTCGCGGAAACCGCGGAGCTAACTTCAGTGATTATGCCTGAAGTTGCGTCTGATCAGGCGTCGTCGCCGATGGCTAAACTGGCGAGCAGCGATCCATTCGCAGCGCTCGATCAACGTTTGGCATCCACCGAAACAGCGGCTATGCCGGAAGCCGAACCGGTGGCGTCGGAGTTGATGGCGAACTTCGAGACTGCACCGGTTGCTAACGATGCTGCTCCTGCCGATTCTTCGGTTATGGCGATGTTGTCGCGTAATTATCTCAAACAAACACCCACACCTGTGGTGGATAATGTTAACGAAACTATCTTGCCATCAGATCAAGTGGTTTATGAATCAGCCGATCTTGGGATGAATGCTAATACCGCGCAGGAAGCTGGTGGCTTGCAAACGGTAGTTCCTAAAGAAGTTCAGCAGGCACGTCTTGAGATGCAAATGGAACGACTTGCGCTTGGTCTGGATGCCAAGAGTCTGGGATCAGCTACAATGGGCGATCAACACGCACAGCCTGATCTTGGTCAAAGCGGTTCTGGCGCGGAAACGTTTGATCAGTTCCATTTGAATCATTCTTTTGGCCAGGGCATTGCCACCAAGCCCGCATCTTCCGGTTCTTTCGCGACGCAGTTAACAACTCAGTCGCCACTGCCGGCCATGATGAAGCCGATTATTGAAAACGCTTCGATGATGTTGCATGAGGGCGGTGGCTCGATTCAGATTGATTTGGGCTCCGCGGAGCTTGGCGAACTTAAAGTTGCGCTTAGTCTCAAGGATCAACAACTTGATCTGCGAATTATCGCAAGTTCGCAGGCGGCTCGTGATTTGCTCAATCAAGAACTCCCTAAATTGCGTGATTCCCTGGCACAGCAGAATTTAACGCTTAATGATGTTCAAGTCGGTGTTGGTTCGGAGTCAGCACAGCAGCAATACGCCGGTGGCTTTGGTGACCGCCGCGATTCATTGCAACAGCATCAGGATATTTTTAATACATCCGCTATTGGTCGAGAAGGTGTCCGTAAATTTGCCGCACGTTCCACTTACGCGCCTATGGGTCGCATGAGCATGCGTGCGGGGCACACCGGCCAAATTCAAGTATCAGTCTAACCTTCGCAAGGAACTGTAAATGAAAGCCTCGTTACAAGACCGTATTGCACCGCCGGTCGTGCAAAATCACAAAGATTTTGGCGATGCGCAGACGATCGAATCCCCACGCGCGATTGATTCCAATGCTGCGACCCGGACAGACTTTCGTGATCTCTTGAGTAACTCGAATGCCGAGGCTATCAAGGAGCGCGAAGCTATAAAAAACGGCGATCTTTCCGGAGCGAAGACAGAAACGGAGTTTTTGGAAAAACTGGCAAAACGTAATGAGCCGGTGCGTGTTCCAAAGAACAATTTGGATAAAGATGATTTCTTAAAATTATTTGTTACGCAGTTGCAGAATCAGGATCCACTGAATCCTGATGACAGCACTGAGATGGCCAGTAAACTGGCGCACTTCAACAGTCTTGAGCAGATGCTCAACGTCAATAAAACACTCGACAAACTCTTTGTTGCCCAAAGCTCCGATCGCCAGATGCGCATGATTGACTATGTGGGCAAAGAAATCACGGTCAACGGCGGCCGCATTCGTCTCAAAGACGGACAGCCCAGCGAATCCATCTTCTCACTACCGACGGCAAGTACCGAAACAACGCTTCAGGTGCGTGATGCAGCCGGGGTTATTGCTCTGGAAAAATCTCTTGGCTCCATGCCAATGGGTGAGCAGAAATTTACCTGGGATGGCAAAGGTGTTGATGGCAAACGCGTTTCCGATGGCGTTTACACTTATAGTTTGATCGCCAAGTCCATCGACGGCCAGGATATTCCTGTTCAAACACATAGCCGAGTTAAGATTCTCGGTGTGGACATTCAGGATTCTACTGGTTCGGTTTATACGGATTTTGGCAAAGTTAAGTTGCAAGATATCGTTGCAGTCGGCTCGCCTGGCTTTGAAGACAAGACAGGAATTGTGGCTCCGCCGAGCGAGCAACAGACTAATGCCTTCGTGACGCCGCCTGGAACACCAAGTCCCGCTGAATTACAGCAACTTCTCCAGACGCAACTAGCAAAAACATCGTCGCCATCAGAAGGCGAAGGTAAAGCGGGAGATCAGCCGGCAACCGCTACTGAGAATCTTCCTAAGCCGGATTACTCTATGCAAACCGATCCCGCTTCTGGCATGATGCCTAGCATAGCGACGAATGTACCTTCTAAATCCGAGTCAGCGACACAAACCAATGAAGACACTGCTAAGCCTGCTGCTGCTGATCAGCCTCGCAGCATGTAAAACCACTGGTAAACGAGACGCGGGTGAACCTACCGGTGCCACGGACGGCGAGCCTTATAGCGAAGCTCCTCGGCCAATCATTACAGCCTGTAATGATCCTGTGCCGACATGCGAAGATACCGACAACTCAACCAAGATGCTATGTACAGCTGATATGTACGATGGCAAAACCTTGATGAAGCATTTCGTCTTGCAAGGGTTTGGTGTGGGTAGTTGCGCTGCTCGCGAAGCTTTGCGGCAATCAGTTTGCGCAGCTGGCAAAAAATTTGAATTGGTTAGTAGTATTAATTGTGTAAAAGATCCGTCCGATGGCGAATGCCCCGTTGCTCAGCAAGCTTGTATAACTTTATTTCAGCCGGTGATGTGCGCGGCAGTCAGCTATGACGGCCGACCGTTGGCGGACGAACAGAAGATGCGCGCCTGGGGCGACAATTCTTGCGTTGCTCAACATAATCTTAAACTCCTGGCGTGTAAAAGCGGCATGCGACCCAGCCTGCTTGGTGAGAATGTTGAATGTTGGGATGATCAGTCTGAAGGTGAGTGTCCGGTGAAAATAGAAAGTTGCGAATCGACGTATGTGTCGCACATCTGCAAAGCCACAAGTTATAATGGCCAAACGTTGACCAGTCCTCTGACAACTTTCGGTGCAAGCGAGTGTGAAGCTAAGGCTGAATTACAACAGCAAGCATGCAATCAAGGTTATCGTCCCAGCAAGCTCGATCAGATTCACTGCCAGCCCGAACAAGAAGCGCCACTATAAATTAACGCTTAACCGCCAAGTACTTCATAAGGCGGCTCGTGTAGATCGCCCAGGCGAAGATTGGCGTCGGCGAATTCCAATTCAATGCCGTGTTTTTGCGCGATGTGATCAACCAGTTCGGTTTCGTTCTCTCGCAGCCAATCACGGATATCTTTGCGAATTTTAACTTTAATATTTTTTTGGCCGGTTCGGACATAAAAGCGTTCAATGTCGCGGATCAAGTTGTAAGCTTCGGTGGCTACGCTGTACACCCTGCCTCGCCCGTCACAAAAAGGACAAGCTTCCATCAGCAACTGTTCCAGAGATTCGCTGGTGCGTTTGCGGGTCATTTGCACCAGGCCGAGTTCGCTGATGGCGAGAACATTCGTGCGCGCCTTGTCATGCTTTAATGCTTCCAGCAGTGAGTTGGAGATTTCTTCGCGGTCATCGACTCGATCCATATCGATAAAATCGAGCACAATAATTCCACCAATATTTCGCAGGCGCAGTTGAGAAACAATTTCTGCGACCGCCTCACGATTTGTTTGCAGGATGGTCTCTTGAGCACTGACTTTGCCGACAAACTTGCCGGTATTAACGTCAAAAGATGTCAAAGCTTCGGTCTGATCGATGACCAGATAGCCGCCGGATGGTAGCCAGACTTTGCGACCTAAAGCGCGCGCAATATCAACCTCAATGCCGTATTCATCAAAGAGCGGATTGGGCCCAGTATGTAAATGCAATTTTTTGCCGGCAGCAGGAATATTGGCTGCCAAGAAATTCCGTAATTTTTCGTGAACTTCTTCGTTGTCGACGACAACATCCGAAATATCATCGGCATATAAATCGCGTGTAACTTTTAAAAATAATTCCGGCTCTTCATAAAGACGTGCGGGGCTGGAGCTTCGTTTTTGTCGTGAGCTGATTTCCTGCCAGAGTTTGCAGAGATATTTCAGTTCCCGTTGTAACATGGTTTCTTCGACACCGCCGGCAGCGGTACGCACAATCACGCCGATGTTCTTGGGTTTGATTTTTTGCAGGATATCCTTTAAGCGCTCCCGCTCGTCTTCCGCCTCAATTCGACGTGACACTCCGATATGCGTAAAATTTGGAACCAATACCAGATAACGTCCCGGTAGCGAGACAAACATAGTAACGCGCGCGCCTTTGGTACCCAGAGGCTCTTTGGCGACCTGTACCAAAACATCTTCGCCTTCTTTGAGGCATTTTTCGATGGGCAGGCGGCTGACACGCGCCTGCGATTCCTGGAGGCTATCAACATCAGAAAGATCTTTAGCGGCCGCCAGTCTGGTGACGAAATCCGGGTCCAAAACATCGCCGCCATACAAAAACGTTGAGCGTTCCAAGCCAACTTCGACAAAGGCGGCCTGCATTCCGGGTAATACTCGTTTTACTTTGCCCAGATAGATGTTGCCGACGATGCCGCGTTCGCGTGTTCTTTCAATATGAATTTCCGCCAACGCATCGTCTTCCATGAGCGCGACCCGCGTCTCGGCGATTCCGGCGTTAATGATCAACTGACGATTGGTCATTAGTGACTGTTTTCTGGTGAAAGATCCAAGCTGCTCACAATCCTGGTATAGATTTTATTAGTAGCTCCCAGATGCGTATGTATATGTTGAATCAAGTTCGCATTCTTTTCGTGTGTCGCGTTTGTCTGCCACCATTGCGCCAGGGTTTCGGCATTGTCAACAATAGTGACCAATCCGCGATGAACAAGTTCTTTCGCCTCGGCACTATTGGTATAGCATGGTCCGTGCGCCAAAAAAAGCCCGTGGCAAGCAGGCTCCAGGACGTTGTGAACTTTGTGATCCATGGCACCGCCGACAAAACCGAGCGTGCCAACAGCATATAGTTCAGCGAGTACGCCAATCACATCTATGATCAGTACGTCAGCCACCTGATTTTCGTGCAATGCTGACCAACGAATACATTGTAAATTTTTGCTACGACACACGGCTTCAATTTTGGCGAGATAAGTTTCGCTGACATCATGTGCCGCTAAAATCACTCGCCAGGTATCGCGCAGCGATTCCGGCAACAGTTGGAAAGCACCAAGAATAACCTGTACATCAGGAAGCCAGACGCTGCCACCGATGAGGATTTTTTTGTTGGCAACAAAAACCGCCAGCTTGTCGATTATGTTTGTTGATGCCGGCTTGGTTCTTTGCAGGGAGCGTTCGTACTTGGTGTCACCGGTTACATCCACGTCGTTGCGGTACATTGTGCGAAGATACGGCATATCATTTTCGTGCACCAAAGCAATCCAGTCGAAGCAATTTAACATGCCACGATATAGCCACGATTTTATTTTAGCGCCGCGGGTTTCGCTTGGAATTGCATCGATCAGGAACAACAAACTCTTTTCTGCGGCGGCGTGCAAAAACCCCGGCCATAATTCGTGGCGCACGATCACGGCAATGTTTGGTCGCAGTGCCGTCAGGAGCTGTCGCCAGCGCCAGATGGTGTCGGGGGGTGACATCATAAAAGTGATGTTTTCATGACGTGCTTTGGCAAATTCATAACCTGAGCGTGAGAAGAAAATAATGATCTGCCAAATGCGTTGATCGGTGGCGAGCTTATCGATTAATGGTTTTGCCTGCTCATATTCGCCGGCTGAGCTACAAAACCAAAGCACTCCCCGTTCGTGTTCACTGCGCAAATTGTGAAGAATCGTTATTTCCTGGGGCGAAAGTTGACGATCCAGCAATTGACGGGGTGTTTGTGCAAGCGGAAAAATAATGAGGCGAAGCAGCTGCCACAGCAGTTCTACTATTCCAGAGTACAAATAAATGAGCCACGTGCTCGGTTTATACATCAGTGTAAATTTTATGGTGAACGCTGAACAAAAGCGTCCAACCGCCTATTCAAAAAATCCGTGATAGGTTCCAGTGGAATACTTTTAAAGCACAATTGGTCATCATAACGACAAGGATTTCGTCCGTGTTTTGAGCAAGGGCGGCAACCTAAATTTATCGAGAAAGACTGGCTTGTACCCATCCATGGTTTGAAACCAAAGCCTTCAACCGTTGGACCAAATAGCATGCCAACAGGAGTACCGACGGCTTCAGCAATGTGACCAAGAGCCGAATCATTGCTTAACAATGCTTCTACCTCCGCCAGCGCCAACGCGCTTTCCCATAAGCTGATTTTGCCCGCCAGATTTAAGGTCGCGCCGGGCCAATTCAGAGCATCAGCAATCGCCACCGCGACTTTGCGATCCTGCTCGTTACCGAGATAGACAATTCCAGCCGGCGCGGCGAGTTGTTTGAGCGGGGCCAGACTTTGAATGAACGTTTCTATGGGTGCTTGCTTGGCGGCATGGGCGGCTCCCGGTGCGACCGCCAGCCAACGCCCTATACGTAACTCTTTATGCCAGAGAGCCGAGCTTGGCTCCTTGGGTAGCGGTAGATGTGGTTTGGCGGTGGCCACGCGAATCGCTTCGGCAAATTGTTGTGGCCAATGTCTAAGCAACGCTGTGCGCAAAGTGTCGGCCATCAACTCGTACTGCAGGCGACCTGGCTGGACAACATGCCGCGGTAGTTTGCGGCGTCTGCCTTCTAGGCGTGCTCGCAAGACCATTGAGCCACGTCTGAGTGGCTGTTTGGAACAGGTGTAGGCAGGTACGCCATTGATGCGACTGGTGGCGCCGCAAATCAGGCGTGAGCGCAGATTTGTTTGCAGATCGACAATGAAATGAACGCCAGCGAGTTGTTTGGCGATGTCCCAATGACTATTGACGCCGTCAGTCCGTTGTACTTCTATGCATTGCATTCCGGGAAATGCGGATTGTAAAAGACCAAGTGCGGGTTGGCGTCCGATCCAGATAATCTCGGCATCAGCGGATAAATTGCGCAAAAGATTTATACACGCTGTCGCTAACACCGTATCGCCGATGCTGCTACTCCGGTAAATTGCCAGCCGTGTTTTCGGAATTTGACCTGCGCCTTCGACCAATCGGACTCTCGCTGAACGCTAAATTACAGGTTAGGTAGATAAACTCTTAGGCATTAAATAAAAAAATCCCGCTTAACTCAATGATTATTTGATATTAGCTCTGTTGGGCAATCTCTGCCCAAGCGGCAAAAACAAGCATTCTTCTTATGGATTTAAATATGTTAAAATTACTTTATGACTTCAAAAAAATCGCAATCTCCAGGAATGCCGCCGCGCAAACGTTTGCTCAATTTGATCTTCTTTATTGATGCGAGCAAAACGCGGACCTTTGTGATGCCAATGGATAGAGCAGCTATCTTTGCTGTAGTCGTTGGCATGACTGCTTTGTGGGCTTTGATTAGCGTTGTCCTGGTTGCTAAATATAAAAGCGAAAACACTCAGCTGCGTACTAAGCTCCAGACGGCTCTGAACACGGTTTTTGATTATCAAACCCGCTTTGATGACGTTTTCGAGCGCGCCTATCCCGAAAGTGTTGGCAAAGACTACCTGGCGGCGAAAACTCCCGATACCCCGCGTTCTCAACCGCAACAGGAGGCTCCGTCCGTTGCTGCTAAAAATCCTCCGGCTGAGACGACAAAGCCGAGCGAGAAGAAGGCGGCTGTCGAGTCGAATGCCGATGCGGTGGAAAAACTGGCTTTGGTTGAGGAAATCTCGTGGAAGCTCAAAGGTTCCAACCTGGATCTTCAATTTACGATCAAAAGTCCGGAGCCCAATACCAAAGTCGAAGGCTATGTCTGGGGCATCGCCAGATTTGAGTCTGCGGATGGTCAGGTAAGCTATGTCGGTGTTCCCAGCGAGATCGACGTGGATGAGCAGGGCGAAGCCTCCGCGTCACAGCGATCCTACCTTTACAGCATTCGGTTTTTGAAGCGCCGGAATTTTTCGTTTGCCGCTCCGGCGGATGTTGCTGGCGTCTTTAACGAGGTCAAAATTTTTCTGACCAGCAAAAAAGGCCAAAAAACGGTGTATCCCGTTGATATGTATGCGGCCGTACAGCCGGCGGATTCCGTTCAAGCCACTCCGACTGATCCGGAGGCAAAAAAAGAAAGTAAACTTGACGGAGCTTCGATACAATCGCGCCTAGGAAAGATTTACGCGAAGCGGCGGGCCACGGGAGCTCGCAAACGGCACTGACGATGTTCTTGGTTCGTACTTTTCAGCTTTTTCATGTACTTGTCGCTGCTGCGGTGATGAGTTCCTGCCAGCACGATATATCCAAGCAAAATTCCGCGTCAGATTTTAGTCTTGAGATTCAGGCGACCACCAAGATTACTGGTCCGATCGGAGCTCATCAATTCAGTAATGCGACCTTGCGGATACCGTCCGAGCTCCTTGATCTGCGTCAGGTAAAACGCCCGCGCGCTGAACTACGCATGGCACCCATGTCGGCATATAAGATTCAGGATAAGTTACTCATGCAGAATGATCGGGTCGCCGTCTTTGATCAGCGGGGCGTCTGGGTTAAAATCGTGGCGCTGGACTCCGATGCCACCGGCTGGGTGCATCACAATGCGTTGGAAAATTATAAAAATGATGGTGCCGTTTTCATGATGGAAACAAGGTTGCCACGCGTATTTGCTCTGCGTCCTCTTGAGCGTGCAATTGATTATCAATCCGGCAAAGCGGTGGCGGTGAATGTAAAAAAGGGTACAGCGTTAGTTAGCTTACGAAAAACCGATGGCAAAGTTTTAGTCATTATTCCCGAGAACAAAACCGTAGCATGGTTTTCGCAAACGGACGTGCAATGAAAAATTTCTCGATGATTGTTTTCGTTTCGTGGTGGCTAATGGCAGGCTGTACCAAGACGACTGATGTTGATTTTCGCATGAGTGTACGTGATAGCCAGGGTCAAATGATTCAGGATGCGCGGGTTAAGATTAATGATGAAGTTATTGGTACGACAGGAGCGGATGGTACACTGGCGGTTCAGCTTAAGCTGCAACGTGATGCCCGTTATCGGGTTGAGGTCAGCAAAGTCAGTTCTGATTTCTATTTTGCACCTTTTTATGACGGTTTCGCGGTGGCGTCCGAAGAAAAATTGCCTTTGAATTTAGAGGCGGTATTGTACGCCGTGCCGAAGCCTTCGCCCGAAGAACAAGCTGAGTTGGAAGCCAATCAAGCGGTTGCCGAGCCGGCGGTGGCTGCGGCGACTGATCCCGTTGTTTCTACGACTACCAAGACGGCGGAGCCGGATCCGGTACAACAGCCACCGCTGTCTGTGGCCGATACCGATAAAGTCGAGGAGACAAGTCCGGGAACTTCAACCGATATAGCGTCGCCGACTCCAGCGTCGATCGTGTCGGCGGCAGATGCGCCGGTCATCGTGACCATTCATGCTTTTGAGGGTCAGCAGCCGCTTAAGGATGTTAGCATCGCCT
Organism: uncultured Oligoflexales bacterium; assembly: GCA_964652825.1. Classification (GTDB taxonomy): domain Bacteria; phylum Bdellovibrionota_B; class Oligoflexia; order Oligoflexales; family CAZZCU01; genus CAZZCU01. Next base: position 235,848 of record CAZZCU010000001.1, read on the forward strand.
ATGTACATGCGGAGCAAAAATTATTTGAGCCGGCATGTAAAACCAATGAACGCGGGCGATGCGTCGTGCGTTTTGCCTCGGCGCCGACAACGCCGGTGAAGTTTGTGGCGCGTGCTTCTGGTTTTCAGACGCAAGCACAGACTGAAGTTGTTGCACATCAGGGATTGCTGAAATTTGCTATGCAACGAGGCGCTTCCATTGAAGTGATTTCCCAAACACGAACTTATAATCGTATCGCTTCCATTGCCGGCATTGGTGTTGAAGTGAATGGCCGGCAGGTGGGTGTAACCGATGAGTTCGGACATTTATTGCTTCCTTATCGCGGCAAACGCGCTGACCTGGTACCGATTGTTTTGACCAGCAAGAAAATGTTGCCGGCGAAATATGAGACCGACTTCGTTGTTTCCGGACCAGTGCAATTGGTAAAGCATTTCACGGCGAAACGTCCGTTGCCGGCGCGGGTCGCATTGCTTCAGATGCAAACAAGCGGCGATATTCGCAATCGTCAGCTCTATCAACCGCGTGATGGTAGCGAGCGTTTGGTTAATAAATCGATCAAAAAATTTGTGATCTTGCGCGGTGGTTTTCAAGAAGTGGCGATTTCAAGCCTGCGCAGTGTTATTAGGCAAGATCCGGTTCGCATTACGCGGGCGCTTATGCGTGGTTGGGCTGGGACAAAATATAGTTCACAGCTGGATTTCGTTATTTTACCGACACTAGTGGTTGGTGATCCGATGCTATTGGAAGTTGCGGTTGTTGGGGCGCATGGTCAAGTGGTTGCCGCCGCTGCCGATGTGGTTAATCAAATCAAGGAGCCGGCTGCCATTGATGAGGCGGTTGCGACGATTGCGGAACGACTCTATGATATTTTCCCTTTTCAGGCGGCGATCATTGCTGCGGATAAAAGTGACGTAGCGATGAATGTCGGTGCGGCGCATCGCCTTGGCTTGAAGCCTGGAGATGGAGCCGATGTATTTGGTACGCAGACTGATATCGATGGGCGTACGCAATCGCAGGTAAAAATCGCCCGCGTCAAAATGAAGAACGTCGATAAAGATCGATCGGTCGCCACTTTGGAAAAGGTGGAGCCGCGTAGTGCGGTTCAGTTGGGCGACACGGTTATTTTTCGTGCATCGCGTGATCCAATGCCTGCGGCGTCGGAAGTTCGCGTGTATGGATCGTTGCCTAATGGTCGCGCTCGCTCGCTGGCGCAAGCGAATGTGTATTTCGGTAATGCGTGGTTGGGTGCGACCGATGTTAATGGTCGTCTGCGAATTGATCGCGATGCCGCTCAACGCGGCAAAAATTCTCTGCGCATTATCAAGCCCGGTCACCGTGCTTTTGTTAAAGATGCGGATTTATCTCGCGACAAACGTCAGGAAATAACCGTCGTCAAGGAAAGTGCAGCGGTTGATCTGGATGAGGGATTGGAGTCTCTCGAAGCAGTGCTTGACGAAGCTACCGGTGGTGATGAGCGTGTCGAGGAATTCGCTGCCGCCTGTGCAGCGGCATCCCTGGCGGGTGATCCGGCGCAAGCGCAACAGCGAGTGCGTATTCAGTCGTTCAAAGCCTGGTTTGACATGCGCAACACTCAGTCGGCGCCCTTGTCAGAAGCGGTGACTTTGAAAGCTTTTTATCATCTCGCTTATTGTCAGCATCGTCTCTGGGAGGCGAGTAAAGATGTTGTGCTTCTGCCGAATGTTGTCGCGGCCTGGCGTGATCTCCAAGAGACACCCTTTCAGACCAGCGACCTCGCGGTGGCGGTTTTGAATCCTGACATGCGGAAGATCGCGCAACAGCTGGCTGGCGATGCTGAGACCGCGCTTAATAAAGTACTTAGTTTTCGCGGCAATTAGAAAGGTGGAATGATGAGCCAACCTGCGCCTGAAGAAAAACAGGAAAAAAAGGAAGAAAAGAAAAAGAGTGGTGGCACTTTTAAGATCGGTGAATTTTTACAGTCGCCGAAGAAGAAGCGCAGACAATTTATTCAGCTGGCGGTCAGTGAGGGTATGGATCGGGATTTAGTTGCCGCCATACAAAATTTTTTGCGCAAACAGTTCCCCTCTCTGGGTGTCAGTGCTCCCGCCAATATGAGTGAACTTAAGCGCCAGTCCGGCCGTAATATTGTTTTGTTGGTTATTGATGATGAGTTTGCTCCTTTGCCGGAAGTGTTAGGCGGCGTACAGGCTTTAAAATCGCGCAAGGCTGATCAGGCCACGCCCGTATTGTTTTTAACTCGTAAACCGGAAGAATTGGTCGCGGCTTACCATGAGGTGTTGCTGCCGTATCAGGAAAGCGACGATTTTATTAACTACACCGGCGTGACGACTGATCAGATTTTGAGCCGCATTAAGCTGGGTTTGGAATTAAAAGGTCGGCGGCGAAGTCGACGTTATAAAGTTAATATGCCGATCAGTTGCTTTCATCTGACACAAAATGTTTCGGTGCCTGTAGCTATCGTGGATATGAGCGTGCACGGCGCCTTGTTGCGAGCATCCGAGGGCGTGCGTTTTCGTTTGGGCGATCAACTGCGCTTAAGTATTCCTGTATCAAATTATTTGACTGGTCACGGCGATTTCCTGAAAGTTTCGGCAAAAGTCCGGCGCGTATTTATTTCAGGTGATTTAGTTGGCGTCAGTTTTGAGTATGTTTCGGATCATTTGTCGTTGCAGTTGTCGCAATTTGTCGTTTCGTTGGTGAACAGTCAACTTTCTCGATCCGGTACCCCGACGACAACAAAGCGTGTTTAATCCGATTAACGAGAATCTGTTTTTTTCTTCGCGGGAGATTTTCTGCGCGGTTTTTTTGGACGATAAGCAATTGCTTTGGCCATCAGTTTTTGCATCCGTTCCACTAACAAGGCATGAAATTCCTGCAATTGCCGCTCGTATTCCTCGGGATCTGAGCTCGGTTGGGGCGGCATAATTGGTTCATCAACAAAATGCCGTAGTTTCACCGGTCGGGGTATTGGACTCAAACCAATGCCTCGTGCGAGAGCAAATGGCACGCGAAGATTTTTATACATCCATTTGGTCAACGGATTAGGATAAAGCTCAAAGATGTCATCCGCTTTTGGACATGCTGCCAGTACGACCGGCGCTCCTGCCTGCATGGCAACTCTGGCAAATCCCAAACGATTGTCCCAGAGAACCTGATAACGTTCGGTCGATGGTCGTAACGCTTCGCGCATGCCGCCGGGCGCTACACAGATCATATGTCCCTGACACAGCAGATCCTGAGCAGCCGTGGGCGAGCCCTCGGTTGCGCCTAATTCGGTCATTAATTCGCCGATGCCGGGGACTCTAAAAAACAATCGATCGATCAGCGGTCGTGTTATTCGTTTTTTTTCCAGATACACGGCGGCAAATAACAGCAAGATATCGTAAGTGGCGAAGCTGTGATTTACCGCCACCAATGCCGGCCCTTCGCTCGGAATGTTCTCCATGCCGATAACTTCATGCTGGTGATATAGCCTCACCGCCTGCACGGCCGCTGCCAATTTGTCAGCAATTTCTTCAATCATGTCATGTATTTCGGTCGACAGAGGCTGAAAATTGAATTTTGCTCGCGGGAACTGACTTTAACGATTGTAATAAATGGCTATTTTCACTAGTTTTACTGGGTCTTTTGATCCAAAAAGGAAGCCTCTTGTCTTTGAAGCAACGCATTGGTTTGTTGGTACACAAAACCGGTTTGCTGACGCCGCCGTTTCATCTGACTTATTATCGTTGGATTCGTTTGGCGATTTTGATCGCCATGGATCTCCTAATCGTCGCAGTTTGTTATTGGTTGGCCTTTCTCCTGCGCCTCGACAAAATCTGGCTTGGTAGTACGTATCGAATAGTATTCATGGAATCGCTACCCGTTCTCCTCCTCACCGCGGTTCCGATCTTTTTCTTTACCGGAATGTATCGACAGGTATGGCGCTACGCTAATTTCCATAGCGCCATCATGGTGGCCAAATCAACCTTGGCGTTGGTGTTGGTGTTCAGCTCGCTTGTATTTATGATGCGTTGGACTTTATCGCCGCCGCGGTCCGTGCCGATTATTTTCTGGTTGTTGTGTACATTGATGCTGGTAGCCGCACGTTTTTCTTGGCGGATGTGGGCGTCGTTTCAGGCGACCATAGATGCTGTTAATAAAGAACGATGCTTGATTTATGGTGCTGGTGCCGCTGGTGAGTTGTTTGCGCGGCATATTACCGCCAATCCCCGTTTCCCCTATCGCGCTATGGGCTTTATTGACGACGATGCCAATAAAGTCGGTCGGATTTTGCATGGGATTCGTATCGAAGGTACTGGCAAACGTCTGCCGGAGATCGCCGACAAGCATGGTGCCAAATTTGTCATTATTGCTTTGCACACCGCGCCTGGCCGAGTCATGCGTGAGATTGTCGAAGCCTGTCATGCCCATGGACTTAAGCCATTAGTGATGCCTGATATGGCGACCTCACTTGGCGAGGACGTGTTTACGCCACGGGCGGTGGATATTGGGGATCTATTGTGTCGCAATCCGCGCTCCCAGATCCCGGCGGGAGTGGCGACCTTTTTTGCGGGTAAAAGCGTGCTTGTCTCGGGTGCAGGTGGTTCGATCGGTTCAGAAATATGTCGGCAGATTTTGGGTGCGCGTCCGCGTCGACTGGTATTGCTCGATGTTGGTGAATTTAATCTCTATCAGATTGAAATGGAATTGCAGGAGCTCGAGGTCGCTGGCGTCGAGATTTGCCCTGTCTTGGGTTCGGTAACCAATGAACGTTTAATGGATTCGGTATTTACCAAGTATAAGCCGCAGTTGGTTTTGCATGCTGCAGCTTATAAGCACGTGCCGTTGATCGAAACAAATCCGGTCGAAGGTATTCGCAATAACTTACTCGGCACTAAAGTTTTGGCGCAAACAGCGATGCGTCATCGTGTCGAACGGTTTTTGCTGGTGAGTTCAGACAAAGCTGTTCGCCCAACCAATATTATGGGTGCAACGAAGCGTGCATGTGAGCTGTATATTCAATCGTTACAGGAATTGAACGAGAACGCTGCGGGTTTTGCCGCGGTGCGTTTTGGTAATGTGCTCGGTAGCTCGGGCAGCGTTGTCCCGCGTTTCATGCGCCAGATTCAAAATGGTGGACCCGTGACGGTGACGCATCCTGAAGTTACCCGTTACTTCATGCTGACTGCCGAGGCAGTAAGTTTGGTGCTGCAGGCTATGGCGTTGTCCAAGGGCGGTGAGACTTTCGTTTTGAATATGGGTGAGCCGATCAGGATTTACGATATGGCAAAACAGTTGATTTTGCTGGCCGGCAAGCAGCCCGATACTGATATCGAAATTGTTTTCACTGGTCTGCGTCCTGGCGAAAAACTCTATGAAGAATTAATTCTGGAAGGCACGGAGAGACACACCGTACATGGGGATTTATTTGTCGCGGTGTCGGAACACTTGGATGCTGAGCGCGTGCTGACGGATGTGGATGCCTTGTTGGAATCTGTTGCCAAGAAGAGTGACGTCCAGCAGAGCATTGCCGAACTATGGCGTTTGATCTCATGGCAACCTACGCCTCCGGATGATGATACTGCCGATAATATATTGACGACACCTATGACAATACATTGATTGCGACATGACTTTTGGTGCGGTTATTTCTGCGTATGTCTTTTTATGCTCCGCTGTCTTAACGGCGGTATTTATTTTCCCTTATCGTTGGTGGGCTTTACGCATTGGCATGCTTGCCGTTCCCAATGCCCGCTCGGCGCATTCGTTGCCGACACCGAGTGGGGCGGGTGTCATCATGGTATTCGTGTCACTGATGATTTTCGCGTATTTGACGACAGAAGAAATCATCGGGACTAGTCTATGGTGGTTGGTGTGGCCTGGTGCGCTTATCACTGCGGCGATTGGCTTTATTGATGATCGGTATCCTTTGTCTGCCAAGTATCGGGCTATCGTGCATCTGATTGCCGGCGTTATATTTGTTGCTGCAATACCGGATCTGGCCATCTGGATGTTACCGTTATTGACAGTGGTGGTTGCCTGGTCCCTGAATTTATTTAATTTCATGGATGGTGCCGATGGCCTGGCAGGTAGCGAAAGTGTCTATGTGCTCGGCATTGGGGGTTTTTTTTGCTGGTATGGTGGCGAACAGAATCTGGCAATTTTAGCGTGGATTCTGGCAGGTTCAAGTCTTGGCTTCTTAGCTTGGAATCGTCCGAAAGCCAAAATTTTCATGGGTGATGTCGGCAGTGGCTTTCTGGGTTATATGATTGCGGCCATTGCCATACTTAGCGTGATAAGAGGCGGCATTTCGCCGTTGGTTTGGCTGATCTTGTATGGTTTTTTTTGGTTCGATACCTCGTTGACACTGATACGTCGTGTCTGGCGTGGCGAAAAATGGTACTTGGCCCATCGCTCACATGCTTATCAGCGTCTATTGCATGCGGGTGGATTTTCGCATCGCAGGTTATTAGGCTGTTCATTGGCCCTAAACGCGATATTGGCTGGTTTGGCGGTTTGGGGCTTTTGGTTTCCTGCCAGATTGCCGGTTGCTTTTAGCATAAGCCTGGGCCTGCTTGCGGGGATCTATTATTTTATTGAGCGACGGTATCCCATACAGCCTGATATCCCCTAGGGCTCTAGCGATTTGAGGTTGCCATGCCAGTTGGCATTTACTATCTTGCCGTCATTGACAGAAATCGACATGGAGTCATCCGATGGATGGACTAAGAAATTCCGACAAGATCTTCGTTGCTGGTCATCGTGGTCTCGTTGGTGGGGCGATTGTCAATTCCCTCCGCCGCAGTGGCTTTAATAATATCCTCGCGCGTACACGCGACGAGCTTGATTTGACCAATACCGAGAAGGTCCAGGCTTTTTTTAAACAAGAAAATCCGGATGTAGTTATCATTGCCGCTGCACGGGTGGGCGGTATTCACGCCAATAATACTTATCGCGCCGATTTTATTTACGATAACTTGCAGATCCAAACTAATTTGATTTGGGGTGCACACCTGAATGATGTGCGACGGGTATGTTTTCTCGGAAGCAGTTGTATCTATCCGCGCTTGGCGCCACAGCCGATGCCTGAGAACTGCTTGTTAACGTCAGAATTGGAATACACCAATCGCCCTTACGCATTGGCTAAAATCGCCGGACTTGAATTAGTCAGCACTTTGCGCCAGCAGTATCAGCGCGATTATTTCTCTGTCATGCCGACCAACTTGTACGGTCCCGGTGATAATTTCCATCCTCAAAACGCTCATGTTCTCCCCGCGCTGATCTTGCGCTTTTGGGAAGCCAGAGAGAAAAATGCGCCGCAAGTAGTGATTTGGGGTTCTGGTAAACCATTTCGTGAATTCATGTATGTTGATGATTGCGCGGATGCAATTGTTCATTTGTTGCGAGTGACCAATCAGAAGACCTTTGATAATACGCCGGTTGGTAAACTCGGTTGGTCGCATGTAAACGTTGGTACAGGTCAGGAAATTAGCATTGCCGAAGTTGCTCAGGCCGTGGCGGCGGCGGTGGGATATAAGGGTGAGATCGTTCAGGATACAAGTATGCCGGACGGTACTCCCCGCAAACTATTGGATACATCCTTTTTGCGCAGTTTAGGCTGGCAGCCGAAAACAACTTTGCAAGAAGGTTTGGCTAAAACTGTGGCTTGGTTTGCGGATGTTTATAAATCCAATCCCAAGCTGCTAAGAAAATAGTGATTTTGAAAAGTAAAAGCGTGCAATGAAAGTTTTAGTTGTCGCAGGATCCAATGGTGTTGACCACTGCCAAAGAGTGTTCGCCATCTTTGCGCGTTTGATGTTGCGAATTCCTTCGTTACAAGTTCATTTAGTTTGTGAACGCTGGCAACTCGAACAAATCACTAAAGTCATGAAGCTGCCGCCATCCTTAAGTTCCCGCTTTACTTTTGTACATGATCTGCTTTCTCCTGGTGTTGATTGGGAGACAAATGCCGAAGTTTTTCAGGACGGTCGTTTGTTGGCGTGGGAAGAGCGCTTGCTGCCGGTTCTTGATAGCGAGCGATTTCATGCAGTGTTTTCCGACAATTTAGCCGGTATTTTGCGTTATCGGCCGGATACAATTTTGCTCGGTAATTTTTTGTGGTCGGATGTTTTTGAGGCGGCGTTTCCCGAAGATACAACTGTGCAGGAATTTGTGCGCCGCGAACGAGATCTATTGCGTAAAGTGCGTCCGTTTTTGCTTTGTTCCAGCGAGTTCACCATGCCGGCGATGCTACACAAGACACAAGCCATTCGTTGTGGATTGATGGTGGATCATTTTATGCCAAAATTGCGGGATACCGTGCCTGGACAGCGTTTGAGCGTGGCAATCTTGTCCGCCCGCGACGTCGTCGATGACGATGTGCTCGCGGATATTTCGCATTCGATTGCCAAACGCGCGGATTGGGACGTGTATGTGGAACAAGCGGTTTATGACGCAATGGAAACAAAATTGGATTGCATAAAAGTTTTCGGGGGTCTGCCGCAGGACTATACTAATTTAGATGCTGTTATTGCTCCGCCGCAGTTTTCGATTTTAAATGAATGTTTGGTGATAGGCATACCTTTGTTAGCCTATTATCCCCCAAAGCATATTGAAAAAGCGCATTTAGCCGCCAAGTTGCAACAGCTCAAGTTGGGCGGTGACTTGGGTTCGGCCATTAGCGTTATGCCGGTGATTGATGCCGTGCGTAATCTAACGTCCGAACGTGCGCAAAAGGACTACGCAGTCGCCCGACAAAAAGTGAACGCTAATGGTTACGATGAAGCGGTCACCTGGATCGAAAAAAGATTAAATTCCTGAATTTGAATTATAATTCCACTGAACCGGTGTAAACCAATATTGCCGGCCCAGCTAATGTCGCAGGTTCCGCAGCATCGTCCTGGCGAACAAAGAGCGTACCTCCAGGCATCGCTACAGCAACCCAGGCTCGCCGTGAGGCGCTGCCGGCGGTCATGGCACAAGTCGCAATCGCGCAGGCACCGCTGCCGCAGGCGGCCGTTGGGCCTGCGCCTCGTTCCCAGGTCATAGCCTGGTAAGCATCACCAGGTTTTTCGCCCAACAGATTGGCGTAAGTCGTTAGCTGGCGCTCGTCGATTTGTGCATCGCTAACCAAATGAACGTTGATGCCGTCCCATTCAGGACAGCGCTGAAATGCAGGTCCAACTTTGTGTAACAGTTCACGATTGATATCGTCCAAGAAAAATACCAGGTGACGGTTGCCGATATCACAGACACCGAAGTCTTTGGCTAACTGTGGCAACTTGAGTGCATTTGCCACGCGATTTATCGCGGACTGGGCGTCGCGATAAAATTCCGTTTCATCATTGAGTTTGACAGATCCCATGTTAACAGAAACAAAAGGCCAGCTAGTATCACGCGTCGATAATTTGCTTTGGCCCAAAAAGCTGCAAACGACGTTACGATTTCCGGAGATAAATTCCAAAGTTTCCGGAAGCTCATTCATTTTTTGCGCGAGCCGAAATTGCCGTAAAATCGAGAGCGCTACGCAGCGAATGCCGTTTCCACAGATTTCGGCGGCTGAGCCGTCGCTATTTATGATGGTGATGCGTTCAGGAGCCAAATCTTTGCTGGTTGGCATATGCAAGATGATAACGCCGTCGGCGCCGATGCCCGTGCCGTTTCGTCGGCACCAATCCTGGGCGCAGCGTTTGATGCTTCCCAAGGCAAGTTCGTCGGAGCTTGCCAGCCTGGTAATGACAAAGTCATTTTCGCAACCATGCCATTTTTCAAATTCGAGATACATGACTACTCCGCGGCTTTAACTTCGTTAAGACGATAACCACGTCCCCGAACGCTTTCCAGGACGCGTGGTTTGGAAGGGTCGGTCTCTATATAACGACGCAATCGCATAATAAAATTGTCGACGGTTCTGGTCTCGACATTGCCGTTGATGTTCCAAACTTTGGCGAGCAAGTGCTCGCGGGTTAATACCCGTGCTGGATTTCGCATAAATTCGCTTAAAATATCAGCTTCCAATGCCGTTAATGAATAGCTGCCATTCGGACCTCGCAAATGCAATGCTTCCGTATTCAGTTCTAGGTCGCCACAACGTAAAAACGGCCCAGAAGAACTGGTTGTATCTGGTTGTTGCTGAAAAAGTTCGGAGCGCTTCATCATGCGTCGAACGCGTAGTAAAAGCTCTTTGAGATGAAAAGGTTTGGTGATGTAGTCATCCACGCCGCTTTCCAGGCCGCGGATGCGATCCTCTTCGCTGGCACGGGCGGTGAGCATCAGAATTCCGGTCTGGCTGTCGTGCTTGCGAATCTCGTGTGCGACGGCGAAGCCATCGATTTCGGGCATCATAACATCAAGGATCACCAGATCAAACGGCGCGTCACGCCGGTATTTGTCGAGAGCGATTTTGCCGTTTTGTGCCGGCACGACATCATAGCCTTCGGCTTGAAGATTGAATTCAAGATGAAAGGCCAAATGTGGTTCGTCTTCGACCAATAATATGCGTTTACGATCGTTCTGCATAATCTTGCCTGCTAACTCGAATGAATTGGCAAACTGACGTGGAAACTGCTGCCCTGTCCAGGCCCGAGGCTGTTCGCCCAGACGCGACCGCCCAGGTTTCGCACCGTCGAACGCACAATGTATAAACCCAATCCCGTTCCTGGAATAGCTTTATTTGTCGCAAGATCTGAGCGATGAAACATTTTAAATACGCGTTTTTGATCCCGTCGCGCGAGGCCAAAACCTTGATCAATCACCAGAATTTCGAGTTGAGTGCTATTAATTTGCGCCACTAGGCGTATAGGAGTACCCGGTGGTGAGTACTTCACGGCGTTTTCCAAAAGATTGCCAACTACCAATGTCAAAGCTGAGCGAATACTTTCAACCATCAGGTCATCTGGGCAATCGACAACGAGCCGCTTTGGCAGATTAGGATCCATGTAGGAAATGTTTTCGACGGCTTTAGCAAACAGGCTTTTAAGCTGAAAGCTCTCCACCTTGTCGGATACCATGATGCCTCGATCAAGACGGGCGGAGACGAGAATTTGATCGACCAATTTACCCAAACGGGAAATATCGGTGCTGATCATATCTAATACGCGTTGTTGCAGAGTGGAAGTTAACTGTGGATTTTGTAGTGTCTCAAAGCCAAGTTGCAAGCTGGCCAGAGGAGAACGTAATTCGTGCGTCACGCTGGAAACAAAATTTCGCTGTTGACGGATCAGGTAGCTTTGTCTTTGTGCAAAAACAAATAACAGCACGGTTCCGACCAGGATCATTCCCAACAGGATGCAGCCGATAATAAGAATCGCCAGAACATAGTTAGGATCAATGTATTCGTTGCCGAGAATGCGGGCATTTTTGACAATATCTTCCTGCTGGTTGATGAACCACACCACCCATAGTCCGGTAACCGCGATCAGAAAAACCTGCAAGGATACAAAGATAACGACCGGATTGAGCATAAAGGTGACTAGCCGATACAGCCATCGGGATCTCGTTGCGAGCAGGAGTTTTTTGGGAGTTTGCATAGATGCTTAGTCCGCTTTAAAGGTACGGCTGAAGCATATATGTTGTAAGGCTTTTAGTGGAACACAAAAATTTTGGCCGCCTGATTTTCGATGGAATTTTTTAACTGCAGTGCCGTATTCAGAATCTGGTTGCTACCGTGCCCTCCAGGATAGAGGTGATACTGCTTGATGCAGGACTTCTGAATCAGTTTTTCCAGCAAATCACTCAGCAAAGACTGAGCTCGTTCCTTTACGAGAAGCTCCGGCGCCAGATAGATTCCCAGCTGTTCCAGCTTTAGATCGATAATGGTTCTGCTGACGGTGTCAATCCAAGTATTCAAAGATTCAAGGGACTTAGGCGTCGGTACAAAGTAAAAAAAGCGCGGTAGTTCTGTCGCACAATCAGATAACATCAATGGTTTGTCTTCCGCCAAGCCTTCGGTGGCGGCTCGTAAGAAAATCGAAGTGGTGTCCTGATAATCCAACAAGGAAACCGGATGTAGGGAACCTTCTTGGAAAACTCCTAGCCAAAAATGACAATGCGTCAGATCTTCACGTGGCAAAATATTGATAATTACAGCGTTATTATCGGTGAATGGCGATGCGACGTCGGTGGGCGGCGCCTCATGATTCGTGCCGGGATTCGCGGAAATCTCGATATCCATATGCTTGCCCCACTGCTTAAACTAATAATAATTATAGATAAGCTTAGAGCAAATAAATGATTGTCGCCAGACTAAATCAGCTTTTGCGGATATCTTTGGCCAGGGTATCCAGTATGCCATTCACAAATGCTGGTGAGGTATCAGTGCCGTATTTTTTAGCCAATTCAATGGCTTCATCGATGACAACTTTGGTGGGAGTTTCCTGACTGATCAGTTCATACGTTGCTACGCGCAGAATCGATCGATCAATAACGCTCATGCGATGAAGTTGCCAGTTCTTTGAGGTTACGGAAATTTTCTGATCCAATTCCGGCATATGTGCAAAAACGCCTTCGACCAGACTGCGCATGCGATCAGCGGCACGCCTGGTTACTTGAAAATGCTCGACAAAGTCAGCGCATTTATTGGCAGCGAACATAAAGATTTTCTCGGCTTCACATTGATATAGAAACTGGAGCGCAAAATCACGTGCCAAGCTGTTGGTGTGACGAGGTTCGTTATCAATGTTTAAGACGGCATCCGACATTTTTAGCGTTCCACTTGCTCAAATTGTTTACTGACTTTAGCCATCGCAATCGCGGTAGTAGTCGCATCACGGCCTTTATTGCCGCTTTTAATGCCACTGCGGTTTAAAGCTTGCTCAACCGTGTCCGTCGTTAAAATCCCAAAAATTATCGGCACGCCGGTATCGATGCTAACTTTCATAATGCCTGCAGCTGCTTGACCGGCAACAAAATCAAAATGCGGTGTTTCGCCGCGGATGACAGCGCCAAGACAAATAATCGTATCGTATTTACCAGAGCGCGCTGCTTTGGCTGCAATGGTGGGTGCTTCAAAAGCGCCGGGTACCCAGCACACTTCGATTTTGGTCGGATTAATGTCGTGTTCTTTGAAAGTATCAAGCGCGCCTTCGAGCAAGTTTTTGGTAATCAACTCGTTAAATTTAGCGGCAATAATCAAATAGGATGCTGCCATGTATCACCTTCTTTGTTGTCCATATCCAGACGATTGTTATCGACGATTTCCAGACCAAACCCAGATAATGCTGTGAGCGTGCGCGGTGCTGACATGTGTGTACGCATGCGCTGTACACCCAATGCTCGCAGAATCTGTGCTCCAATCCCGTACTGCCTGAGACCCATGACTTTGCCGGCGTCGCTCGGACTTGTCCGGGGTTGTAGTGAAGTTTTTTGGGCGAGCTCAGCTAATTCGTGCAGGAGATCATCTCTTGCCGGCTGCCGTAATAAATAGACGAAAACGCCGTTATCGCACTCAGCCAAAAACCGCAGTGCGTAATCGATGCGAAAACGACCGCTGTGCTCCGGATCACCAAAGACATCAACCAACGGACGCTGAGCATGAACTCGAACATCAACAATCTGATCACCGAAAGAATGGCCTTTGGTGATCGCCAGATGATGGACGCCGTCGACTTTTGATTGAAATAGAGTCGCCGTAAACATTCCATGCGGCGTGTGAATATTCTGTTTGCTGATTTCTTCCACGAGCGAATCGTGGAGCAGGCGATAGTGAATTAAATCTGCAATGCTAACGACTGGTATCGAGAATTTTTCCGCAAGTTTAAGCAGATCAGGCATGCGTGCCATCGTGCCATCTTCATTCATGATCTCGCAGATAACAGCAGCGGGTTTGATGCCGGCCAAGCGTGCGAGATCAACGGAGCCCTCGGTGTGGCCGGCACGCTCCAGCACGCCACCGATGCGCGAACGTAGCGGGAATACGTGACCAGGTACAACCAGATCATCAGGTGTCGTTGCATCATCGACCGCCACACGAATGGTTTGGCAGCGGTCAGCGGCCGAGATCCCCGTTGTTACACCGTCTCGGGCTTCGATACTGACGGTAAACGCGGTTTCGCGAAACGGTATGGCTTTGGAGTTGTCCTCCATCATCGGCAGTTTAAGTCGCTTAACCAGTGCTGGTTCCATCGCCAGACAAATCAGGCCGCGCGCCTCTTTAGCAAGAAAATTTACTTTTTCGGGGGTTACAAACTGAGCGGCAAAGACAAAGTCGCCTTCATTCTCGCGGTCTTCGTCGTCGACCATAATAACCATGCCGCCGGTGCGCATGGCTTCGATAGCCCGGAAGACTTTAACGATTGATTTATCCTGATCGCTACTTGATAGCATATGATCGCGTTCCGGGCGCCAAAACAGTTTGTTGTAAAAGAGCTGACTATGTAGAAGTCGTGGCCTTAATAGCAGACAGGTACCTAGCGCGTCAAAGCCATTTGGGAGAATCGCTGCAGATATTTTCCCAGAATATCCGTTTCCAGATTCAGTAGGTCCCCGGGTCGACGATCCTGCAGATTGGTCAGCTGCAAGGTCGTCGGGATCAACATGCAGCTGACTCGACAAATAGAATTTAACTCATTGATTTCATTGATAGTTAAGCTGATGCCGTCGAGACAGATAGAGCCTTTTTTGACCACCTGAAGCACCAGATTGGCCGGTATTTCGACCTGCAGCAACCAGCCTCCGGCTTGCTCAGCTATTATAAGAACCTTGGCCAGGCCATCAATATGACCCGTAACCAGATGACCATCAAGACGTGCCGTGGCCAGCAATGCTCGCTCCAGATTGACGGTATTTCCCGGCTGTAAGCTGCCAAGATTTGTGAGATTTAGGGTTTCGCTGCTAACGTCAAAGCACAAAGCCTCGGCATTGGTTTCAGTCAGCGTCAGGCAACAGCCGTTCACTGCGATACTGTCCCCGAGCTTCGTCTGTTCCTTGTAAATATCTGGACAAGCAAGGGTCAGCGATGTTTTGGCTGCTTCATGGGTTTTGCTAAGAGCAAGTACCGAGGTTGTTGCTTCAACGATACCGGTGAACACATTTAGCTCTTTAGTGCTTCGAGTTCGGTGATAAATTCGTCAGGATCTTTAAAGGATTTGTAGACGGAAGCGAAGCGCACATACGCCACCTGATCCAGATCGCGGAGTCCATGCATGATCAGATCGCCGATTTTTTGACTGTCGACAACTCGTTCGCCCATCTCATGGAGTTGGCGGACGATACCGGCCAGTAAATTCTCGATTTCATTGATGCCGACCGGGCGTTTTTGACATGCTGTTTGAATGGCACGTAGGGCTTTTTCGTGCAAGAACGGCTCAAAGCGTCCATCCTTCTTTTTGACTAAAAAGCTCAGCTCTTCTTCTTTTTCATAAGTGGTAAAACGATAATTGCAGCTCAGGCAACAGCGGCGGCGCCGTACACCATGGCCTTCCAAGCTGAGACGGCTTTCCAGAACTTTGGTGTCTTCAAATCCGCATTTGGCGCACTTCAAGATTTAGCTCCATTCCTGGTACAGCGGGTACTTGGCGGTCATGGCCTTAACATCCCTACGTATTGCTTCTAATTGGTTTTCTTGTTGGACGCAATCAAAGGTCCGTTTAATCCATCCGGCGATCGTCAACATATCAGCTTCCTTAAGGCCGCGCGATGTGACCGCGGGTGTGCCAAGCCGAACCCCGCTGGTCACAAATGGACTGCGTTTTTCGTTGGGAACCGTATTCTTGTTGACGGTGATGGCGACTTTGCCGAGAGCTTCTTCCAAATCTTTGCCGCTGACAGGGGTGCTGGAAAGATCAACGAGGAGCAAATGATTGTCCGTGCCGCCAGAGACCAGCTTTAAGCCGTGTTCCAGCAGACCTTTGGCAAGAGCCTGGGAGTTGGCGATGACTTGTTGCTGGTATTGTTTGAATTCCGCCGTCTGGGCTTCTTTAAAGCAAACAGCTTTTGCGGCGATGATGTGCTCCAGCGGCCCACCTTGAATACCTGGAAAAACAGCTTTATTGATTTTCAGCTCAGGATCGTTCCATAAGATAAGCCCGCCGCGCGGGCCACGCAGTGTTTTGTGTGTTGTCGTTGTGACGACATGCGCATGTGGCATTGGTGATGGATGAAGATCGGCCGCTACCAAGCCGGCGATATGCGCCATATCGACAAATAAGTAGGCACCTACCGAATCGGCGATTTTGCGAAATTGCGCGAAATCAATGATCCGTGGATATGCTGATGCGCCGGCAACGATAATTTTGGGTTTTATCGCTGCTGCGGTCTTGGCGATCTCGTCATAATCGAGACGTTCGGTTTCCAGGTTGAGGCGATAAAAATGCGATTCATACAACAATCCCGAAAAATTCACTTTCGAGCCATGCGTCAAGTGACCGCCATGCGAGAGATCCATGCCGAGAACGCGATCGCCGGCCTGGGCGAGTGCCAGGAACACAGCGGCGTTTGCCTGGGCGCCAGAATGCGGTTGGACGTTGGCGAACTTAGCGCCAAATAAACGGCAAGCTCGTTGAATGCAAAGCTCTTCGAGCTCATCTACTACTTCGCAGCCACCGTAGTAGCGTTTATGAGGCAAGCCTTCCGCATATTTATTCGTCAGAATGCTACCCATCGTGGCGATAACGGCCGGCGAGGCGAAATTTTCCGAGGCGATCAGCTCCAGACCTTCTTGCTGCCGGTGCATCTCCGCTTCGATCAGGCGATAAACTTCGTTGTCATAGTCAGCAACAATTTGCCAGGGCTTCGATGCTTTCATTGCCAGCTCCTTCAGAATGATCTTTATCTTTTACGAATCGCGCAGCCGAAAATTTTTCCGCTCAATATCGAGCATTTTTGTCAGGCGTTGCTGATGTCGTCCACCTTCATATTCCGTGGTCAGCCAGATTTTAGTGAAATCGATCGCGCGATGATAATTAATGGTGCGTGCCCCCAGACAGAGAACGTTGGCATTATTATGTTGTCTCGAAGCGCGGGCGGTGAACTCATCCCAAACAGAGCCGGCCCGCACACCCACAAATTTATTGGCGGTGATGCACATGCCAATGCCGGTGCCACACACCAAAATGCCACGATCAAGCTTGTTCAATGACAGATCGTGTGCAACTAAGCCGGCATAGTCCGGATAATCGACGGAGGTTGCTTCGGCGGAAACTCCGTAGTCGACAACCTCGTATTTTTCGAGGCGCAGAAAATCGATTAACATCTGTTTTAATTCTTTGCCGGCGTGATCAGCACCGATACCTATTTTTAGCGTCATGCGGCAGTCCTGCTTTCTGATGAAGAGTGCAACATATAAATAAAAGGACCTGCGGGGTTTGCCCGCAGGTCCTTTGTATCATCAATCGATAAATCGATCAGTGTTCTTCGGTCTTGCGGATATAAGAAACAGCATCATCCACGGTGCGGATGTTTTCTGCCTCTTCATCCGGAATATCGATGCCAAAAGCTTCTTCCATAGCCATCACCAATTCGACGATGTCTAACGAGTCCGCTCCTAAATCTTCGATGAATTTAGCTTTTCCCACGACCGCAGCCTCTTCAACACCAAGTTGATTGACTACCAGCTGTTTTAGTTTGTCTTCGATTGAGCCAGCGACCATAACGCCTCCAAAAGGTATATCGAAGTAATTCAAGCCCCATAAAGAAACAAAATCCGTTTTCTTTTGCAAGCCAAATAGTTGAAACTAATAGACATAGTGCCGCGTCAGCGGCTAAAAAGCCACGGAGCAATATAATTGGTTGATAATATTGATAAATATCTCAGTTCCGAACTGATTTTAGTGTCAGATGTTCATTTGCGACAGTCGGGAGATATGCGTGGACTGTTACTGCGGCAACTGCTCAAAAGCGCTGCGCGGCATCGGCCTGGCAATTTCGTCTTGCTAGGCGATGTGTTTGATTTTTGTCTTGGTGGCAGCCGTTTTTTTAAGAAAAAATTTTTTGACTTCGGTACCGCTCTGGAAGCTTTGGCGCAAAGCGGAACACGAGTGATATTTTTTGAGGGCAATCATGAATTCAACCTGGCTGCGATTGGGTGGCAGGGCATCGAGTTTGTTCCCGAAGGCAGCATGACGCTTCTACTGAGTGGGGGGACGCGCGTAAGGCTGTCGCATGGCGATTTGATCTACGCCCCCAAGAGTTATCTGTGGTTTCGCGGTCTGGTGAAGTCGCGTTTTGCCCGGCAAGCGGCGCGTGCGATACCGACAAGCTGGCTTGATGCATATGCGCTTGGGCATTCCAAAGTTTCGCGTGCGCAGGATAAATATCGGGTGCTGGCGCATGATGATCTGTTGCAGGCGGCCGAGGCTTGGATTGCCGAGGATCAGGCGCAGCATGGAATTTTTGGGCATTTTCATACGCCGTATGGTGAGCGACGCCAGGATCAGAATGGCTTAATTGTCAGTGTTGATTCTTGGGATAAACCTAATGCGCTTATCTATAACCACGAGCGCGGGTTTGAGCGGATTTTTTGGGGACCGGGTGGTCTCGATGATTTTACTGTGCAGCCATTGACGAGTCTACGCCGACCGATCTGAGGCTTAGAGGTCGGCGTTGATAGTTTTTAAAATTTAGAATTTATGCTTTGCGGTTGCCAGAATGCTTCGTTCTTTTTGCGTCAGCTCTTTGTTACCCGCAAGTGAGTATGTCTGTGTTCCGTAGCGCAACTCCATACCCCAATCCAGATTGTATGCTGTGAAGGGCAAAGCTGTGCCGGCGACCATTAGCCAGCCGAAAGACGATTTTATCGTTGCTTTCGTGCCGCGAACACCTGCTTGACCAAAAGTCATTGGTGTCAAATAAAAATCACCATACCAATCGAGGTCTTTTTCAAAAGCTGCATGTGTGCCACCGATACCGACAAAGCCGCCCAGCATAATGGCATCGATACCGCCCAGGCTTTCGTTGTTAATGCCGATGCTTTTAAGTTTGGCTAGTCCACCCGCGCGCCAATGACCATTCTTGATGCCGCTGTCGATCAGAGGTGTTTCGTAATAAGCGCGACCGTGTACTTCAAATCCCAAGAAACTCCCGCTGGTGGTTGGGCCAAAATCTAGGCCCAAGCCCACGTCGCTGCGAACGTGGTTGGCTATTGTCTTATGTGTGGTCACACTTACATGATTCAACAGCCACAATGGAAACTTGGCCGCGGCATTAGCATTACCGCTGATATCCCATAATCTTGGTCCAATTGCGAAGATCAGATGATCAGTTTTTGCTGCAAATAAAGTCGGTGTTGGTTTCGCTTCTTCTGAATTAGTTGCCGGTGACGTCGCCTGAGCGGGATTTTCCGCTGCATCAGTTGTTTGTGGTGGTATAACGATGTCATCTTTGCCGTTGTCGACGAGTTGTGGTGTTTGTGGTTCGACCTTGAATTTATTGCGTGCAGCGATTGCAGGAATGCGGGCGCCATCACCAACTTCGGCTGCGCCTTCATGAATCAGTCTGGTTAATCTTGCTACCGAAGTATTTTGGTTCGCTTCGACGATTGTGGCTGAGCCAAGATTTTGGGTCTTGAATTCAAGCCAACTGCCATTAGCAGGGTGACGAGCTGTTACTTTTGCGCGCAGCAAAGTCACGTCATCGCCGACTTCGATACGTTGGGCTTTGCCGCCCGAAAGCGTTATGAATTTGCCTTGTACTGAAGTAATAACAACATCGACCGGAAGTCGGTTTAGGGTGCGATAAACCAAATTGCTCAGGCGATCATCAAGCTCGGCCTGACTGGCGGCGCCTAACCAATTACGAGATACGGTTTCTGTCTCGCTAAGAAAATTTTCGAGTCCTGGACCCAGGATGCGGAACACGAATTGCACGCTATCGTCTTTGGTGGCGACGTTGAGACCAAGATAGGCATGCAGCTCAAATTGTTTGTTTAGTTCTTCCCTGCCGGCTGGCGTACTCCATTGGCTGGCAACGAGATCGCTGTCAATCAGACGAAAACGCGTTGATGATTGTACTGCTTTGACGAATGCCGAGCTGATTCGATTTTTGCTGGTACTATTCGTGTTACCTTCCCACTGCACCGGTATGACACCCGCTTGCTGTAAAATAGGCAGCTTAGCAACGCCCTTATCTTGTTGAGCAAACACGATTGCTTCGTCGGCAATTGGCCCCAAGACGGCTAAACACAGTAAGACTAAAATGACGCGCGAATTCATAGTCACCCCTAAATTTTTTCAACTTGATGACTTTGACCATCAAAGCTGACTCGACGTGGTACTTCCTCGACTATAGTCTGTAGATGTACCGGACGCCGCCATATCTTGTGGATGTTCTTTAAAGTCTCTAACGTATAGTCGTGCTTTAAATCAATACCTTCGTGAGTATGTTGCAGCAGCAATTCGTTACGGTTGCGGAAATTGCCATCGATGACCGAGATAATCGGCTGGCCGAAATTGGTTAATTGCTTGAGCAGGCGTGACTTAATTTCTTTAAAATCCCGAGTGGAGATAAAGTAACGATTGTTGCGCTTGTCGTGGTCGACGGCGAACATCCGCGTTTCGTTACAAAAATCCTCGTCGAAGAATTCGTCCAGGAAAGTCACGTCGTTATGTATGCGTCGTACTTCAAAGATTTTCTGCTTGCCGAGACCGGCTTCCCTATTCCATTCAGCGCGTTTTTTGGGGTCGTCACAGTTAACGTATTCCAGGCCAAATTGTCCACGATCCCAGCGTTTTTCGATGTGTCTGAATAATTCGATGCCCAGTTTGTAAGGATTGAGGCGGCCACCGCCCGTTTGTACGATGCCGGCATAGTGATCGCAGTAATCGATGATCTCCGCTTCACTAAGAGGAGCGAGTTTAGTCATCATCATGCTGTGCCAGTAAGTTGCCCAGCCTTCATTCATGATTTTGGTTTGGCCCTGTGGCGCAAAATAATACGCTTCATCGCGAACGATATTGAGGACACGTTTTTCCCAGCTATTCAGCGGTGCGTAATCGAGCAAGAACTTCAAAACGTCGCGCTCCGGCCGTTCCGGGAAGGATTTTTCGCGTGTTGCAACTTCTTCTTGTTTCTTGCGCTGTGATTCTAGGAAATCTTTCGGATTTACATACGAGTCCATGTAGTTTTTGGAGGGCATTTTTGCTACGGGTTTGGGGCGGAAAGACTCCTCACCTTTATCGCCCGGTTTTTTCGTGGCGACATTGAATGGTGCGAAGATGTCAATCAAGTTCTCGATGGATAAGCAGCAATCAAAAAATGATTCGACCTCGTCATGCCCGACATCTTCGATCATTTCGCGAGTGACGGATGCATGGTTGGCCATTTGGTCGAGCATCTTGCGATTGGTTTTGCTGAACCAGTAGTTGTTCTTAAAAAAATCGCAATGACCATAAACATGCGCAATAACGGTTCTTTGATCCACCAGATTATTGGCGCGCAACAAATAGGCGAAACAAGGATTGTTGTTGATCACCATTTCATAAATGACGGAAAGGCCGTACGTATAACTTTTGGAAAGTTGCTCGTACTCCATGCCAAAACGCCAATGTGGATATCGTGTGGGAAAACCGCCGTAGGCCGCGATTTCGTATAGTTGCTTGTAGTCAACCAGCTCAAAAATCGTCGGGAAAAAGTCCAGACCAGCCTCGCGGGCTTTCTGGGCGAGTTGATCGGCGATATCTTGTAGTTCGGGTGTTAGGCGCGTGTCATAAGCAGCCATGCTATTTCCCCTTACCCAAGAAGGTTTTTAACGCATCAATGATCGCATCACGATCCTTGATCTGGGAGGTTGTGATGCCGTCAGATTCCTCGCCAAAATGCTTGTGCAGATCGCGCAGAAACTGGCCGGAGCCATACCGTGATTCGACTTGCCCATAACAAAACAGGTTGGATGCCGGTATCAATTGTGTTTCCAACAGCTTCATACATTCATTAGTGTCGTTGCCAGACCAATTATCACCGTCCGAGAAATGAAAAAGATAGATGTTCCACTCTGCCGGTAAAAATTCTTCTTCGATCATTTTCAGCGCCAGACGATAGGCGGAACTGATGAGAGTGCCACCGGATTCTTTAGTTCGGTAAAAGGTGTTTTCATCGACTTCGCGTGCTGTCGCATCATGAATGATATAGCGACGTTCCAGGCCTTCATATTGTGTTCGCAGCCAGGTATCGAGCCAGAAACTTGTCAGGCGTACGATTTCTTTTTGTTCATCACCCATCGAGCCGGAAACGTCCATCATGTAGATGATTACGGCGTTGGTCA
This sequence comes from uncultured Oligoflexales bacterium, assembly GCA_964652825.1. GTDB lineage: Bacteria > Bdellovibrionota_B > Oligoflexia > Oligoflexales > CAZZCU01 > CAZZCU01. The sequence goes on from CAZZCU010000001.1 coordinate 258,022, forward strand.
CCGGCTCGTTGTAGACTTTGTACGAGCGAAAACGCTTGTCTTCTTTGATAGGAATAATTACCGGATTGTCGGGGTCATATGTTCCCGAAGCGATCGAGCGTTTCAAGGCTTCTTTAAACGTGCGTTTGAAATGTCTTAACGATTCGGGACCTTGTTTGAGAATTCCGGTGTAGCGATAGTGCTTTGCTTCGAGATTCTTTTTGCCCTTGTTTTCGATATTCGGGAGTTCAAGCTCTTCGCCGAGAATGCTGGCGAGTTCTTCGAGGCTGACATCCACTTCCAGTGAATGCTGACCTTCTTCGCTCCCGGCTTGACCTTGTCCGTCGCCCGGTTGCGGCTCGCCTTGACCAACGGTATCGCCGACCTCGCCCTGACCCTGACCGACACCACCTTGTTGATTATCGCCAAACTGAAAATGCGGGATGTCGATGCGCGGAAGAGGGATCGAGATTATTTTTTTGCCCTGGCGACCGAGAAGTTCGCCGTTTGAGATAAACCGACGAAGCTCGCGCTTAATCTTGCCACGAACAATCTTGCGGAATCGGTTAAGGTCCGACTCCATCTTCAGCGCCATGACATGTCCTTCTTACGAGGCTTTGCCTTCGCCTTTAACTACGTCGCCACGTGCAAATACACTTGCCACGAATCCCAGCGCGTCACCGGCGCAGATTTCGCAGTAGCCGTAATTCTTGATCAGTCGATTTTTGACTACATCGATCTTGGCCTGAGTTTCTTTGTCAACGATGTTGGAAACCAGGCTTGTTAACTTGATGGTGTCTTTTTGATCTTCAAACAGCTTAAGCTCCAAAGCCTTGTGCAGACGCTCGTTCATGCGGAAATCAAAAGCCTTGCCATCAAGCGCCAACGCACCGATGTAGTTCATGATTTCCCGGCGGAAATCATCTTTGCGGCTTTCGGCGATATCGATTTTCTCTTCGATCGATCGCATGAGTCGCTCATCCGGCTCCTCGTCGGCACCCGTATAGGGGTTACGAACCTTTTCTTTTTGGGTATAGGCTTTGACGTTATCGATGTAGTTGCCACACAACTTGTCGATAGCACCCTCGTCAGCAGAGATAGCCCGTTGAACTTCGTGTTTAACGATATCTTCGTACTCAAGTTTCACGATCGATAACAGTTCGCGATAATTCTTGCGCGTTTCTTCGTCGCTGATGAGAGAGTGACTCTTTAGACCCGAATCAAGCTCATTGAGCACGATAAACGGATTAACGCAGCCTTCGCCTTTATCCATGACCAGAGAGTTAGAAATTTTATCCTGGATGTAGCGCGGGCTAATGCCTTCAAGACCTTCGCGAGTCGTTTCCTTGCGCAACTCCTTAACGTGATCTTCGGTAAAGCCCGGGATGTTTTTGCCGTTATAAAGCTTCAATTTTTGCATAATCGTCAGATTGGCTTTCTTCGGCTCTTCCAAGCGCGTGAGCACTGCCCACATGGCGCCCATTTCCAACGTGTGTGGCGCGATGTGAATGTGCGGTACGGTTTTGGAATTGAAGTCTTTTTGGTAAATTTTGATCTCTTCGTTTAGACGCGTAATGTAAGGGACATCAATCTTAACCGTACGATCACGTAAAGCTTCCATAAATTCGTTGTTTTGCAATTTACGGTATTCCGGCTCGTTAGTGTGTCCAATGATGACTTCGTCGATATCGGTTTGCGCGAATTTTTTGGGTTTGATTTTGTGTTCCTGGCTTGCCGTTAACAGATCGTACAGGAACGCCACGTCCAATTTTAACACCTCGATGAATTCGATGATGCCGCGGTTGGCAATGTTAAATTCACCATCAAAGTTGAAGGCGCGTGGATCAGAGTCGGAACCATATTCAGCGATTTTACGATAATTGATATCGCCGGTGAGTTCGGTGGAGTCCTGGTTCTTTTCGTCTTTGGGTTGGAAAGTACCGATACCAACGCGATCACGTTCCGACAAAACCAGGCGTTTGACTTCGATATGGTTCTTGACCATTTTTTCCCAGTCGCCTTTGTAGTGCAGCATGAGTTCGCGATATACATAGCGACATGCCGGGCAAACTTCGCCTTCGATGTAAATTTCGCGCGCACGCTCGCGTTGCGTATTGAGTGCCTCCAATACCTGGGCTTTGCGTTCGGATGGTATCAGGTGCAAAGGCTCTTCGTGAATGGGACAAGGCATGGTGTCTTCCATTTTCAGGATTTCACCGAGGTTTTTCCAGATGTAGGTGTATAGAGCTCCCTCAGGCTTGCGCGAGTATGCTTCCAAGCCCTTTTTAAGTAGGCGGGCGATAGTCGATTTTGATGAACCCACGGGGCCGTGAAGGAGGATGACGCGCTTTTCCGGTCCATAATGATTGGCGCCAGCCTTGAAAACATTCACTAGTTTTTGCAAATGCACATCAAGACCGAAGATTGCGTCTTTGCCATTATCGAATGGATCATCAAAAAATTTATAGTGAACGATTTTCTTTTTGTACTCAGCGTACTCGTACGAGTCGTAGCTCAGAATCATATCCATCACGCGCTGGAAGGCCGTGCGTGTGATATCCGGATTCTCAATGGCCATGTTGAGATATTCTTCAAAGGTGCCAGTCCAATTGAGCTCGGCATGTATTTTGTTGAACTCGCCTTTGCTGACGATGCTGAAAACCTGTTTAGCATCCATGCTCGAGTACTCCTTGTACTTTGAGTGTTGGTGGAGTCGCGCCGCAAAAATTTCGCAAAATCACGAACACATTTTTTGAGAAATTATGTTTGTAGGTCGGGCAAAAAGCAAAATTATCCTATACTTACAGGATAAAGCCTGGCGGCAAACCTGTCAAAGTATCAGACAAGAAAATTTCCCTTTTGGAGATGAGAAAAATTCAGGTGTTTTCTTATCATTATTGCGCTGTTGGCGCGGTGCTTGATGAACTCGCCTGGCTTAGAAACGTGTTGATGAAATCGTCCAAATCCCCATCCAAGACGGTATTCGGGTCGTGCGAGGTGAAATCCGTTCGATGATCTTTGGCCATTTTGTAGGGATGCAAAACATAGCTGCGGATTTGACTGCCCCACCCGATCTCGCTCTTGGTGTTTTCCAATGCTTCTTGGGATTCGCGTCTAATCTCAAGTTCGCGTTCATATAACTTGGACTTGAGCATTTTCATGGCCTGATCCCGGTTCTGATGTTGAGAGCGCTGGTTCTGGCACTGCACAACGATTCCAGTGGGAATGTGGGTCATACGTATAGCCGAATCGGTTTTGTTAACGTGTTGACCGCCGGCGCCACTGGCGCGGTAAGTGTCGACGCGAATATCGCCTTCGTTAATCTGAATATCAATGTTGTCATCAACTATTGGTGTGACGAACACCGACGCAAAACTCGTGTGTCGCCGCGCGTTCGAGTCAAAAGGACTGATGCGTACCAGACGATGCACGCCCGACTCGGCTTTGAGAAGGCCGAACGCGTACTCACCAGTGACTTGAAATGAGGCGCTTTTAATCCCGGCACCTTCGCCATCTTGCAGGTCAAAGACTTCGCTGTTCCAGCCACGCCGTTCAGCATAACGCAGATACATTCGGAACAACATTGATGCCCAGTCGCAGGATTCCGTGCCGCCGGCGCCGGCGTTGATTTGTACTAAGGCGTCGTTGCGATCGAGTTCGCCACCGAGGAGTTTTTCGACCTCGATGGCGGCCAGCTCTTTTTCAAGTGTTTCAAGAAGCAGTGCGGCTTCGGTGGTATAGTCATCATGACCTTCATTGGCAAGTTCGGCGGCTGCCTCTAAATCAGCCATTGTCTGTTTGAGTCTGCTGGCGCGAGTCAGAGTGTTCTCCAGGGATTTTTTTTCTTTAAGAATCGGTGCCGCAACCTCTGGATTACCCCAGAAGTCCGGAGTTTCGGCGATGCGGCTTTCTACTTCTTGTAGCTGGTTGGTTTTGGTTGCGACGTCAAAGATACCCCCAGATGACGTCGAACTTGGATTTGGCTTCGCGAGTTCTGGAATTGATTGTATGCAAGTCCATTGGGGCTTTCTATCCTCGTTAAGGGCAGTCACGTTGACTTTTATGAATCGCGAAAAGTACCATAGAAGATTAGGTAATGCATCCCTTTTGCCAAAGCCCAGGTGAACAATGATTTTGCTGACCAAGATCGATAATACGCGACTGTTGCTCAATCTGGAGACCGTTAAGTACATGGAAGCAACCCCCGATACTCTCATCTTTTTCATCAATGGCGATTCGGTCATTGTTCGTGAGTCACTGGATGAAGTTGTCCAGCGCGTGATACAATTTAAAGCGAAGATTCTTGAACAAGCAAAAGTAGTTACGGACGGGCCGACGACTTAATGGCCATGGTGTGCAATGCGGATGTTGCTACCTAAGGGGAATGAGAGATGGATCTCACTAGTTTGATTGGACCAGTACTTGCCCTCGGTACGATTATCGGCGGGATGATTCTTGAGGGTGGTCACTTAAGCTCTATTCTGCAGCTCACCGCTGCGTTGATCGTGTTGGGCGGTGCTTTTGGTTCGATCTTGGTTGCATATCCGCTTCCTGATGTCATCTTTGCACTCAAAAGCTTGGGTATATGGTTGAAAAATCCTTCCACTAATCCTGATGACATCGTCAAAGACATTATCGATCTAGCGCAAACAGCGCGTAAGGAATCAATTCTTGCTTTGGAGAAGAAGCGCGAAGGTATCAAATTTGCGCCTTTAGGCAAGGCAGTGAAATTGGCAGTTGATGGCACAGATCCCAATATTATTCGCGATACTTTGGAGACCGAAAAAGAAATCACTTTTGAAGAAGCCGAGGTCGCGGTGAAATTCTGGGAAGATTTGGGTGCTATTGCTCCCACGATCGGGATTCTTGGTGCCGTACTTGGTTTGATTCACGTTATGGAGAATTTAAGTAACCCTGATGCCATCGGCCCCGGTATTGCTATTGCTTTCGTTGCGACACTGTATGGTGTAGGTTCGGCGAACATCTTTTTTATTCCCATCGGCAAGAAAATCAAACGTAAAGCAATGCTGGAAGGACACGCCCGCGATATGGTGATTATCGGTGTAGAAGGGATATTGTCGGGATTAAATCCAAAAGTGATTGAGGAAAAATTGGCGGTGTTTGTACATGGACATTCCACCGAAGAAAAATAGTTCTATATCGTAGCAATCTTGCCGTGCGCTAAACGTGAGATATAAGCAGTGTCAAAAAAGAAAAAATGCCCGGAATTTGAAAACCATGAACGTTGGCTCGTAAGTTATGCCGACATGGTGACGCTGTTATTTGCCGTATTTGTGGTTTTGTATGCACTCAATATGACGCCCAAACCAAATGCGGCAGCATCGCTGGAAGGCTCGATGCAAGAAAGTTTCAACACGCCGTTGGATGATATTCCCGTTGATAGGCGCATTGGTCCCTCGGAAGCAGGTATAGGTATTTTCGAGCACTTTCGTGGCGATCAGGCGCGTCCGCCGTTACTCAAAAAATATCCGGGCCGTCCGACACAATCAAAAATTATCGATGATGAATACAATCGCCTCAGAATTCAGCTCGACGAACGCCTCTATGGTCCGAATAAATTTCAGCAGGGCAGTGGCAAATCCGGTCAGGCGCGTATTGTTGATATTCAACGTACTGCCAATGGATTTCGCTTGCGTCTGGCGGCTAGACATTTTTATGCCTCAGGTGCGGTTGAGGTGCGCCGCGAAGCTCTCAAAGATCTTGATACTGTCATCAATTTGTTGAAGGATCTCGGGCGTCCCGTGACGATCGAAGGGCATACCGATTCGTTGCCGCCAAGCGGTAATATGACTAATTGGGAGCTCTCGACTCTGCGCGCAACCAGCGTCGTAAAATACATGATTCGCGAGAAAAACTTCCCGGCTACGCAACTCAGTGCCGCCGGCTACGCGGATTTGCGGCCGATTGCTCATAATGGTACCGAAACTGGACGTGCGCTTAACAGACGTATCGAGATCAACGTCAACTATAATTCGGTTGATGATGTCGACCCCGAGTAATTGGCGGTCCCCATGTTTAAGTGTAAATATATTTTTTTTGTTTTGACATTGTCATTGGTCGCGGCGGCGAAACCAAAGACTGTGCCCAAGCCATCTCAAGATCCACCTCCTATACATAAGCAAAGTTTTGACTACATCTTAAAGAACTATCTGTTCGTTGCCGACTTCTCGGAGAAGGAGCCTGAGCGCAGAATCTCTAAAGATGTGTTCTGGCGTTATCCTTTGCAGATTCCAAAAATCAATTTTCCCGTCGAATATGCGCTAAATAATCCGTCTAAAGACGTGCCGGCCACGCCTGGTGATGGCATGGCAACGCATCATATGAATCGTGGCAGGGTATTCTTCCTAGATGGAAACTATGAAGAAGCCAAGAATATCTGGCTTGCAGGTCGAGCGCGATATAAGCAGCAGTATCCGTATCATCGACGAACAGATTATTTTATCGGTCTGGCTTTTCTTAATATCGCGGCCCAGCAGGTGAAAGAAGCTGGCGGCAATTGGCAGGATCTCAAGGTCAAAGGAACATTGGCAAACGCCGCGACATTTTTAAGTTGGGCTTTTATCAGGAAGGCCGACGAAAAAGACGAATTGGCTGATGCCGCTGCACCCAGGCAGCTTTACAATCTGGCGGCGATTTATTTTATGTACGAGCGTTATCCTGCAGCATATGGCGCGGCCAATAATGGCTTGGAGTATTTACGCAAGACTGGCCGCATTGATTATCGGCCGCAATTTCAGCGGGTGATCGTCGAGTCATTTGTTAAAGCTCAGAATTATTTGGAGGCGGTACAGACGATCGATACTGCCATTCGTCAGGACCCCGATATTAAGCAGGCTGCGGCGATGTTTACCCGCGTGGGCGACATATACTTTAATCAAAACAACTATGAGTTGGCCGAGGAAGCTTACGCGATCGGCAATAAACTTGATCAGGATGTAAATCGTCTCAATCCGGCACAATTTGTCTTGCAAGGGGAGACTTTATTTTGGCTCGGGCGATTTGCTGAGTCACAAAAATTATTTCATTACGCACTGGAGGGGGCGGCGCGCAAAGAAGCGGTTACCGACCTGCCAAGAAATTTCGCTGCGTTTGCGCAACTAAGGATCGCCGATGCGTTTCTTGCGCAGAAGCAGTATGAGCAGGCACGACTTGGATACTTTAAAGTCAGTCAGGAATATCGCGACTCCGAGGCGGCTAAGATTGCGGGAATTCGTAGTGCTTGCCTAGAACTACCACAGTATGACGGCAAAAATGTCGAGCATGCACGGAAGTTGCTCGTCGATGCAGCCAAAGAAGAATTGTCGCCGATACTTACAGAGATGTCGACTGCCTGCAACGTGGCGTCGTATGCGGCTCGCGAACGAACTCCGGAAATGGTTGGGCGCGTCAAGCAATTTGCTGAGAAGTATCCGGAATCGCCGGTACTGAAAGAATTTTTTGAGCCTGTACGGGCGGTGCAGGCGAAGAAGCTGGACGAATATTTTGCCCGTAAGGAAAAATACGAAGCTCTTAGTTTCTTTGAAAAGAATCGTAAAACCTTATTTCCAAAGATTTCTTCTGATCGCCAGCGTTTATTGTTTGCTGCATATGCAGAGGCTTGGCGTAGTGACGCCGCCAGCGAATTTTGGCGGGCATATGCCGAACTGCCGGATAGCGACGCAAAGTTAATACGGCAGGCCGTGGTGGTGGCGGAAATGACCAATACTTCCAAGATGAAAACCACCAAGAAAACAGCGACAAAAGTGCAGCCAAAATGGTTGGCATTGAATAAGCAAGTGGCAACCAAGCTCGGCAAACATAAATGGTCTACCAGTAAACCTTCGCCACAGAACTTTGAATTTTTGCAGCGCGTGTTGGCATCACAAACTGCTAACGAACACATTGTGTGGGCAACGAACTTAGCCGAACACTGGAGTCGTGCCGATGCGACGCTGACATGCAGTTTGTACTATTCACTGCTGACACGTGGCTTGGGTCTCCGAAATGTCACTAAAGAGCAGCGTGCGCATTTGCGCCAAAAGAGTTTGGCGTTAGTCGAGAAATCCTTGCCTGATTTATTTAAGCAGGATGCATCGTGTGCTCAGTCATTACTTGAGCTCGAGCAAGTAGTGCTTGCAGGGTCACCACAGGAGCTGGCCAAGCGTTATCTGGCACGTAAGGACTGGGAATTCACCGCGCCGTTGATCAGCATGGCTTGGGTGACCGCCGAACGTATGTTCGAGCAGCGACAGAAGGATGCTGCCAAGAATCTTTGGCGTTTGATTGTCGAAAAGGCGCCAGCCGATGCACCGGAATTGGTTTTGGCCAAAGCTCGATTGGATGAACGTAAAGCTGAAACAGAAGAGATGTGGGATCGATAATGTTGATGAAATTTTTCTCGGCGTTTGCCGTTGGTTTTCTATCATTGGTTTTAATGGTCGCCTGCTCCATGAGGCGTGAACAATCGCAGGTCGAGAGCTTGAGTTATCGCTGTACTGCGACCAAATTCAAGACCGGCGATGGCGGAATATTCGTGAACTTGACCCAACGCTCCTCCGCCGGGGCGGGCAGTGCCGCTACGAGATTGGCGGAGATGGCTCAAATACGCCTGACCCAGGTGGGATCTTCCGGTGGCGACGTGTTATGGAATATTCCCGCCGCAGAACTGGTCCCTCAGCGTGGTTCGCTGGCAAGTGCGCCGCAGGGTCGTTACAAGATCGCGCAACTAACGGTTACTAGTAGTGGCGTAAAGCACATACTGATACCGACAACTGAATTGCAGAGCACAATTTTTACCGTTCACCAAAACTGTATTTCAAATTTGGGTGAATGGGCGATCGACTTAAAGCCGCAAAACAAAATCAGATTGGACTCCAAGCTGAGTCAGCCTTCGTTTCGCTTGGCGGCACAACGCGCTGGTGTTGATGGTGCTGCGGTGCTTGATGCCTATAAGCCGGATGATTTTCCTGATCTTGATGTCGATGATACGATTTTGACTACTATTGCCAAAGTTAAACGCAGCCGTATGATTTCCATGCATTATCGTATCGATGTAACACCGCAGCCGACATTGGCGCGTAAGCTGCTGCCGGCGGTTAAGGCGCGTGATGTAAGTATGCGTGCGTGTTATAGCGGTCGTCTCGATGCTCAGCCTAAGTTGCGGGGATCAGTGACAATGAAGTTCAAATGGATCAAGCCCACCGGCAAACTAAGCAATGTAAATGTCGCTGGCGGTGATTTGCGTGACCAGCAGGTGACAACTTGTCTTGGTGAGGAGCTACAGCAGATAGTTGTGGCAACGCCACGATCCGTTCAAGGCACGATCAAGTTTGTTTTTGATGCAAAAGAAGGAGCGCCGCAACAGGTTGCGACGCTCCCAGATAGCGAACTTTAGTAGTAGCAACATGACGGATAGTAGTAGTACGCGTAGCCATAGTAGCTTGGATAGTAAGTCTGATAGTACTGCGGATAGCTGTAGTAGTAATAGTTACCGTAATTGTAATAGTAAGGTTGCGTGTAAGAGTTGTAGTTCCAGTAGTAGTAGCTATTGGTTCTGCCTCGCCAGCCCCATTGTTGCGAAGAAGAGTCTTGATCTAATTCGGTAGTGACGACATTTTCCATCGGTTGTTTAGCCTGGCGCCAGACTTTGCCGGCATTCTCCGCATCAACATTTGTTCCCACATTATCCAATACTCGTAGTTCGGCTTGGTCGTTCATGACCTTGCCGTTCTTATCAAGGGGAACACGTACAATTAAACTCGGCGCCGGTGTGCGGTCTGCCGTGCTTGTTTCTGCCTCCTCGGTGCTATTGGGTGCTTGTGCTTCGTTTGCGAGTTGTTTCGTTTCTGTTACTGCCCCGCAGCCTGCGGCTCCGAAAATCAGGGCACCACCAAGAATCCATACTGATCTATTCATATCGTTGTTCCTCCATAATTGGTCGTTCATTTGCCGTTGTCACCTTAAGACAGGTGGATGGTTTGCCCTACACGCCCACACCATTTCATTGCGAATTTCTCTGTTGCCGTGTGGGGTGTTCAGCCAGTTCCCTGGTATCTCTTGCAAGAAACGTTTCATTTTTCCTGTTTCTGATATTTGGCATGAGTTCTGCTTAGACTTGTACGTAGTTTTTTGAAACCGACCATGTTTTTACGAAGAATGGGAGAAAAAATGACAAATCATGCGGAAGGGGTCACAACCCAGTTGCGCGATCAAGCGCTAGATAAAGGTCTGAATGGCAAAGAATTTTTGAGCCGTAATTTGGACGATCCGGATCAGATTGCTAAGGAAGTAGTTGCAAAAATTAAAGAGGCAACAGCAACCGGTCGTGACATGGTTATGCGTAATATTCGAGCCGCTTTGGACTCGGATACGGTTGTAGCGGCTCAGCGTCAGGTGGTTGGTACTGTCCGCAATCATCCTTTGGCTGTGATGGGTGGCGCTGTTGTTGTTGGTTTGGTGTTAGGTCGGCTACTGCGCAGTAGATAATTTGTTGTCTCAACGACAAGTACAAATGAGGCGCGCGCGTGTTTAAAACCGTGATGAAATACCTGCTTATAGGTGGACGAGAGGCATCCATGTCGATTGCTAAACCAATTATCACGCAAATAAGTCTTTGGTTTCTATTGACGATGAGCGCTTTCGCGGGCGTTGTTGTTTTATTTACAGCGATAGTGGCATATGCCACTGCGGCACCGTGGAATATCGTCACGCCTGGTTTGCTGATGGCCGTTGTGTTATTCGCGGTTGCCGGGACGTTGTATGCCATTGCTCGTAGTATGAATGGGGCGTCGTCCTCGGCAAGAGAGAATTTGCATGTTGGTGACGTCAGAGCTGCAAAGTCGGCGCGGCCGATCGTGGTCGCGCCAACTAAGCCGTACGTACCAACCGCCAATATGATACAGTTGCAGGATACAGCTCGTGTTGGCTGGGAAAAATATCATTGGCCAATTCTCGGCCTGACAGTTGCTGCTGCTGTGCTTCTCGGTGCCAAACGATTGCCACATATTAGCCGAGCCGTGGGACATCGACGGCCAATTGATCCCACCCATCGGATGCTTGATATCGCTGTACCGCTTGTGGCGTCGCTTGCCAGTCGTTATTTGTCAAATCGTCAAAAGGGCTTTACAGCTTCGGATACGACCTCGCACGAGACCATGCTTCACTAGTCTAGCTGAAGCTGATCTTAATATTTCCCTCTTGGTTGCAAATCTCAAAGCAGATCAATAGAATACTAATACCAATACTATTTTCTTCTTTAATCTCGGAAATGCTTGCGTGCGGTCTCCACAGAATTACCTATTATTTTTTATTTTGGTGCTAATACCGCCACAGGATACGTGTTTATTGGCGCAAGAAAGTGTGTCTTTACCGGCATTACCATCCTATGCGGCGGTTTTATCCGCTTCGTTGCGTCAATCGTTGCCGACCAAGCGCGCTATTCTTGTTCGTGATCGTGCGGTCGTTGCCAGAAGTCTAGTTGGGTTTGCGGCGTTTCCACAACTTGGCGTTAGCGCGGCTTTGGTTGAACGTCGTCCAGAGAACAATGTTGCGCAGCCAACCACTCAAACTTATTCCGCGCAATTGAATTATAATGTTTTGGATTTTGGTCGCACGCGTGCGCAAAAACGCGCTGCTGACGCGCAGATTGACGCCGCCAATCAAGGTGTCGAAGCCACTAACGAAGATCTATCATGGGAAGTGGCAAGAAATTATTTGGCGTTGGTTACGGCTGTTCGGCTTTTGGATATTAATCGTCAGAATTTAACTTTATCGCGTAATAAATTTGCAACAGTGCGTGCTAACTATCAAAAGGGCTTACGCCCTGAGAACGATTTGATTTCCGCTCAAGCTGATTTAGGAAATGTTCAGCTGGCTTTTGATAGAGCCGAGGCTGATCTCAGCGTCATGCGACAGCAGTTGGAGTCTTTGACCGGCGATGCAAGTTTGTTTCGGAATGGCGGCAATGACAAACTCAGCTCGGATGTGGTCACAAAATTTCTCGATAGAAATCCGGATGTCTGGCAGCGTCTGATCAATTCCTGGTCGGTCAGTAATCTTAGTGCCGCGCAACGCCAACGCTCTTTTGAGCGTCAGGCGCTGATTGCCTCGGAGACCGCGGCTGCCTCCGTGTATCGTCCGCGCCTAGGTTTGGCGATGACAGCGCAGCAGTCTGGTCCGAGCGAAAAGGAGCTTGAAGAGCAGTATTCCGGTCAAGTGCAGTTGTCTTGGGATTTACCATGGCCGGGAGCACTGCGTGATGCACGTCGTCAAGTGAGTTTACAAAGAAATATTCTCGAGACTGAAGAAGCTATTGAGCTGGATGCTCGTAAAAAATCCGAAGAGGTTGCCAAGCAGAAAATTACTTGGACGGCTCGGCTATGGAAAGCAGCGGAAGCGCAGCTATCACTACGCATGCGCCAATATGATTTGACACGAAAAAGATACGAAGCAGGCAAAGCTTCGGCATTTGAGTTGAGCAATAGCGAACTCGAACTGGGAAATTCCCGTCTGGAACGTGTCCGTATTGCCAATTCCTTCGTGGCGGCTGTGCTGGATCTTGCCGAGGCTCGACGAATTAGTGACCCTGGCGTCATATTTAAATGATCCAATGAAGTAATAGATTGGAAAGGATTACGAAATGTTGACGCGAATTATAACTGTTATTTTGCTGATATTTGTTGCGACGGCATGCAACAAGGGCAGCAAAAACGGTGCGAATGATGGCAAACGCAATGCCGGCGGTAGAGGCGGTGGCGTCGGTCGTGCTACCGCAGTGAAAGTGCAACTGGTGGCAGCCCAATCTTTGCCACATAAAATTGATATCGTTGCTGTTCTTAAAGGCCGTAAGCAAGCTGAGGTCTACTCGCGTGTATCCGGTAAGATCGCATCGGCGGGTCCGGCCGAGGGGACGCAAGTTAAGGCGGGACAGGTTTTGATTCGTATCGATCGCAGCGATCCAGGCGAATCTTTCTTGACGACGCCGATCACTAGCCCGATTTCCGGATGGATCGGGCGTTGGATTGTCAGCAGTATCGGTGAGCATGTTTCTGCTCAAGAGCCACTGGTGACTATTGTGGATGATGAAGTTTTGACAGCGGCGGTTATGTTGCCGACGAAAGAATGGTTGCAGGTCACCAAAGAAACTCCGGTTCAGGTAAGCGTCAGCTCCGAGAAACGTGAGGCTGTTATTACACGTATTGCGCGGGCGGCGGAGGCAGCATCTGGACGCGGCACTGTTCATGTTGATGTGAACAATCCCGATCATCGCTGGAAAGCCGGGATGGTGGCTAACATAACGTTTGATTTGGATACTAAGCCACGTATCGTCGTGCCAGCTCCGGCCTTATCTATCACTGATCAAGGTTCATTTGTTTTTGTGGTGCAAGACAATGTAGCAAAACGTTTAAGTGTTAAGTTTGTAGTTATTGATAATGATCAAGTCGAGATTCTCGAGGGATTACCCGAAGGTAGTCAGCTAATTACCGAAGGTGTTAGCCAGGTTGGAGACTCGTTGCCAGTGAAGATCGTTGAAGAGGCGGCAAAGGAGTCTTGATCCATGGATATTATCCGGCTTTCCATAAAACGACCGATTTTTATTTTGATGATCACGTTGTTTATGATCGTGGTCGGTGGTCTGGCTTTGCGTCAGTTGCCGGTGGATTTATATCCTGATGTTTCTTATCCAGTCCTCGCCGTGCGCGCTCATTTACCGGGCGCCGCTCCTGAAGAAGTGGAACAGATTGTTACAAGACGACTTGAGGATGCGCTTAGCAGTCTTGCTGGTATAACCACTATGCGCTCCATAAGTCGCGAGGGCTCAGCGACCGTCATCATGGAGTTTGCGGCCGGCGTCGATATTAAATTTCAAGAGACACAGGTTCGCGCCAAGGTCGCTAATATACGCAATTCTTTCCCCGATGACTTGTCAGAGCCGGTGGTTTTTCGGCAAGACCCTGACGATACTCCTATCATTGAAATCGCCATTACCGGCAATCGCACGGCGTCGGAATTGACGCGTATTGCCGATGATCAGATAGCCGAGCGTTTGCGTCAGGTGCCAGGTGCTGGCGAAGTGACGCTTGGTGGTGAACGAAAACAAGAAGTGCTCGTCGAGTTGAAGCCGGATGCGATTGAGGCTTGGCGCATCAGCACCGCCGAGGTTGTCAGCGCTATCCAGAATTTTAATGGAAATGAGCCCGTTGGTAATCTTAAAGGTAAGGATCGTGTCTGGCTTCTGCGTTCCCTTTCACACGTTGCCTCCGTCGAAGATCTGCGCACGATTCCTGTAACCAGAACTAAGGATGGAAACCCGATTTTTCTCGGTGACGTCGCCGACATTTCTTTGGGGTTCGCTGAAGTACGTCGTATTAGTCGTTTAAACGACGGCAAGTCTTTGCGGCCTGCGGTTACTATTGATGTTAGTAAGCAGTCAGGTGAGAACACGGTCGCGGTCTCCGATCAGGTTATTAAAACGATTGAAGAACTCCGCCAGATTTTGCCGAGCGATATTAGCATTACGATTACTCGTGATAATGCTGATCTTGTACGTACCAATGTTGCGGATGTTTTTGAGACTTTGATCATTGGCGCGATTTTGACCATTGTTGTCGTATTGCTGTTTTTGCGCAGTCCCCGGGCGACCGTCACCACTGGCTTGTCTCTGCCGAGCAGCGTGATCACGACATTTGCCATTATGTTCGTGGCTGGTTTTACGATAAACGTCATGACGCTTCTTGCCCTGTCTTTGGCGATTGGTCTTTTGGTTGATGATGCTATCGTTGTTCGCGAAAATATTTTTCGACATTTACAAAAAAACGAATCGGATCCGGCAGAGGCAGCTTATCAGGGAACTCGAGAAGTTGCTCTTGCTGTTGTTGCCACAACCTTGACCATCGTTGCCGTGTTTTTGCCGGTCGGTTTTATGGGTGGCGCAACCGGACAGTTTTTTAAGCAATTCGCGGTTACTGTAGTTTTCGCTATTTTAGTTTCGCTTTGGGATGCCTTGACCATGGCGCCGATGTTGTCGACCTACTTTGCTAATATCGCAGATCCGACGCGTGAATGGTTGGCGTTTGGTAAATTTGGTGATCGCGCTAATCATTTTCTGGAGAAGTTTGAAAATTGGTTCATTGGACTTGAGACACGTTATCATGATGTTTTGTCATGGATTTTGCCGCGCCCCAAGATTGCGGGCTTAATTTCCGCCGGATCATTGCTGGTGGCGTTGTTGGGATTCGCTTTTATAGGCAAGAGTTTTTTGCCGGCACAGTTGGGCCGTGTTTTTTCGGCTCAGTTAACCGGCCCGATAGCCATACCTATTCAGCGTGTTGCCGAGGTAGCAGATCAGGTTGATCAAAAACTACGTGCAGTTGAGAGTTTGGATAACTGGACGATTAGTGCCGGTAAGAGCTTCAATGGCAGCGCCAGTGTAAATATGACTCTTCGCGTCAAGGATAAATTTGGTCGCAGTCAAAAGGCCTTGGCCAAAGTACGGAGTGATGTTCGCGGTGCTATTTCCGGCATCACCGGTTATTCGTTGCGAATGTCGGAGCCTGCGGATCCTTTAGCTGGCTCATCCGGTCGCTTCCAGCCAGTGGCGGTGTTGGTTTCAGGACATGAATTATCAACTTTGCGCGATATTGCCCGCAAAGTGCAGGCGATTATGGGTGAGATCGATGGCATTACCGATGTTGCTGCGTTGCAAGAAGATGGTTTACCCGAGATCGTTCTGCAGACGTCACCGGACCTAGCTGGATATTATGGTGTCACCGGCAAGGCGATTGGTACCGAACTCAGAACCTGGGTGGAAGGTGACACGCGGAATAATTTGCAACTTGGCAGCGATCGCATTCCTATCCGCGTACGCTTGGCGGGAGGAGAGACACAATCGCCGCCTAGCCTGATGGCGAAAAGCATTTTTGCTCGTTCTATTCAAGGCGACGTCGTGGCAGTCCCTATCGGTAGTGCCGTTGAATGGAAAGCAAATGCCGGGCCGTCCGTGATCGCCCGCGAGAATCGCCGTAAAATTCTGCGCGTCGGTGCTAATACCGAGCGTGGTGCGGCGTTAGGCACGATCGTTAGCAAACTGAACGAACGTTTAGCTGATTTGCCGCTTCCGCAAGGCTACAACGTGCGCATTGTCGGACAAAGCGAGCAGATGGCCGAGTTGTTCCGGAATGTAGTGATTGCTTTGGCATTGGGTTGCTTATTTATGTATATGATTTTGGCGTCGTTATTTGAATCATTTACACAGCCTCTAACGGTTATGGCCGCGGTGCCATTAGCTGCGACTGGTGCGGTGTTGGCTTTGCTTTTATTCCAGTTACCTCTCGATATGTACGGTGGCATCGGTATGATTTTGCTTGCCGGTATCGTTGCCAAGAACAGTATCTTGTTGGTCGATTTCGCAACTCAAAAGGTGCGCAATCTAGGTATGGACCCACAACTTGCAATTCTCGAGGCTGCGCCACTACGACTGAGGCCGATTTTGATGACCTCTCTGGCGATGATCGTTGGGATGCTGCCCGTAGCAACCGGACTCGGCGTCGGCGGC
Source organism: uncultured Oligoflexales bacterium (assembly GCA_964652825.1). Classification (GTDB taxonomy): domain Bacteria; phylum Bdellovibrionota_B; class Oligoflexia; order Oligoflexales; family CAZZCU01; genus CAZZCU01. Next base: position 274,553 of record CAZZCU010000001.1, read on the forward strand.
GCGGCGCGTCAAGCGCTTGGTATTGCGACCATTGGCGGTATTATTAGCTCCACCTTTTTGACTTTGGTCATCGTACCGAATTTATATGTCGCCGTGGAACGCTATGCCTCTAAGTTTCGCTTAAAGATGTCGCGTTGAAATATATTTGTTTTCATGACGAATCAACCAATCCTTTTGCTGCAAGCCGCCGGCATAGCCAACAAGTTTGCCGCTTGCTCCTATGACGCGATGACAGGGAACAATCAAAGGTATCGGATTGCGTCGATTGGCATTGCCCACGGCGCGTTGAGCTTTGGGAATACCAAGACGCTGCGCCAATTCCGAATAGGAAATTTTCTCGCCCGGCCGTAATTTGCGTAGTCCTTGCCAGACTTTCAACTCAAAATCCGTGCCACGCATATCGAGTTTGATTTTCGGCAATTTTGCTGTGTCGTCAGAGAAATAAGCATCAAGCCAAACCTTGGCTTCTTCGATAAAAACATTCGGCTCGATCGAGAGTTTGACGTCGCCGTACCAGCGTCGCAATCTTTCGGTTAACATTTTTTGACGCGTAGGTTTAAGAAACTCCAGAGCGCACAGACCTTTATTGCTGGCGATGGCGCGCATGCGGCCGATCGGGGTTTCGATGATCGTTGAAGCAAACGTGTTATTCATGGCAACCTCCATTGTGTAACAATGCTATTTTATTAAACTCGATCGACTGCATGTCAGCCACTGACATCTTGTTTTATAAAATTCTTCCAGCCTCTTTGAGCACCGTTAATTGGGCGCCACAATGTATACACTTGACTGCTAGCGGCCAGCTATCGGTTTTATGATTTAAAGAGATGGTTCCTTGGCATTCGGGACATGAACCGGTGGCAGCTTCAATATCGACAGCGCCGACATGCAATTTATAAATAATCACACCAAGTACCGGTCCAAGCATGAGTAAAATCGGCACGCTAAAGAAATGCACAATGGGAATAACAATCGAGAAGATCCCTACCGCCCAGCAACCGGCACACCATTGAGCGCCCTT
>CAZZCU010000002.1:0-227932 GCA_964652825.1 uncultured Oligoflexales bacterium
GGCCCCACCTGGAATCGAACCAAGAACTGATCTTTAGGAAAGACCCGTTATATCCATTTAACTATGGGGCCAGTGTGAAGCACCTTCTATTTACTCATGCTAACGCAGCACAAAGCGAGGAAGCTATTCCAACATCAACATCGGCATTTCGATGTATTGAACAAGCGTCTGTAAAAATTGCGCGCCAACGGCACCGTCAACGACGCGGTGATCACAGGACATGGTCATCTTCATGCGTTGCTGCACGGTGACGGCACCGTCATCACCAACCGCTGGTGTCGGCATGGTCGCACCGACGGCCAGGATCGCAGCCTGCGGCGGATTGATGATCGCAGTGAATTCTTCGATGCCATACATGCCCAAGTTGGAGATGGAGAATGTGCCGCCAGCATAGTCTTCGTTTTGCAACTGCCCGGCTTTGGCGCGCTTAAACAAATCACCGGTGGTCAAAGCGATATCGTGCACGCCGAGTTGATCGGCATTGCGCACAACAGGTGTCACCAAACCCTGCGGCAAGGCAACAGCCACCGCCACATGCACAGAACCAAATTCGCGAATCGTCTCGCCTTCCCACGATGCGTTGACCTGCGGATGTTCGCGCAACGCACGCGACACGGCATAGACGATTAAATCCGTCATCGAGATTTTCACGCGGCCCGGATCTTTGCCCACACCAGCATTCAAAACCTCGCGCCACTTGATCATGTTATGCATGTCTGCTGACACAGTCAGATAAAAATGCGGTGCATCGTTTTTGGCAGTCAACAGCCGTTTAGCAATGGTCTTACGCATCATCGAAACAGATACTTCTTTATCCGCGGTTGGTGCGTAGGCACGACCGCCGCCACGACGACCACCCGCAGGTGCCGACTCAACATCACGCATGACCACGCGACCCTGCGGTCCGGAGCCGGCGATGCGCGATAAATCCACGCCTCGCTCAGCCGCCACCTTCTTCGCCAACGGCGACGCGCGCATGCGTCCGCCCGCAGGCGCGGACTTCGCGGTCGGAGCAGGTGATAACTCGGGAGCGGATGTGGTTTTCTTTGACTCCGACGTCGGAGTTACGGCAGCTTTTGCCGGCGCAGCTTCTTTTTTCTCTTCTTTTTTGGGCGTCGCTGCGGCTTTGCCACCGCCACTATGCTCCGCCACTAGTTTATCAATATCAACCTTCTCGCCTTTTTTGCCGATGACAGCGATCGGCGCATTCAAGGCGCACCCTTTGCCGGCCGGCACGAGAATTTTCAGCAATACGCCACCTTCGGGCGATTGATACTCCATCGTCGCTTTATCGGTTTCGATCTCGACCAGCGACTCGCCTTCCTCGACGGTATCGCCTTCTTTTTTTAACCAGCTAGCGATACCACCTTCTTCCATGGTGTCGCTGAGTTTGGGCATCTCAATAATCTGAGCCATTCATCTACTCCGCATACATAACTTGTTTGACGGCCGCGACAATTCTCTCAACCGATGGCATCGCACGTTCTTCCAAATGTTCATTGTAGGGCATCGGCACAAATTCCGTGGTCACCCGTGTCACCGGCGCATCCAATTCATCAAAACAAATATACTGCACGCGATCAGCAATCTGCGCGCCCACCGATGCAAACGACCACGACTCCTCAACCACAACCACACGGTGAGTTTTGCGAACCGAAGTAAAGATCATCTCTTCATCCAGCGGCTGCAGCGTGCGCGGATCAATCAACTCGACATCAATGCCTTCGTCAGCCAGGACTTTGCAGGCTTCCAGACATTTGTGAATCTGCTTGTTCCAGGCGATCATCGTTACCTGTTCACCCGAACGCTTGATATCACCCACGCCCAAAGGAATTAAAAATTCCTCGTCGGCAAGCTCACCCTTCCAACCATACATCATTTCGCTTTCGAGAAAGATCACCGGGTTGTTGTCGCGAATCGCCGACTTCAACAAGCCGTAGCTATCGCTGGGTGTCGAAGGCGAAACGACTTTCAGACCCGGAATATTCGTCAGCATCGCCTCAACTGATTGCGAATGCTGCGAGCTGAGCATATGCGCCGCGCCGTTTGGTCCACGAAACACGATTGGCATCGGAAACTGCCCGCCCGACATATAATTCATCTTGGCCGCGTGATTGATGATTTGATCAAACCCTTGAATCCCGAAGTTCCAGGTCATCATCTCAATAATCGGTCGCAGTCCCGCCATCGCCGCGCCCACACCGAGTCCGGCAAAGCCACCCTCGGAAATCGGCGAGTCGATCACACGTTTATCACCGAATTTTGCCAACATGCCTTTGGAGACTTTGTAGGCACCATCATATTGCGCGACTTCTTCGCCCATCAAAAAAATCTTGGGATCGCGCTCCATCTCTTCGACCATGGCGCGGTTCAATGCCTCGCGAAATGTTACTTCTGCCATTGCTTATGACTCCACATACACATGCTGCCAAAGTTCTTCCACGTCCGGCTCGGCGGCATTATCCGCAAACTCTTCAGCGGCGCTGACCTCGGCTTTGACTTCGCTGTCAATTGCTTGCAACTTGTCATCATCCATAATTTTTTCTTTTTTAAGATAATCGGCGAGTTGTTTGATCGGATCGAGGCCCATGTACTTTTGCACTTCTTCTTTGGTGCGATAGGTTCCCGGATCCGACACCGAGTGACCGCGGTAGCGATAGCACAAGGCGTCCAGCAAATGCGGTCGCTTGTTCTTGCGCATCGCAGCGACGATCTCGCTGACGTGATCGTATGTCGCCAACACGTTCATCGCATCGACTTCCGAATGATCCATGTCATACGCCAAAGCGCGTTTAGATAATTTATCAATGCTGGTGGTGCGCCGAATATCCGTGCCCATGCCGTAGCGATTGTTTTCGATAATGACCAGCACCGGCAGATTCCACGTCGCCATCATGTTTAAGGCTTCATGAAACTGACCCTGATTGATCGCCGCATCCCCCACGTAGCAAACGCAGACGTCATCTTTCTTATTATAGTTAATGGCAAAACCAACACCGGCCGCCAACGGCACTTGCCCGCCAACAATCCCATGTCCGCCCAGGAAACGACGTTGCGCGCTGAACATATGCATGGAGCCGCCTTTGCCACGCGAACACCCCTCGACTTTCCCGAACAACTCCGCCAAAACGCGCTTGGGCTCGATACCTTTGCCTATCGCCTGCGTATGCGAGCGGTAGCCACTAATCATATAGTCGCTGTCGCGCAGCGTCGACTGCACGCCCACGGCCAGCGCTTCCTGCCCGATGTGCAAATGGCAAAAACCAGAGAATTTGCGTTTGGTGTAAGCTAAGCCAACGCGTTCTTCAAAACGCCGGAACAACAACATCTGCCGATACATCTGCAGCAGCAGTTTTTTGTCATGGGTTTGCTTGCTTGATTTAGTATTAGCCATCCACTCCACCTTGTGCTTGCCGCGATAACTACTGGGAAAATCAAATAGCGCCGGCTACATTACGGCCACCTGTTCAGGGGGTCAAGCTTAATGGTCCTAGCTCTCCACCACCCGCAATAACGCCTCCAGCCGCTCGCTGCGACCCGAGCCAGAGTCAGCTTTGGCGAGATGCCGGCGAATCAGCTGCGACAGATAGTCTTCGCGAATCTCTTCGCCTTCGCGCAAGGCATACGACAGATAATCGAGGCAGTCGGTGAGGTCGGTCTCCGTCAAACGACGCACATGCATGCCGATGAACAAGTTAACATCCGGCCTGTACACCGCGCAGGTCCGGGTCTTGCGCAAAGGCAGCAACTGGCGCCGCCACTCCGGAACCGACTGCGCATAATGCGAGGCATGAAAATGCACGGTCTCCACCGGCCAGCCAAGACGCTCGGCAATCCCCATTAGGCGCAGCAACTCCTGCGGCTCGGCGGCAGCCGGCAGGGCGATATCAATATCCGAGAATACCTGTGTCGCGGCATTGATCAGCGGCAGGATCACACTGCTGCAGATCGCCCAATCACCTTGCAGCTCATCGCTGACAAGCTGCACAAACTTTTGTAACGAACGCGGATCAACCGGTTTCATAACACCTCCGCCAAACGGCGCACGACACTCGGGGGAACATGCTCAACACTTTCTTGCTCCAGAAACTGCTTAATGGCAGGCGTCTTGCCCAAGACCTCGCTAAACACGATCGGGAAATGCTGACGCATCGCCACCAACACCGCTGCCAACGCCTGTCGGAGAGCGGATGACACCAAGTCTCCTTCGGTGCGCAAGGCATCCAGCACAGCGAGCTTCACCGTTACCAGAAAAATATCTTTGGATAGTTCGAGCGTCATCGAATCAGCGATGACCAGATTCAGGGCGGTCGCGGTTAATCCCGACCAATTGGTGTCCGCCTGAACCCAGGCTATCCGAAGCCCGAGCGCGGTAAGCAGTGCCTCGACCGTGCCAATCGCCGGGTTGGCGCGATCGCCCTCTATATTCTGGATAGTGGGTAGACTTACCGAGGCCAGCATCCCTAATTGAGACTGGGAAAGGCCGAGCAAGGCACGTCGTTGGCGCAGAATTTCGGAGAGTCTTAACATACATAATATAATATACATATTAAAATATGTAATATCTACGCCTGGATAGGTCACTCTGACCCTAACTCATGGATATCTCATGCGGATTTCATGCTTCTTTTTTATTAATATAAATATATTGACTTTAAAGTATTTTATGATATTTTTATAAAAAATAAGGTGATTTTATGACTTTTAAGGCAAATGTTATGGCCGTACTGGCCATCGCCGGGACCCTCACGGGCTGCGGCGATATGAAAGATCTGGGCACCCGGCAAGCGCCGATCAAGCAGCAGGTGGCTTTTTTGCCGACTGAAGCCGCCGGACTTGTCCACGGTATGGATTTTACCGTGGCCGCCGCCAGCCTCACGCGTACCAACGACGGTCTTCGACTACATTTGTCCGACCGCCTGGTGGATATCTGCGGCACCAAACAAGACGGTCGCCGTCATAGCGAGGTCGTTTTCACGATTCCGGATGCCATTGGTGAGCATTCACTCGATGAGCAGCAAGATGTCCGCGCTTATTTAATGTTTATTGAGAATGCCAGCAAAGTACCGGTAATATACAAGGCTCGCGTCGGGCGGGTCGCCATCGACACTCTTGATGGCGAAGGTGCCAGCGGCAAAATTTACGTGGCCAGCGACGATGATAACTTTATCAACGGCACATTTACCGCCCACAATTGCGGCAGCGCTAAAGCTAACTTTGGCAAGGAAACGGAACTCCCAGCACGCGTGGACTTCCGTTAACCAACGGAGAATGCGCCATGAGTGACCATCATAATCAGCATGATCAGAACGTACCGGAATACCGCGATCAGGATTTTTGGGGCAAGCTTCGCAAGTACGCGGCGATCATTGGTTGTCCGCTGCTATGCAACGTCCTTAAACTTTATTACGCCTCGCTGAATCCCCAAACGCCGGCCTGGGCCAAGACCGTGATCTATGGTGCCATCGCCTACTTCATCATGCCCATCGATGCGATCGCCGATTTTATTCCCGGCCTCGGTTATAGCGATGACTTCGGCGCCGTCGCCGCTGCAATCGCGACTGTCGCCACTTACATTGATGATGACGTAAAAGAAAAAGCCGCGCGGCAGGCGCATAAAATGGTGCGGGGTTGCACGTGTTGAGAGACGTGCAATCGGGTTACCGTTTTTTTAAACGCTCTTAATTGCAATCGTTGCGTTTGTGCCGCCAAAACCAAATGAGTTTGACAAAGCATACTTGATCGTCCGCTCGCGCGGCGTGTTCGGAGTGTAATCCCAGGGACATTCGGGATCGGGATTTTGATAGTTAGCGGTCGGCGGCACCAGTTTATGATGCACGGCCAGCGCGGTGTACACCGCTTCGATACCACCGGCAGCACCCAGACAATGCCCGGTCACACCTTTGGTGGAAGAAATCGACAGCGTTTTCGCATGCGCGCCAAAGACTTTGCCGATCGCAGTACTTTCGTAGTGATCGTTCATCGGTGTCGAGGTGCCGTGAGCATTGATGTAATCAATCTGCTCGGGATTGATGCGCGCGCTTTTCAGCGCCAGCCGCATACAACGCTGCCCGCCCTCGCCTTCCGGCGCCGGGGCGGTGATATGATAAGCATCACCCGACAAACCATAGCCAACAACTTCGCCATAAATCCGCGCGCCGCGCTTGCTCGCCATCTCCCACTCTTCCAGCACCAGCAAGCCAGCACCTTCGCCAATCACAAAACCATCGCGTTCTTTATCGAAAGGTCGTGACGCAGTTTTGGGATCATCGTTGCGCGTGCTCAAGGCGCGCATGGATGCAAAAGCCGCTACACCAAGCGGACTAATCGACGACTCGGCGCCACCAGCAACCATGACATCGGCCAGGCCCATAGCAATATAAAGAAACGCCTCGCCCACGGCGTGCGTCCCACTCGAACACGCAGTGGTCGTACAAATATTCGGACCCTTGAGATGGTGATACTTGGAGACCACACCAGCCGCCATATTCGGAATCGCATACGGCAGGAAAAACGGCGACACGCGCCGCGGACCTTTATCACGCAAGGTGTAAGAAGATTCCTCAATATCGCGCAAACCACCAAGTCCCACGCCAACCGCGCAACCCCAATGCGTGGTATCGCTGTTTTCGCAATCGAGCCCGCTGTCGGCGATCGCTTGATGCGCCGCACCCGCCGCGAATTTAACAAACGGTGTTGTCCGTCCGAGTTCCTTGGCGTCAAAATACGGTGCCGGATCATAGCCGCGAACTTCCGCGGCAATCTGCACGGCGAATTCCTTGGCATCAAACAACGAAATTTTATCGACACCGCTGCGTGCTGCCAGCGCCGCCTGCCATGCGGTATTAACATCGTTACCGGTCGGAGCAACCAAACCTAAACCTGTGATGGCCACGCGTCGCATATAATTTTTTGCTTTCTCTGGTCGGGAAATAAAAATACCAAAACAATGCGCTAAAGTATCAGGCCGTCTTGGGCTTCTGCAAGCGCCGATTAAGCCAGGGAATATTTGCCGGATCGATCGTTGATTCCGAGGGCGGCAGGCGGTTTTTTTGGTACACCAGAAACCCTGCCAGGCCCAGTAACAACAGATTGGGAATCCAGGCCGCCAACGGCGCCGCCAAAGAGCCACGCTCAGCCAGCCACTTAAATCCCATCATCAGCACATAGCCGAGAACGATCGTCAAAATCGCCCCGGCGTAAGTCCAACTCTTGCCGTGGCGCTGATCCTGTACACCCAGCACCATCGCAAACATGGCGAACACCACCGCCGCAAACGGAATCGCCAGACGCTGGTGCAGCAGATAACGCGCCTTATAATACAGACCTTCGTTACGCTTGATATTTGTTTTCAGCTCCCCGATATACGACCACAATTGCACCGGTGTGTAGCTGCGATAATCATCGGACGCCGAATCCTCGCCAAAGATTTGTTCTTGAAAGATACGCAGTAGATCAATTTCGGCTTTTTTGAATTTCACCACTGACGTCTGCGTGGAATCAGGCCGCGTCGAATAAATGACACCGTAGTCAAATGACATTTTCAAATTGCCGCGCTCCACCGACCCCGATACCGCGCCGGTCGGTGCCAGCAATGTAAACGTCTGTTTGGAACGCCGTCCCGGCGCCACCATGACATTATCCAAACGTGATTTGTCTGGAGAGATTTGTTCTGCGTACAAAACGTAACCAAGAAAATCATCGAGAAACACACCGGGCTGCAACCGATAACGGATCATATTATCGAGTTCGGTCTGAGCTTTGCGGTGATAAAATTGCACCAACTCGCGTCGCCCCCACGGTTCCAAATACGATGCACACATCGCCGCGGTAAAGTACGCGCAACCGGCGATCGCCATGACTGGCATTGCCGCCCGCGCCAACGAAAATCCCGCAGCCAACATGGCCGTGTACTCGCCATCCGCGCTCAAACGACTAAACGTCAGCAACACCGCAAACAATAACGCCATCGGAATCGTGAATGACAAAAACGGCAACACAATAAACAAAAACGGCAGAAACACATTCTCAAGCGTGATACCGAACGCGATCAATACTTCCGACAACCGCACCAGTTGTGACACCACCAATACCGCGCTCAATACACATAACGATGTGAAAAAATGCGGGATGATTTCCATGACGATGTATTTGTGAATCAACAACGGCTGTTTGTCCGGAGCGGACATAGATGTTTTCCATTATTTTTGAGTTTGACCAAAATTATATTTCTAGATTTTAAACCCGGATGAATTCAGGTACAATAGAAGGCATGAAAACATTTATACAAGGCTCGCTGCTAGTCGCAGCCGTGGTGCTTTTGGCATCTTACGCGTCATCGAGCGATAGCAAGGGATCGTGGCCACACAAGGTCAAGTTGCCCATGCATATCGAGACGCCAGCGCATGATGATGATGTCGTGACCGTCACTGCAGACCAGGAATCATTACCAACAACCATCAATCCTTATATTCAGCGTCATCTTGAGAAATTCCTGAAGGATCGCAACTCGCCAATCGCTGCTGCCGTCGCTGTCGATGTCGCCTCGGGCGAAATCCTGGCCATGGTTCAGGGCAAGCGTCCGGAGCAATGGGGGGCGACCACGCATGCAGCCCTGTACCCGGGATTCCCAGCGGCATCGCTGTTCAAGACCGTGGTTACCGCCGCCGCGTTTGAGGTCGCCGATGTGGATGCGGACGCTCCGATTGGCGTCAACGGTGGCTGCGCGCATGTCGGCCCGACCGGCCAGTGGCTGCGCTCGGCACCCGCCAATTCCCGCAGCGCCATCACTTTGCGCCGGGCCTATGGCTTCTCCTGCAATGGTTTCTTCGCCAAACTAGCCGTGAATTATCTGGGTATCGGTCCGATCAGCGAGTTTGCCACGCGTTTTGGTTGGGGCAAGCCGGTGGACGCGGATTTTGCCACCGAGCCCAGCCCGATGCTGGCGCCGGCGCATGCGAGTTCCAGTGTCCAGACCGTTGGCCGCTATGCCGCCGGCTTTGGTTATGTTGGTATCAGTGCCGTGCACGCCGCCTGGTGGACCATGGCAATCGCCAATAATGGCGTGCCCAAGCCGCTCAAATTATTCCGAGGCTCCAAATTCAACGGCGATGATGAAATGATGCTGTCAGCCAAAACCGCGCCGCTCCCACTCATCACTCAAGACACCTCGGAAAAGCTCCGCAGCGTCATGTACGCCACGGTTCGCTCCGGCACCGCCACCTTTGCCTTTCGCGGCAGCAAGTTTCGCAAGTTCCGCCAGACCGTGGGCGGCAAGACCGGCACGTTAACGGGGCACTCCCCCAAGGGTCTCACTACCTGGTTTGCCGGCATGATGCCGCTGGACAACCCGGAAATCGTTGTCGCTGCCGTAGTGGTCCTGCCCGAGGACCTCTGGTTCATTAAAGGCCCCAATCTGGCCGCCGAGGCCTTCTGGGCCTACGAAGAAGCCAAAAAAAACACCACTAAGCTGAGTATCAACGCCCCCACAACGATTGCGCGCTAAAGCCAGAACTGATAAGGGATACTAACGGTAGTCCTTTATTGTATGTTTCTGCGGTTCATCGTTTTAGATGACGCGCCCAGGGGGTCGCCATGACAACAACAACGACAGCATCAATTCCGGTAGTTGATTTACGCCGCTTCCAAAACGCCTCGCCGCAGGAGCAACAGACTTTTGTTCGGACTGTGGGCGACGCACTGCGCGATGTCGGTTTTTTTGCGGTAACCAATCACGGTGTCGATATGGGGCTGGTGGATAAAGCCTACCACTACACCCGCGCTTTGTTTGATTTGCCTGAAGCCACCAAGAAGACCTACGAGAACCTGAAAATCGGCGGCCAACGTGGCTACACGTCGTTTGGGCGCGAGCACGCCAAAGACAGTGACGCTCCGGACCTCAAGGAATTCTGGCACGTCGGCCAGGAACTGGCGAACAATCACCCGCTCGCCAAAGAATATCCAGCCAATATCTGGCCGCAGGAAATCCCGGAATTCCAACCAGTGATGACCGAGCTGTATAAGCAATTAGGTTTGTGTTCGGATGCGCTGCTCCAAGCCTGTGCGCTGTATATCGGCGAAGAAAAAAACTTTATCAGCAAGATGTCGCAAGATGGTAACACCATCCTGCGCCTGATCCACTATCCGCCAATCGCGGAGGATGTAAATCCCAAGAGCATTCGCGCCGCGGCGCACGAAGATATCAATCTGATCACGTTGCTGCTGGATGCGACATCCAGCGGCTTGGAACTATTGCGTCGCGATAATACCTGGATGCCGGTGGTGACACCGCCTGGCTGTATTATCGTTGATGCCGGCGACATGCTGCAGAATCTGACGAACGGTTATTTCAAATCAACCACCCATCGGGTGGTGAATCCGCAAAACTCGCGCGAACGACGCTTCTCGATGCCTTACTTCGTACATCCACGCGGCGAGGTCTCGCTCAATCCGCTGGCCAACTGCGTCGCCAAAACCGGCGGCAAAGCAACGTTCCCAAATATTTCGGCGGGTGATTACCTGGCGCAGCGTTTGCGGGAAATCGGCCTGACTAAATAGGTACCCATAGACGCCAAGTCCGCCGCATCTTATAATAACTCCAATAAGTTATCCCAGATTTTGCTGGTTTTTGTCGCGCGGAGTTATCGTTGTTCTACGTCAACGTTTTTATATCCTGGCTCACTCGTCTACTCCCCCGACGCTCCGCCTGGATCGAAGCCTCCGGCTATCTGTTGCTTGGGGCCGGGATTTTTCTGGGCCTGGCTTGCTATACCTATGATCAACACGATTATTTCGGCTCGATGGTGCGCGGCAACAATGTTCGTAATCTTGCCGGCCCACTCGGAGCGCAAGTCGCGTTCTTGACGTTGGGATATTTTGGTGTGGTCGGTATTTTGTGGCCGATCGTGATGATCACCTGGGGCAGTCTGGTAGCGTTTGGTTTTGTGACGGCGCCCAAATTACGACGACTGGTCGGCCTGGCGATCGCCATGGTCGTGTTATCGGCGATCGCGGAGATACAGTTGGCGGCCTGGGGTCTGTCGGAGCCGATCTTTGGTTATGGCGGCCACATCGGTGTTGGGATCTCGGTACCGCTGCTGGAAAAACTCGGCTATGGCGGCTCGTTGACGGCACTGCTGGTGTTTTTATTCGCAACGCTATCCCTATCGGGCAACCTGGCGTTATCGCAGACCGCACCATTGCTCAAGATGGTGCTGTATACGCTGTTCAAATTCGCGCGCGGTTTGTGGCGCAAATTCAGCGAGAAAACCGTCAGCGATGAGCAACTGGTGAAGGAAGCTCTGGCAAAAGTCGCACTCGCCTCGGCACAGAAGAAAGGCGAAATCGGACCGGAAATAACTTCGGCTGATGTCTTGGCGGCGATGTCACCTTCGGAAGCACCTGTCGGCCGTAAACGAGGCGGCAGTGCGGCCGGAGCAAAAGTATCGGCTGCACCTGGCAGCAACCAACCCGGCGGCGACGTGAACGGCGAGCCCCAGCTCAATCTGTACTACGATGGGCCGGCACACGGCAAACCAGGCTCGTCGATGTTTACACGCTCGCAGCCGGCACCCAAACGCAAAGATACTTTTGAGAAGATGGCCAAGAAACTCACCGCGCAACTGGCGCAATTCAAAGTCGAAGGCAAAGTCGTCAACATTATCGAAGGACCGGTCGTCACCACCTGCGAATTTGAACCATCGCCCGGCACCAAAGTCTCCAAGATCACCAGTCTTGCCGAAGATCTGGCGCGCCTGCTGGAAGCAAAAACTTTGCGTATTCTCGCGCCGATTCCCGGTAAAAATACCGTGGGTTTTGAAGTTCCCAACGCCGAGCGCCGCACCATCGGCTTTGCTGATCTCATCGAAACGAAAAACTTTAAATCAACCAAGATCAATTTACCGATCGCGATGGGCGTTGATGCGTTTGGCAAACCAGTCGTCGAGGATTTAACCAAGATGCCGCACTTGCTGGTCGCCGGCTCGACGGGTTCCGGTAAGAGTGTGTTTATGAATACGCTCATTGCCGGCTTGATCGCGCGACATACTGCCAAGGATTTGCGCTTTATCATGGTTGATCCCAAGATGGTGGAGTTGGCGGCTTACAATAAATTGCCGCACATGGCTTGTCCGGTAGTGATTGATCCGACTGGGGATGCCAAACAAAAACTCGATGCTTTGGTGGCAGAGATGGAAGATCGCTTCCGCAGAATGGGTCTGGTGGGAGCACGCAATATTGATGGCTTTAACGACACCATACGCACGCGAAAAAAATCTGAATTCCTGCAATTTGAAGGCAAATGGCAAGCCATGCCCTATGTCGTTTTGATTATTGACGAGCTTGCCGACATGATGATGGTGCTCGGCAGGGAAGCCGAGATCCCCATTACACGGCTGGCACAAAAGGCACGAGCTGCTGGCATTCATTTGGTCATCGCCACGCAGCGACCATCCGCCGAAGTCGTCACCGGTCTGATCAAAGCCAACTTCCCTACCCGTGTTGCGTTTCGCGTATTGAGCGGCATCGACTCGCGCACCATCCTCGATACCTCGGGCGCTGAGACCTTGCTCGGTCAAGGCGATATGTTATTCCTGAATGCCGCCGGCCTGCGGCGCATGCACGGCGCCTACTTAAGCGACAAAGAAGTCGCCTCGATGGTCAAAGCCACCGGCCGCGGCAAATAATCAACTCCGACGTAGGAGTTGGAATGCGTAATATATTGTTTTTATTGAAAATATTTGGAGATCCGTCTCGTCGTTTCACTCAGAGTCAGGATGACGGGATATTTACATTGACGGAATAGTACTGGCGCGTTACATAGCCTGCGGCTCAAGGTCTATAACCTTAATGTGAAATTTTTTTGAGGAATAAGTTATGTTTACATCGCTTAAAGCAAGTTTTGGTGTTGTAGTTTTGTTGGTTACGGCTTGTGGAATTGAATCAAACCCATCTTCCACAAACAATCTTTGGCCGCAGTCACGCACAAAATATGTCGTTACGGCTGAGGTGACGAACAGTTCTTCACAGAAACTTGAAATCGCGTTCCTCAATAATGGTCCACACGGTGGTGAGTGCGATAGCAAAAACTACGTTTTGTTTGAAGTTGATGCCAATACAACCAAAACAATTTCCGAAACCTGGCATTGCAAAATGGAACAGTGGTTTCATATTTATTTGCCCAAAACTGGCGAGAACTATCGTGTCGAGGCTAATAACCCCGTAAATGTACATTGCGATGCCACGACGTGTGTAGTGGAGCAAAATTAAGACTCTTTATCTGCGAATTAAAAACTGCTCTACTTGTCTGTTGCTCCATAAGCCTTATGTCATTGGCTGACATGAGGCATTTTCATCTAAAGCGTCGTCTATGCAGAATTATCCTGCCTCTTGCCAAGCAAAGGATAGACGACGTGACCACCTCCTCGATGGTCAAAGCCACCGGCCGCGGCAAATAATCTTACCTATTTTGTTATCTACGCGGATTTCTTAATTTCCAGGTTCATTGTTAAGTCCAATGCGGTGGCAATTCTCACCAATCGATCCAAAGTAACGCTGGTTATAGAGCCGGAAATAATTCCCGTAATATTGGCACGAGCAACATGAGCTAAGTTGGCAACTTTTTCATGTGACAATCCTTGTTTTTCAATTTCTTTGCGGATGGCGGCAATCAGCTGAGCTTTCAATTTAGATTCGGCGTTCCGATGATCGGCAACACCTATGCTTCTAGCGAAGCTTGATGCTGATGAATAAATAATCTGATCTTTTGTTCGTTTTTTGGTTTTCATATCCGCTTAAGCCTTTGTTCGATAGTTCGTTTGATTCTAAGCTCTATGTGCTGTGTTTTCTTTTTAAAACCTAACAGTAAATAAATAGCCTCTTTTGACTTCACTAAATAAATCACTCTGTATTGACCAGATGCATCTTTCATACGTAATTCATGTAAACATCTGGCAATCGTGGACAATGGCTTGGAAGCAGGTGGAAATAGCATTTCTCCAATGACCAGTAGCTCCAAGTAATCAGATAACTGTTCCTTTACAGATTGAGGAAACTCTTCCATTTCTTTTAGACATTGTTTTAAAACAATAATCCGCATCTATATTATGTCCTAAATTTAGTACATTAATCAAGAGTATTATCGTGAAGTGGTGTGGTGTTTTTCACCCTCTTCACTCATTGAGGCGGACGGTAGCTTTTTTATGGAAAGGCTGTCATTTCAGTCAGATTGACCGATTTGCACAACTAGCTAATATGACATGTATTATGCTGTCAGATGTCAGTCCTTGACATGAGTTGCTCTTGATAGTTTTGGAGATCCTTCGGCAGCACCGATCATCTACGGATTAAATGTACCCCAGGCCAGGGCCAACCAGCCGACGATAAACGCCAGTCCGCCAAAGGGCGTGATAATGCCCAAGCCGCGTGTTTCGGTGAGAGTGAGCAGGTAGAGACTGCCGGAAAATAACAGAATCCCGAGAACAAACGCCGCGCCAGCGATCTGCATGCTGAGATTTTCAACCCGCATGCCGACGATGCCCACACCCAGCAAAGCCAGAGCATGGTACATCTGATAACGCACGGCGGTCTCGAATACCGTCAGGTGCTCGGGGCTAAGTTGATCACGCAAGCCATGCGCCGCAAATGCCCCAAGTCCCACGCCACTCGCACCAAACAACGAACCCAAAATCACCCACAACGTCCAACTCACGTCTGCACCTCAAGCAAAAAACAATTCTGAAAAATCAGAAGCTCGTCACGGTCATAACAAAATGCTGCGCGAAATCATTCCAGACGCGCACGTCGCTGTCGATTTGCCGATGCGCCTGCGCAAAATCAATCCATGGCACGTCAAATTCAACGCGCTGATTTTCATCGGCATGAAAGATGAAGCTTGAACGTAGTAACTCCGAAGCTTCCTGAAAGTAATTGCGCCACCAACTGATACGACCGCGGATAAACTCATAGCGATCATAGCTGATATCATTCGGCGCGGCTTTGCAACCATAGCCCGGGCTGACACCTAGATAGGCATCAAGAAACTCGCTGATCGTACAATTAACTTTGCTGATCGCATCGATCGTGACGAAACCACCAACACGCGTCCAATGCGGCAATGCCAAAACCACCTGCATATTCAACCAGGCACCCCAGGAGTGACCGATAAAATGGATGCTGGTATCCTGCGGCAGCTTCGCGAATTCTTTTAAGACAAAGCGCGTATAATCGTGGTGATTGCCGTCATAAACTTTTTTATCGCCGGCTGACTGCATGTATACTGCTTCGCCTTTGCTGTGACACGCCATGAGGTAATGAACATCCTTGCCAGCCGCCTGCAGCTGTTGCACGACCTGATGAAAATACGGCATCATGCTCATCTTCTCTGGACCGCCGCTACGGCAGCTATTAAAGCCGCTCGATATCACCAGTAACGCTGTATCGCTGGCGAATGCCGCTGGCGCCGGCAACCATGCTGATACTACCGCTGATATGCCCAGGACCTTTGACAGAAACAGTAACTTTAAACGCGAGTTCATGCTTTAGTCTCCTAAGATAACTTTTGCAAACGGACCCAACTCATACGTCACGCTACGCGCACCATCAACCGATGGCTCGCGCGCGCCATTATCCAATAAAACTTCATCCAAAGCCGCATGCTCGCATTCGGGGCGGGCATGCTCGATATTGATCGTGTAGTTTTGCCGACGATCAAAATTGGCGACTACCGTACGACAACGAAAACGCGCATGCTTGTCGGTGGGCGGATTCACCAAGGTAAAACCGAGGATGTGACCGAAGAAATTTTCCTTCACATACATGCGGGTGGCGTTGGTAATTGCGAAGTCCTTGCGTTTGGCGAGTAAGCGTCGCACCAACTGCCAGGTGGAATTAGCCATGGAGCGCTGTCGCTCCAGATTGCGCACGCGATAATTGTCGGGCGCGCCAGCCACCGGCTTTTTGCCGCCCGGAAAACCAACGGACTCATCCTCACCGTCCCAGGGAAATGCATTGATCGTGCGGACATACTCCTCGTCCGAGTGCTGATCTGGGCGTTTAACGCGGCCATGCATGCCGAGTTCCTCACCATAATAAAGCAACGGCGTAAACGGTAACGTCAGCGTCAGAAAATGCGCCATGCGCAGTCTTGCCTCGTCGTCATGCCACTCGCTCATCATGCGCGTCACATCGTGATTGCCCGCGAAGATCACGCGTTGTCCGGGCGGAATCTGCTGCTGACGTGCACTAAGATGCCGTAACACGCCGCGCAAACGCTCACCATAGGCATCGCGGACGCTATCACGCAGTGCTTCCATAAACGGAAAATCCAAAACCATATCCGTCGCGCGCGGTAGGAATGCTTCGATGGTCTGATGATCCGACCAGACCTCGGCGATAAAGCTGACGTCGGGATTGGCTTTACGCGCGTGATTGAGAAAACGTTCGAGCAACTGCAAATTGCGCGGCTCACGCCCGTTGGCATTGGTGCCAGCACCCTCGACAAAATGCTTGGCGGCGTCGATGCGATAACCATCCACCCCGGTCGCCGTCCAGAAGGCAAAGAATTTCTCGATTTCGTTGACGACCGGATAGTGCCAATCGTTGCGGGTAAAATCCCAGAACTTCAGATCAGGCATAACTTGGAAAAACGTGGCGTAGAATGCTTGGGGGCGATGAAAGCCAGGATCATAATCGCGACGCTGAAACCAGACTGCGCGACAATCGGTACGATCGTACAACCACGGTTTATGCCAGTTGCGATACGGCCATTCACTGCAGGGATCATCAGCAAAATAAAAGAAGTCGCAGAAGCGATTCTCGGGATCATGCGGATTATAAGCTGGATCAGTCGGCAGGCAGCGTTTTTGACTGCCGCGACGAAACCAATGGGACGTATCCGAGATATGATTGACCGGCGTATCGAGAATCACCTTGATGCCTTGAGCGTGCGCGGCCTGAATAAAAGCGCGAAACTCCACTAAATTACCGTAGGCCGGATCAAGCGCGAAGTAATCAACCGGGATGTAGCCCATATCACCCGTGCTTTGAAACACCGGCATCAGTAACAGCGTGTCGACTCCGAGTTCGCGAAAATACGAGAATTTCGCCCGCAAGCCGGCAAAGTCGCCTTCGCCGTCCGGCGTCAACGAGCCATCATAAAAAGCTCGCACATAAACTTGGTAAATCACGCGGCTGGGTTCTTCGGACAGTGGCGCGGCATGAGCAGTGGGCATCACGAGCAACGCACCAAGCATGCCGGCAATACTGCCAAGCATGATGAGTGTCAGCGTTCTCGCCATCAGATGTCGCACTTGCACCTCGAATGCTCTCAAAGGTCTAAGTGAAATACTTACGCGCCATTTCCTGTAACGTCGTCTGGCGGATTTTTTTGGCCTGTCCCGCCTGACCGAATTCACGCATACGCGCTTCGCAAACTTTTTGCATCGCCGCCCGCGCTGGTTTTAAATACGCGCGCGGATCAAACTCCGCGGGCGCTTCGCTGAGGACTTTGCGAATCGCACCGGTGATCGCCAGGCGATTGTCGGTATCGACATTGATCTTGCGCACGCCGTTGCGGATACCTTCTTGAATCTCGGCGACCGGCACACCCCAGGTCTGCTTAATGCCGCCGCCGTATTTATTGATGATGTCTTGTAGGTCTTGCGGCACGGATGACGAACCGTGCATCACCAAATGCGTATTGGGTAGACGCTTGTGAATTTCGCGCACGCGCTCCATCGCCAGGATTTTGCCGTCCGGCTTGCGCGTGAATTTGTAGGCGCCGTGACTGGTACCGATCGCGATTGCCAGAGCATCCACTTTGGTTTGCTCGACGAATTCTTCGGCTTCCTGCGGGTCCGTTAACAGTTGGCTATGATCCAAAGTGCCTTCAAAGCCATGACCATCTTCCTTGTCACCTTTGCCGGTTTCGAGTGAACCGAGGCAGCCAAGCTCGCCTTCTACCGACACACCAAAAGCGTGTGCGACCTCGACCACCTTGCGCGTGACTTTGACGTTGTAAGCAAAATCGGCCGGTGTCTTGGCGTCTTCCTTGAGCGAGCCATCCATCATCACCGAGGTGTAGCCGTTGCGGATCGCCGAGAAACAGGTCTCTGGCGAGTTGCCGTGATCCTGGTGCATGACGATAGGAATCTCCGGATACAACTCGACGGCCGCGAGCATTAGATGATTCAGATAAGCGTCCTGCGCATAGGAGCGCGCGCCGCGTGACGCCTGAACGATCACCGGACTATCCGTGGCTTTCGCTGCTTCCATGATCGACTGAATTTGTTCCATATTATTTACATTGAACGCAGCCACACCGTACGAGTTTTCGGCAGCGTGATCGAGAAGGGCTCTGAGGGGGATAAGTGCCATGAAAACGTTCCCTTTTTGCGAAATATTAACCCGCTAAAATACTTAGCCAAAGCCTATACACTTAGGCTTTTCCCATAGCAAGCTGAGAAGGCAAAAGATTGGGACTATTTAGGTCCGCATGGTGGCAACCTCGTCATATCGATATATTTATCAATAAAAACAAAATGTTATACCAAAACACTCCGACGTCGGAGTTAAGTCAGTTACGAGATAAGTGACGGAGCCTCCGTCATATGTCATAATAAATGACGGAGACTCCGTCATGTACTCAAGAGTGCTGCAGCTAGCTAAAATCATCAAAAAACAATCTATCTTCTTAATGGGACCGCGCCAGACAGGCAAATCGACGTTGATCAAACAACAGCTAATCGACGCTCCGATCTATAGTCTTCTCGATACCAGCACGTACCGCAGACTCAGTGCAGACCCTGGTCTGCTGCGCCGAGAAGTGAGAGCGGCCAAGACAACTCCTAAAATTGTAGTGATAGATGAAGTGCAACTGCTCCCTGACCTATTAAATGAAGTTCACCTACTGATAGAAGAATTCAAAATATCTTTTGTACTCACTGGATCATCGGCCCGCGCACTTAAACGCAAAGGTGTAAATCTCCTTGGTGGACGTGCGCACATGCAATACCTACATCCACTCGTGTCACACGAACTGGGCGATGACTTTGATCTTGATAAAGCTCTGCAAGTCGGCACCCTACCCTCCATTTATAGCAGCGACGATCCTCAACGAGATTTGGAAGCATATATCGGCTTCTACTTGAAAGAAGAAATCGCAGCCGAAGGCTTGGCGCGCAACATGCCCTCTTTCTCTCGTTTCCTCGAAGTCGCGGCTTTGGCAAACGGCAAAATCATGAATTTCACCAATATCGCTTCGGATGCAGAGGTAAAGCGAACGACCGTCATCGACTGGTTTCAAATTCTCAAGGATACGATGATTGCACACGAACTCCCGGCTTGGACAAAATCTAAGTCTCGCAAAGCCATCACGAGTTCCAAGTTCTATTTATTTGACGTGGGTGTCGCGCGATATCTAACCGGTCAAAAAATAATAGAACGCAATAATCCTTGGTATGGCATTGCACTGGAAACGTTTATTTTTCATGAGCTTCGCGCCTTTGTTGACTATCGTCTTGGTGAAACACTCGAATATTGGCGATCTATCACCGGCCAAGAAGTTGATTTTATCTTGGATCAACGGCTTGCTATCGAAGTCAAAGCATCGACAAAATTTAAAGAGATCGATGCAAAAGGTTTGCTGGCGCTATCCGAAGAAAAAAAAGACTTGCGACTCATGATCGTCTATTGCGGAGAAAGCCGTCAAAAATGGAACAACATTGATATTGTTCCCGTGCGTGATTTTTTAGACGATCTTTGGTCGGATATTTAATTATTTGGACACTTTACGTAGATAAATCTGAGATAAAAAAGCTGCAGAAGGTAAAAGGAGCCAGTGATATCTCAGGCTGATTTCTTCACTGCAACTTCCAACAACTCATGAATAAATGTCTGATATGGCTTGCCCACTTTAGCAGCCATTTTTTGCAATTTTTTGAGGACGAAAGGATCAATACGAATCGCAATTAATTGCTTCGGCGAGTCGGACTTGGGGCGCCCAACCCTACGCATTTGCTTTAACTCCTTATCCGTACATTCTGGAATATCAGAGAAATCGACCTCGCTGTCCTTGATATGCTTTTCTTTCTTTACGGCTCGCCTGACGCGCGCTGATGATCCTAATTGTTTCCTTGCCATTTTGATCCCGTCTTATTGTATATATGGCGATTAACACTCGATATTTTATTGAAGATCCAATTATTTTACGGCGAGTTTCCTGAAACGAATGATTTAGATCATTGGTTTCAATTGCGAATTCATCCACAAAAATTGTGGTCGCCTCTTCAAATGAAATTCCGTGCTTTTTAAAGTTACGAAACGCTTTATCGGAATCCCAAACGAACATATTTGTATATACACTAATTATGGTGGTGAATCAAAATTTTTCTCGTTTGATATATTTAAAGTAAGACAGGTCAGCCACGGACATGAGCAGGATGACGCACGAGTGGCCGTCCTCGTCATCCTAACCCTGAGTGAAGCGAAGGGAAGGATCTCCAAACGAGATATCGATATATTTAACAATAAAAATAAATAGTTATATCAAAAAACTCCGGCGTCGGAGTGAGGTCAATGGCTGACATGTAATCTTACGGAGTATTTAAAGACGCCAGGGAGTTCCCTACCAGACACTTATCAGCAGCGTATTGCATCGTTTCGCCAATTCAGAGCTACTGGATAAATCTGAGATAAAAAAGCTGCAGAAGGTAAAAGGAGCTAGTTGAAGTATCAACATCCTAAGACGAAGCACTTGCGAGCATTGAGCAACTAACTTTAAGACGCTTTACGGCGTTTCTGGGTTTTAGGTTCCACAACTAGTTTTAGACCCATAGATTTCAGTAAAGTCTGCAAGGTAGCAACTTTGGGATTACCATTTTTTGAAAGTGCCTTATAGAGGCTTTCACGGCCAAGAGCAGATTTCTTCGAGACTTTTGTCATACCATGTGCAACAGCCACATCTCGCAAAGCGAGAAGAAATGCATCGATCATCAAATCATCGTCATCTAATAGCTGCGCATTTAGATACTTCGCAGCATAGACAGGATCTTTGAGTCGATTTCGCAACTCTGTTTCGTAAGAAACAGCTTTTACCCTTTTCATGGATTCTCCTTACAATAGACGACTCCCATATATTGTATCCTAAAGGATACATATATCTCGTTTTAAGATCCTTCCCCTTCGTTTCACTCAGGGTCAGGATGACGAGGGCTGGGTCAATGGCTGACAGTAAACCCTATGACGTACCTTAGAACAATTCGCTAACCTCTATATATATTTATCAATAAAAACAAACACTTATATCAAAAAACTCCGGCGTCGGAGTGAGGTCAATGGCTGACATGCAAGCCCATATGCCATTGCCATAAGGAAAAAAGCTAAATCGTAATATACGTTTATTTTGTATACGAATTATTAGTATAATAAGGTAAAGCTGATGATAAAACGGGTTGTGTGGGAAGGAAATAGCCGCGAAGTTTTGCGTAGTTTCCCCGAATTAATCCGCAGGGATTTCGGAACCGGACTTATGTACTTACAGTTTGGTGCGATCCCAGCGGATGCAAAACCTTTTAAAACCGGTATGCCGGGAACTTGGGAACTTCGAGCAAAGGATATACAAATTAGGTTTAAAAATTTAAAACGGAGACTACTTAATGAAAAAAATTAAAGGAAAATCCAGAACTGCTAATAATGTTTTTGAAGATTTAGGTTTTCCTCCAGAAGAAAGCCGCGTGCTCGTCCTGAAAGCACAGCTTGCAGCGCTAATTATTCGCACTACTCATGAACGCAAATTGACTCAAAGAGATCTCAGCAAGCTCTGGGATGTTCCCCAACCTCGCGTTAGCGAAGTGATGACTGGTAAATTAAGTTTGGTGAGTATTGAGCGACTCGTAGAGTTTCTTGGCATTCTCGGCGTAGAGGTCGATGTGCGAATGAAACAACCACGAAACAAAGCGGGTTAGGTAGTACAAAATTTCTTTGCATATTATCCGTTGATACAAAGGAAATACCCGTCATCCTGACTCTGAGTGAAATGAAGGCGAAGGATCTTAAAACTGCCGCCAAATATTTATCAATAAAAACAGTGTATTATATAATCCCACTCCGACGTCGGAGTTGGGGCATGCCAAAAGGTCGGCTGGGGGGATGGACAATTATGAGTCGGTATTTCTATAATAGTTACAGGAACTAAGCAGTTTTTTTGAAAAAGCCCTAAAGTCCGAACAGTGAGCATCCGAGCTAGTGGGGTAATTGGGGCGCAGCGATATCCGTAAAACGCACTGCTGGCCTGGTGTGTTAACCATAATGTCTAAGACACAATTAAGGAGTCTGTAATGATGTTCAAGAACAAGTCACAACAAGGGTTCAGCTTGGTCGAGTTGATGATCGTTGTCGGGATCATCGGTATCTTGGCTGCGCTAGCAGTGCCACGCTTCTCGGCTTTCCAAGCGAAAGCACGTCAAGCTGAAGCAAAGACCAACTTAGGTCAGATCTACACGCTGCAAGAGTCACGCTTCTTGGATACCAATGAGTATGGCGTATTAACGTTATATGGTAAACGCCCTGCTGCCCTAGGACACGATTGTGCACCCGCAACAAATGATCTTGGTTTTGGTATCAGACCATGTACTACAAGTGCTGCAAATACCACGCCCGGTCCGCGCTATGGCTATAGATCAAGTGGTGGTACAGTCTTCCTTGCTGTTGCTGAGGGTGGTGAAGGTCCGAATAACTTAGTAGTTCCTGGTTGCTCAAATGCTACTGCCCGTGATCGTCACAACATAGACAACCTACGCAGCGTAAACCGCGCAGCTAGCGCCGCTCCAGCCGGTGGTCCTGCCGTCGCTGCTGCTGATGAGCACGTGGACGTGATCGCTCAATGTAACTAAGTTCTCAGAATTTATCTCAAACAGGGCGCTTCACGGCGCCCTGTTTTTTTATGTCCTCACCCATCCCATCCCGCGCTTAAAATCGGAAATCGGCACCAGGTTTTTGGATCCAGGCTTTCATCGTCCATATGAAACGCCGGGGCGTAGCGTTCGCGTTTCCACTGGCTACTCACCCACAGGCGGGTGAATTTAGCGATGTAGTCTTGTAGCTGCTGGGCGGCGATGTCAGGAAACTCGTCTTGCAAATGCGCCAGGGCGTTCGCCGGCGCCATCTTATCGCGGATCAGCAGGCGCTCGATGCGCTCCAGAACAGCGTAAGGCATGAGATCATCCTCGTCGCGCTGCTGCTCGGTGGCAGGGCGCAGCTCGGCGGTGGGTGGCAGTTTGGTGATCTGGCTGAGAGCCGCTATGGGTCCAAGCCCCAGCGAACAACTTGTCTCCGCCCAGGCGATCCACTCGCGCAAGAAGCGTTTATCAACGCCCGCAAGCGGCGAGAGACCGCCAGCGGTATCGCCGTCCATCGTTGCATAACCGACCGCGACTTCGCTGCGGTTACAGGTAGCGAGCAACAAAGCTTGCTTATGATTAGCGTACATCCATGCCATCGGCGCACGCGCGCGGGCTTGAATATTCTGCAAGGTTAAATCATCTTTTTGCCAGGTGAGTTCATTGCCAGTCGATTGCTCGAAGGTCCGCGTATAAGCATCGACCATCGGCTGCACGTCCACCACATAAAAGGTCGCGCCCATCGCCGTGGCCAGAGCACGCGCGGCCGTTTCCGTCTGCGCGGAACTGTTCACGGTTTTTTGATAGACGCAGGTGACATACTCGCGGATCCAAGCCGCCGCACTGTCGGGATCAGCTTTTGGTGCGGATAAATGCACGTGCTTGGCTAATGCAGCGCCCGAGCCAAACGCCTCCAGCGCCAGCGCCCACATCTGTGCCGCCAATAAAGCAACACAGGCGGAATCAATGCCGCCGCTGAGCGAGACGACAAAACCTTTGGCGCGCGCACGTCGCATATAGTCAAATAACGCCAGCGTCTCGGCACGCAAAAAATCGGTGTTTTTATCACCGGCAAAAACCGTTGCCGGATGTTCAGGTGTCACCGGTAATTCCGTGGTCTTATCCCCGTCATTCTGAGGCGAAGCCGAAGAATCTCGGCAGTCCGAGATTCTTCGGCTTCGCCTCAGAATGACGGGGGTGACGAAACCCCGCCCGTTAACGATCGGCGTCATCTGCACATCCTTGGCACTAACATTGTGCACGGCGCGATTACTCAGGCGGCCGACTGTCGCCAGATCAAGATCGATATCGGCGGCCGTCAGTGTCATCTCGGCAAAACCAAAACGCGGTCCGTGCGCTTGCACGCTCCCGCACGAGGCGATGATGACACCGCCGTCGTAGAGCATACGCCCGGCTTCGAGGCCGACCAAGTTCGTGTAAACGTAATGCACTTGCAACGAGCGACTGCTGTTGGTGACCAGACGTTCGCGCACCAGGTGCTTGCCAAAAGCAAAATGCGAAGCACTGGGATTCAAGACGATTTGCGCGCCGGCGCGCACGTGTTCGCTGGCTGCCGGTGTCGCATGCCAGGCTTCCTCGCAGATTTCTATGGCGATGCGCACACCCTCAAAGTCGTAGGCAAGATCACCAAACGGTACCTGCTTGCCGCACAAAGACACCTCGGCACGCACACCAGCCGGCCAGGGCTGAAACCAACGTGCTTCATAGTGTACGCCTTCGCGCGGCAATAACTTCTTGGGATTGACGCCGAGCAGATGCCCGTCCTGCATGACAACAGCACAGTTATAAACATAGCCCTGATAACGTAGCGGTGCACCGAGCACCACGACCAGACCCTTGCTGGCCGGGAGAATCTCACGCAACGAGGCATCGCATTCGTCGAGCATGTGCGGGCTGTTAAACATATCCTCGCAGCCATAACCACTGACACAGAGCTCGGGTAAACACAGCACCGCAGCTTTTGCCTGACGCGCAGCCTGCATCGCCTCGATAATGCGGCGACGATTATCGCGCCAGGCCAGCGGCATTTGATTGAGAGTCGCTCCGGCAACGCGCAGCATGCGACGCATAGGTATTACATCCTCTCCGGCGGTACAATGCCGAGCAGATCAAGACCGGTTTTGAGTGTCTCGGCAAAGGCTTCGACCAACGCCAGACGCGCAGCAACGAGTGCTGGCGACTCGGCTTTCAGAACAGAGACATTCGCATAAAAACGATTGAATGACTTGCACATGCCAAAAAGATGATGCGCCAACAAACTCGGCTTATACTGCTCGGCGGCCTGGGCAACGACGTGATTGAAGTCATAGAGTAAACGCACCAACTCGGCTTCTTCGGGCGCGGCAAGCAACAGCAGATCAGCAGCGGTGGCGGAGCGGTGTTGCGCACTCGCCGCCTTGTTCAGAATCGAGCGGGTGCGCGCGTAGCTGTACATCAGATACGGACCGGAATCACCTTCAAAGCTCACCCAGTCTTCGAGTTTGAAGACGACGTTCTTCACCGGATCGGTACCAAGCATGCCGTATTTAATGGCGCCGATGCAGAGGCG
This sequence comes from uncultured Oligoflexales bacterium, assembly GCA_964652825.1. Taxonomy (GTDB): domain Bacteria; phylum Bdellovibrionota_B; class Oligoflexia; order Oligoflexales; family CAZZCU01; genus CAZZCU01. The sequence continues at coordinate 25,462 of CAZZCU010000002.1, forward strand.
ATCGGTGGTCGACTGGAGTTCGGCCTCCGACCAATCACCCTGGTATTTTTGCAGCTCGCGCGCCAGCTCAGCGGAGATGGCCTGGCGCAGCGCGTTAAAGGTGATGGAGTTACCGGCGCGTGAGGACATTTTACCTTCCGGCAACACCACCATGCCGTAGCTCAGGTGAAAACACTTGGTGGCCTGCTTGAAACCCATGAGCTCCAGGGCTTTAAACACCTGGCGAAAATGCAGATTTTGTTCGGAGCCAACCACATAGATCGAGCGGTCGACGTTGAATTCGGTGAATTTGCGCCGCGCCAGCACCAAATCCTTGGTGGCGTACAGGGTATTGCCGTCGGATTTGCGCAGAAGCAAAAAACCGAGCTTGTACGGTGACAAATCGATGCCGACTGCACCCTCGGAGACAACGAACAAGCCTTTGTCTTTATATTCATCGACGATTTTCTGGCTGTCTTCGGAGAGCTCGGACTCATAAAAAAATTGATCGAACTTAACGCCAAGCCAAGCATAGATCGCATTGAAATCATCGAGCGACCATTGGCGAGTCGTGCGCCATTGCTCGTAAATTTCTCCCGACTTGCTTTCGATGGCGCGCAGGATGGCCGAGATTTCCGCATCAGCTTGTTGGCGCGCGGCTTCGTCAAGGTCGCTTAACGTCCGCGTTGATTCCGCATACATGGTGCCAAGCCACTCGCCGCGGTTGGTGGCGGGAGCGGTTTTCTTGTAGGTGCGAATATACCAGAGGCATTTGGCGATATGCGCGCCTTCGTCACCCGGATAATTCGCGGCAACGACATCGTAGCCACAGTAGCGAAAAAGGCGCACCAGGCTGTCACCAAGGCTGACGTTGCGGCCATGTCCGATGTGGAATTCCTTGTGCGTGTTCGGACAGGCGAACTCGATCATGACTTTGGTGGCGTTGCGCTCTTTGTTGTCGCGGAGTTTGGTGAACCATTTGTTATCGAGCACTGCGGCCACTACGGTAGCCGCCATTTTTGGTTGATTGATATGAAAATTCAAAAACGCGCCGGCGACCTTTTTGCTCACCAGCCAACCATCAGCATCGCCGCCGGCGTTGGCGAGCGCGTTAGCAACATCTTGTGGTTTCATGCCGAGCGGTTTGGCGAGGCGAAAACACGGCAATGCATAATCACCAAGATGGGCTTCCGGGGGTTGCTCCAGAGCGGCACTGATGTCGCTACCGGTCGGGATGGTCGCACCAGCAGGTGCAAGCGCGGCGCATTGGGCGCTCACCCAGGCGGCAATCGCCGCGCGACAAGGATCGTCGATCGAAATCAGTGGTACTGAAGCTATGACTTGGGCCCTCCGCCAGTGGAAGGCATGATCCTAGCAAAACCTGGGCATCTTACAAAGGCAAACGCTGCTTGGCCCAATCAACGACAGCGGCATCCATCCAGCGGTAGTCGCCGAGCGGGGTTTTGCGGCGGGCAATCAGCCCCATATGACCACCGCCTTTGACCACATGCAGTCTGGTCGCCGAGCCGAGCTGGAGATCGGCAAAGCTGGACAGCGGAATCAACGGATCATCAGTGGTGGCCAGGATATCGGTTTGCACCCGGATGCGATGAATATGTGGCTTGGAGGAGCATTGCTGGTAGTACTGCTCGCGATTGGAAAAACCGGCAACGCGCGCCGTATAAACTTCGTCAAAATCACGTAGTAATAAGCGCTTGGGGAATTCGGGAAGATAAGTATCGGGGAAAAACGCGGCCTTCTCCTGCACCAGCAGCAACAGACGTCGCACATAATAGCGATCGATCGCACGATTGCGCCAATGACTAAGCGCTGCCGAACAAACCGATAGGTCGACCGGAGGACAGATAGCAAGTGCCGCCCGCAAAAGTGGATACTGACGGGAGATATCGGGATTCTTGCCGAGCAGAGCCAGCAGCATATTCGCCGACAACGAAAACGCCACCAACGCCATGGGTGCTTTGGGCCAGGCCTGGTGCACCGCTGTCACGGCGGCGTGAAGATCAGCGGTGCGGCCGCTATGGTAAACACCACGCGCCTCGCCGGCTGTGCCAGGAGCGGCGCCGCGATGGTTGAAGCGCACGACGCGGTAACCTGCCGCAGTGAGATGGTGGGCAATGCGGAGTTGATAAGGCGACTCCGAGCTGCCACCCAAGCCGTGCATCAAGATGATGACCGGCGCTTGCTCGCTCGGCGACAGGCGCGGCGCATCGACGTGTAGGCGCAAACTGTCGCCATCGGGCAACGTGACTTTTTGTATGGTGAAGCCTGGCAACGCCGTAGGCTTGCCGAGGGTGTTACCAACAACGGTTTGCAGCCAGCCGTTTCCTAATAAGCGATGCGGTTCAAATGGATGCCACATGATAGTGCCTTGAAAGATGACTAAGTTGTCATTCTAGACCAGCAACCATGTCATGTCACTGGCTGACCTGCAACACGCAACGTAACCTTCTCCGCAACTAGAGGAGAAGGCTTGATGAAAACACTCGTCCACACCGCCACCACCGAAGCCATGGATACGCGCCTGGTACAAGTTGAAAGCACGTTCACCCGTGGTTTTGCGGGGCTGCAGGTCATCGGCAATACGTCAGAAGTTTGTCGCGATGGCAAAGAACGAGCGAAGGCGGCGCTGGAGAATTTAGGCATCTATCTGCCCAATCAGCGCCTGGTTATTAGTCTGACGCCAGCCGATCTCAAAAAAGACGGCAATCATTTTGATCTACCCATCGCCGTGAGTATTGCTTTGTTGTTGACCGAGACACCGCCGCGACAAAATCCAGCGCAGTGGTTGTTCGCAGCAGAGCTTGGCTTATCGGGCGAGCTCAAGCCGGTACGTAGTATCGTGTCGTTCGCGCTAGCGGCGGTGGCACAAAACGTCAACGGTTTGATCGTCGCGAACGCGAATCTGGCTGACGTCGGCATCTTGACAACATTCGCGCAGCCGCATCTGCAGAAGTTACAAATTCTCGGCTTTGATAGCTTAAGCGGCGTGCTGGATTGGCTCTTCGATGGTAGCAGTGACGAGGCACAAGCCCCGCATGGCAAAACCTTGCCCATCAACAAGCAGTGGTATTCGTCGGTGAGCTTTGATGACATGGCATTGTCACCGGCCATGCAGCGAGCGGCGACAGCAGCAGTGGCGGGTGTACATAGTCTGTTGCTGCGCGGCAGTCCCGGCTCGGGCAAATCGATGTTCGCCACGCGCCTGCCAAGCATCATGCCGACCATGCCTGAGCATGAGCATTTGGAAGTATTGCGCATTGTCAGCAACTATCGTGATCGCATCCCCAAGAATCTGCTGGCGGGCCAGCCGCCGTTTCGCAGCCCGCACCATCAAACCAGTGCCGCGGCGTTACTGGGCGGTGCCGATCAACCTGGCGAGTTGTCGTTGGCGCATGGCGGAATTTTATTCTTGGATGAGCTGCCGGAATTCCGGCGTGATTTGCTGGAGGCACTACGTGAGCCGCTCGAAACCGGCGTAGTACACGTCGCGCGTGCCAAACGCAAACTGGTCTGGCAGGCACGCACCATTTTGATCGCCGCCTGCAACAATTGTCCGTGCGGCTGGTTTGGCAGTGTCAAGCGACGATGCAGCTGTGCGCACTCACAGCTGATTGCCTATTGGAATCGTTTATCCGGACCAGTGATTGATCGCATCGATATGCATCTAAATATGCCGGAGTCGGCGTTTGATCCGGCAACGTTGCTGTTGCAACTAGCAAATCATCAACGAAGTAGCGCAACTCAGGAGATGCGCGCGGCGGTATTACGGGCGCGCGCGTTTGCGAAAACAAGAAATCAGAATTTCCAGATCGAATTTAATTCCCAGCTACGCGCGCAAGATATGCTTGCCGCCGCCAAGATAAACGAAACTACCTTCACCGTCCTCATCGATAAATACACACCGCGCGGCGCCAGCCAGCGTGCCTTGTTACGTTCCTTGCGTGTCGCTCGCACCCTGGCCGACCTCGACGAATCCGAATCGCTGCGCGACGTCGATCTGCAACAAGCCTGGCAATGGCAGGCCGAACACGCCGCCCGCGAACGCGGCGAGGATGCGTTTCGCGCGTGAGGTTATAAATCAATTGTAATTAAGTAAAAAAGGTGTAATTTATGTGCTGTTTTTGGGTAATTTATAGGAAGATTCTTCGCTTCACTCAGAATGACGTGTCGTATAATCAGGATTGAGTTATGAAAATTAAAGCAGAAGAATTTGACCGCAAGTTTAGCGCGGGCGAAGATATGACAAAATATGTCGATTGGTCCAAAGCAGTTAGACGTGTCAGTCTTGACTTGCCTGTTTGGGCAATCAATGAACTTGATAAGGAAGCAGAACGCCGCGGCATTACGCGTCAATCTCTGATCAAAACATGGATTGTGGACCGATTAGATGCGGTTAAAGCAGCGCAACACGCGGTATGACTTTTTTAAAACGCATAGCCGATACCCAAAGTCAGTATCGGTAAGGTTTTTTCGATGGCGGGCTGCATCTCTGCGAGAGCTTTATCTTCCAGTTCATCGGCTTTGCTGTCTTTGAAAATCGCCAAAGCACCTTGGATGTCATCATTGGCAACGCCGGGGCTATTAACAACACCGGTGATATCGATGCGTTTGCGGATGGCAAAGGGTTTAGCGATACCAGCACCGGCATTCAAAAAATAGCCGCTACTGCTTTGCCAAAACCAGCCGAGATTAAAACGAGCGAGCCAGCTTTCGGTGGCGGCATCCCCATCAAGACCAAATTCGGTCCGCGTCGTAATAGATGATGTTCCGCCCGCTTCCGGACGCACGATAAGTGGCGTCCTGCCGCCGCCCTTCAAAGTCAAACGCCGACGCGATACACCGCCGCCAACATAAAAACCGTTGAGCAAAGGAAACACCAACACTTCAGTGCCATAACTCGGACCATAGACGGCATTGAACGCAACCTCGACATCAGGGTTCTCAATAACGATACCTGACTTGGCGACCAACCGATCAGCGGGGAGTTCAACGCGGACTTTAAAAGTCACCGGTGGCATGACAAACGCACGCACGGCAAACCAGCTATTCACTCGCCAGAAAGCATCAATAGCACCAAATTCGGGAACCTGACCGCTAAGGCCCAATGCAAAAGCACGCGGCGACCTTGGTAGAGTCGCCATCTCGCGAGCCCCAATCACCTGCGGATCCCAAGCGGGATTCCTTGGTGCGCGTTGGGGTGCTGAGGCCGGCACGGCCTGAAGCGTAGCTGCGGCAAAGATACACGCAACTAGACCAAGCAAAAAATAAGAGTGTCGTCGCCAGGAAAACATCATCATACGATAGCGTAGTGTGGCGGGTTTTCACAGTTCAAACGAGATCCTTCGGCTTCGCCTCAGGATGACGGATGGCATCGTTCTGGATGAGGGATCAATGGTCAGGATGACGAGCTCGCAAGTCGTCCTGTGAAGGTATCTACCGTCGTCCTAAGCCATCGTCATCCTGAGGCAGGGGTCCCCGCGAGCTGGCGAGCGGGGTGGCCGAAGGATCTCGCCTCAGTTGACAGTAACGTCATGTCATTGGACGAACAGGATAAAAATATGTTGCCATGACCGTCTGGAGATAGCTAATGGCATACGGCGGCTATGTATACATCTTAACCAACAATCGCCACACCGTTTTATATATTGGTGTCACAGCGAATCTTGCCAAACGCTTATACCAACATAAAAATCAGCTTATCCCAGGTTTCACAGCAAAATACAAAACACACAAACTAGTTTACTACGAGCAGTATGATCGAATCGAAGATGCTATCTGCCGCGAAAAACAACTAAAAGGAAAAACAAGAAAGAAAAAAATTGATCTCATCATTTCGATGAATGCAGATTGGAATGATCTTTCTTTGTAAAGTCGTCGGGGAGATCCTTCGGCTTCGCCTCAGGATGACGACTACTTGCAACTCAGGATGACGGCTACTCGCAACTCAGGATGACGAAGAAAACTCTCTTCAGGGTGACGTAGTGCAGCATTCGTCATCCTGACCCTGAGTGAAACGAAGGGGAAGGATCTCCCACTATCTCTAAATCTAGATCAAACGCTGACAAACGGCTTTATCAGCACCGATATAAATAAAGTTACCGCCAGTGGCTTGTGCGAGAAAAGCAAGGGCCTTGGCTTCGTCTTGAGTGACGGCATCGAGGGCACCGGTCCATAACACGGATAAACGAATATCCAAACGACGGGCAATCGCGGTAATCGCGATCGCGCGATCGCTGTTAAGTTCCAGTACGCTGCTGACTACCAGTAAAACTTCGGTTCCGCGTGGCGCGGCAGGCAAATGCCGCAACTCCGTCGTCGAGGTCGCCAGCGTCAGCGGCCGTTTGGTCCCTAAAGTCAGGCCGAGAATCTCGGCGGTCGAGAGATACTGGGATTCTTCGTTACCATTCATTTCGGCATCAGCAACCGGCGTGGTCACCGCGGCGATTTTTTGAAAAGGCTCGATTTTGCCAAGCTGCAACTGCGCGTTGAGATTGCGCACTATATCCTCGGCGTAGAAATTTTTGCGGACAAAATCAGTAGTCTCGATATCGCTGCTCAAACTCAAAATCGTGCTATGCAACCTCCGGCAAAAGGTATCGCGCCGGGCATCGGCCATGGCTTTAAACTGGCTATCGACAGCCACACGGCTCATACCACCGCCATCGGCTTGAGCACCGGCCAGCACGGCGATTAGCGCAATAAGGCTGAGTAGCAAGGCTTTACGGGTATGGATATGTTGCAGCATGGCGGTCTCCAATAGGATATCCGCTGACGTTGCAAATTGTTCGCCACGCCTAAATCGCCGCACATTAACAAAAAATATCAATAATATTAGGTGGTTAAAATCAAGAACCCAGGCCAAGGACCGTCTAAAAGTCAGTCACTGCCTGGGTCTTGGCGAGAGCGATCGGTTGGGGGGATGATCGCTCCTGCCAGGGGTGCTTTATTTGCTAACTTATCGCCGCGTGTAGAAAAGATCAGTATCCAACTCTTCTGGACGATTGGCACCCGAAGTGCCACGACTCAACAACGACGTCTTACCCATATAGAGAGTGTCGTCTTTTACTTTGTAGATATCAAAAACGACTTCGCCTTTGCGGATGGTTAGACCACCACAATCTTTGTCGGTAACGTCCCGCTCAGCGCCGGATTTCCAGTCGGTAATACCACAATACTCCGCCTCATTGAGATCCGACGCGCTGGCATCACTACCGGGAGTCAACGTGGCTTTGTCGATAGTCAAATTCACCAGTTTTGTTTCGGGGAGTTTTTCGGCATCGGCGTCACCAACAATTTCGTAAGTTCCACTGAGCGTACGCGTTAAACGCAGCTGCGAACAAGCCGCATCTTCGTGCTGCTCGTAAACCTGCGTGAAACTACCGGTAAGATTAAAGTCGTAGGTTTCTTTGGCGAAGTTATCTTTAAGGATTTCCGCAACCAGGGTCGGAGCATGACAGCGATTGGCGTATGCACCAGATAGTTCCCATTTATCAGTGACGTCTCGACTTGCTCGCTTGGTTTTCTCGCCAATGCCGCAACTTGTCGCGGTCAAAGCTGCCACAGCCACAATTAACAAACTCGAAAACCGAGACATTAAAACATGCATGCAATGCTCCTCTCGTTGTTTCTAAAAACACAACAGACCTCCCAGGTCTGAACGCGAGAGCTACTGCATATAACGCGCCAAAATTTTATTGCACTGAAGAGAATTTACCACGGCCCCATCGACAAGAGGTGGCTGCCATCAACAACATCTGTAGTCTTTTGGCGACATCTTTAATCGTGATGAATGCGAGCCGAGCGATTCTTGTCAATAATCGCAAAAATAATCAAAATAAATGCTGCAAGACGCACGAGAAAAACGGTGCTGCTAGTCTCGTTCTCAACACTCTGAGACGCCAGAATCATTCTCTCCGCACCCAGAATAAAAAACGCGATCCCAAAAATCAAAAATAAGCGATCATGAGTCTGTCGCCAAAAACGGATGAAAAACAAGCCAATCGCCAGACAGCAGGTCATCATCGCGCCGCTCATATAAAGCCGCAAAAACCCCTGATCGGAAAATGGCGCAAATAATTGCAGTAACTCGCTCATATCCCCACCTTTTTACACCGGGTCCCAGATCAGGCCAAACAGCATCACCGCGACGCTCGCAAAAGCCACCACCGACCGTACCCCGGACAAGTTGATATCCGGGCCAGGCACAATCACCAAATCGACAAATAACAACACATTATTCGCGGCCAAACCAATGAAGCAGACTGAACTCCACAGCAAAACACTGGTCTTGCTATTACAAAATGCCCGAAACAAAAGATACGCACAGAGAAGACTGGTGATCGCACATAAAGCATAAACAATACTCGCACTTGCCATGACTAATCCTTCCGAAAGCGAAACGCCTCGGCAAACGTTTGAATCGTTTGGCGAGGACGCGAAAATATCAATTCAATAAAAGACACGCGTTTTTCCGCATAGCAGCGAGCAACATCATCAATCAGCGAAATCAAATCATTATCCGACGGCATATATTGATACAAAGCTTCTTTGTCCGTCGCCGAGACATGAACGAGGAGATTTTTGGCAACTAAAACACTGACTCGGTTTTCGACCGAGGAAGGATTAGTTCTGAGTTCATCACTGATTCTTTGGACCGTCCATTGCTCTGCGGGGTATTTGCGCAGCAACAATAAAACTTCCAGTAGTTCCACCGAATCAATATGATCCAGCACGAACTCGCGAACAGCTCTTGGGATATTTTCGACTCTCAACTCATCGATCCCTAATGACAAAAATTAATGGTACTCGATCCCTTCCGATCCTGTACCATGACCCGCCAGAGTCGCAACCGATTTAACTAACTCATTAAACTTAACGGGCTTAGCGAGATAAGCATCAAAACCGGCGGCAATGACTTTATTGCGACTTGATCTGCCCACATGCGCGGTAATCGCCGCCATTGGTACATGCGCAAAACCCTCTTCTTCTTCGATGCGACGCACTTCATGCAACAGGTCATAACCATCCTGATGCGGCATACCGATATCGCTGAGAATCACATCCGGCCGCCGACTGCGACATAAATCGATCGCCTCCTTGACCGATTCGGCCTTGTTGACGGTCGCACCGTGCCGGTTCAAAACCGCGCCAATGAGCGTACGAGAATCTTCCTGATCGTCAACGACCAACACCATCAAACCGTTGAGTGAAGGCAGACGTTTATCCGCCTGCTCCATATTAGCCGAGTCCGCTGACGAGATAACCTTTTCGCCTGCTTCCCTATTCGGTCGATAAGGAATCGTAACGGTAAAAGTCGAGCCAAGATTGGGACCGTCGCTCTCAGCCATGACTTGCCCGCCATGCAGCTCGACCAAGTGCCGCACAATCGCCAGACCAAGTCCAAGCCCGCCGTATTCGCGGGTGGTTGTACCATCAACTTGAATAAAACGCTCAAAGATACGAGGAATAAAATCGGCCTGCAAGCCAACCCCGTCATCTCTAACCGACAGGACGACATGATTATCCTGATCTTTATGCAATGAGACCTCCACATGACCGCCACGCGGCGTAAACTTAATGGCGTTACTTACCAAATTCCAAGCAATCTGCTGCAAGCGCGCTGGGTCTACCATCATCTCCACCAAATCAGGAGCAACATCACAAGTCAGCGTAATTTCCTTGCTGTTGGCGGCCGGTAACACCGAGTCCACGGCGGCACGAATCAACGGCGCCAACTCGGTTTTCTGAATATTTAACAAAATTTTCCCGGAAATAATGCGTGAAACATCCAACAAATCCTCAACGAGAATCGCTAACGATTTGGCATTGCGACGTATTGTCTCCAGGCAGTGCGACGTATCCTCGTCGTATTGGTTTTCGAGCAATAAATCAGCCCAGCCCAATACGGCGCTAAGCGGCGTACGTAATTCATGGGAAACTGTCGCCAGAAACTCGTCTTTCAGACGATTGGAATCCTGCGCGATTTTATAGAGACGGGCGTTATCGATCGCCAAAGCCACGTGACGCGACAACTCCACCACCAGATTAACATCACTATCCTCAAAAGACTGATTGACATTGCTCGATACCAAGGTCATGGCCCCAATCACTTGACCACGCACTGCAATCGGCGCAGAAATCAGCGAGCGTATCCCCAGTTGTTGTAACAAGGCCAGGTATTCTGGTGTCGGCGCTAAGTCATTCAAAATATCGGCTGTCACATGCGGCAGCAGGACTGGAGCGCCAGAATCAAAAACCAGATAACCGCCATCGCCGCCAAGCACGTCATCAATGGGAATACTCTTCATGACATTGGTCAGATGTTGACACGAAGGATCAGCATGAACAACTTTCAATCGCCGAAATTTGCCGAGCATATCTTTCACATCGATGACACACCAGTCGGCAATTTTAGGTACAAGTAATTTAGCGACGGATTTTAAAATCGTCATGTAGTCCAACGACGAAGCCAATGTCTTACCGGCCTGCGCAAGGAAACTCTCACGTTCCTCAGCTTCTTTTTGTGTATGAATGTCGGTCCAGGTACCAAGCCAGGCAATGATGTTACCATCAGCATCGCGCTCGGGCACGGCTCGACAAAGATACCAGCGATAATTGTAAGTATTGAGTTTCTTGAGACGGCATTGGCATTCAAAAGCCTCACCGCTAATTAAGGATTGTTCCCAGATCTCGCTAAATCGCAAAAAATCTTCGGGATGAAATGCAAATCGATAAAAACTCCAACCCTCGTGCGATGATTCAATCTCAACCTCGGGTGTCGCGTCAAATTCGCGCCACTGCGGACCAAAATATTCGATCTCACCACGCACCGACGCTCGCCAGACGATCTGTGGAATCGATTCTGCAAGTTTACGATAACGCCGATCACTGATTTCCTTGATTTTGAGTATCTGTAATTCTTTTTCGCGAGCCTCACTCTCACGCAACAAAACGGCCTGCTGGGCAAGCTGACGATTTAAACGAAACAGCTCAACAAACACCTGGACCTTTGCTGAGACAATGGCGGGCTCAAGAGGTTTGGAAATATAATCAACAGCACCAACATCGTAGCCACGAGTGACATACTTGGCATCCTTGGCGATCGCAGTGAGAAAGATAATCGGCGTGTAACGGGTTTTACGGCGTCGGCGTAACAAAGTCGCCAACTCGAAGCCATCAATATCCGGCATCATCACGTCAAGCAGAACAACCGCAAACTCGTGCTCCAGCAGCAGCTTTAACGCCTGCTTGCCAGATGTGCATTTCACCAGATTATAGTCATCGCGGGCCAGTATTGCTTCCAGTGCAATCAGATTTTCATCGTGATCATCAACCAGAAGAATACTGACCGGCTCATTTTTCTGCACAAAGTCACCTAGTATCAATGAGTCAGCTGAGGCACAACATCGCAAGGCGGTGCGACGACGGCATTGATCATGCCACCGTCACTATCCGATCTTTTTTCCTGTGACAACCATCGATTCATCATCGACAACAACCGATCCGGATCCACGGGCTTGGTAATATAATCAGATGCACCTGCTTCAAGACATTTTTCCCGATCACCTTTCATTGCCTTAGCCGTGAGAGAAATGATCGGTAGCTCACGAAATCTCGGCTCCGAGCGAATAGCCTGCATGGCTTGAATACCATCCATACCAGGCATCATTGTATCCATCAGCACCAAGTCAACATCGGGATGATGCTCAAGCATATCGACACATTCCCTGCCATTTTCAGCATAAATGACCTGCATTTTATGCGATTCCAGAACACTGGTGATGGCAAAGATATTACGCATATCATCATCAACAACTAATATTTTCTTGCCGGAAAAATCGACCCCATGCGGCAGTACTGACAAATCCTCACTAGGCTCCAGCGGCACGTCGTCGGACGTATTACTGCTGGTTGCGCCACTATAATTACGCGGCAGATACAGGGTAAAAGTACTACCCTCGCCGGTAACACTTTCCACTTCGATAAAACCACCCAACAGCCGCGCGATCTCGCGACTAATGGTCAACCCCAGCCCCGTGCCGCCATACTTGCGATTGGTGGTACCATCAGCTTGCTGAAACGCCTCGAAGATAAGTTTTTGCTTATCGGAAGGAATTCCAATACCGGTATCACTGACCGAAAAAGCCAGGTATGTCTGACCACGCGCCACAGATTCGGCTCCGAAGATTTCCATTTTATCGGCGATACCCACCCGCATAAATACCTGGCCACGAGCGGTAAACTTGAAGGCATTCGACAGAAGATTTTTGAGAATCTGCTGCAACCGATTGGAGTCGGTATACATTTTCGTCGGTAAGCGCGCATCAAGCTCGATATGGAAAGCCAAACCTTTGTGTTCAGCTACTGGCCTGAAGCTTTGCTCAAGATATTCCCGTACTTCGGCCAAACGCAAATCCTGCGGATTAATCTGCATTTTACCCGCCTCAACTTTGGACAAGTCGAGAATCTCGTTGATCAAGGCCAAAAGATCGCAACCCGCCGAGTACACGGTTTTGGCGAACTTCACCTGATCAGGATTGAGATTCTCTTCTTTGTTTTCCGCCAGCATCTTCGACAGTATCAGCAAGCTGTTCAGCGGCGTGCGCAGTTCATGCGACATGTTGGCGAGAAATTCCGATTTGTATTTGGAGATAAGCGACAGCTGCTCGGCTTTTTCTTCGAGCGACTGACTCGCCAACTCGACCTCTTGGTTTTTGACTTCGAGAAGTTTCGCTTTTTCTTCCAGCTCTTTTGCTTGTGCTTCGAGCTCGGCGTTAGATCGTTTCAGCTCCTGAAGAAGTTCTTCCGTACGCATGCTGGACGAAATCATGTTGAGAATAACGCCGATGCTATCCATCAACTGATCGAGGAAGTTCAAAGAGTTCAGACTGAACGGTCGGAACGAGGCCAACTCAATGACGGCTTTCAACTCACCCTCGAACAACACCGGTAACAGAATGATATTGAGTGGTTTGGATTCGCCGAGACTGGAGCTGACATGAATATAGTCGGTAGGCACATTGGTCAGAAGAATGCGTTTCTTTTCAAAAGCACATTGACCGATGAGACCTTCTTTAAGCTTGTAGCGGTTGGCAACGTTCTTTCTCTCGGTAAAGGCAAAGCTGGCGATCAAGTTCAACACTACATCGGACTTCTCGGCTTCGACCATGAAGAAGGTTCCGTGCTGCGCATCCACCAGCGGCGTCAACTCCGACATGATTAACTGTGCCACGGCGGTGATACTGCGTTGCCCCTGCATCATCTCGGTGAATTTTGCCAAGTTGGTTTTGAGCCAATCTTGTTCGGTATTTTTCTGCGTGGTATCTTTGAGATTACCAATCATCTGGTTGATATTATCTTTGAGCGCCGCGACCTCGCCCTGGGCTTCCACGGTAATGGAACGTGTCAAATCACCTTTGGTTACAGCAGTGGATACTTCGGCAATCGCACGTACCTGTGAGGTCAAGTTGCCTGCAAGCTGGTTCACGTTATCAGTCAAGTCTTTCCAGGTACCAGATGCGCCAGGAACTTTTGCCTGCCCGCCTAGTTTCCCTTCGATACCTACTTCGCGTGCCACCGTGGTTACCTGATCGGCAAAGGTCCGCAGGGTGTCGGTCATACTGTTGATCGTTTCCGCGAGTGCAGCCACCTCACCTTTGGCTTCCAAAACGAATTTTTGACTCAGATCACCGTTAGCAACCGCGGTCACGACTTTGATAATACCGCGCACCTGGGTCGTCAGGTTACCGGCCATGAAGTTCACGTTATCGGTGAGATCCTTCCAGGTACCGGCTACACCTGGTACACGCGCTTGCGCACCGAGTTTGCCCTCGATACCTACCTCGCGTGCAACGGTGGTTACCTGATCGGCAAAGGTCCGCAAGGTATCGATCATGCTGTTGATCGTTTCCGCGAGCGCGGCCACCTCACCCTTCGCCTCAAGAACAAATTTCTGATTTAAGTCGCCGTTCGCGACGGCGGTTACGACGCGTACGATACCGCGTACCTGTTTGGTCAAATTACCGGCCATGAAGTTCACGTTGTCGGTGAGGTCCTTCCAGGTACCGGACACCCCTTGTACTTCGGCCTGACCACCGAGTTTTCCTTCCGTACCTACTTCTTTCGCCACCCGCGTTACCTCGGCGGCAAAGGAGTTTAACTGGTCCACCATGGTGTTAATGGTATTTTTGAGTTCGAGAATCTCGCCACGCGCATCTACAGTAATCTTTTGCGACAAGTCGCCGTTCGCTACTGCCGTGGTTACCTTGGCGATGTTACGTACCTGTGCTGTCAGATTACCGGCCAGACCGTTCACATTATCGGTAAGATCTTTCCAGGTTCCGGATACACCTTTTACTTCGGCCTGACCGCCGAGTTTACCTTCCGTACCTACTTCTTTCGCCACCCGCGTCACCTCGGCAGCGAAGGAGCGCAGCGTATCCACCATGGTGTTGATGGTGTCTTTGAGTTCGAGAATCTCACCACGCGCATCTACAGTAATCTTTTGCGACAAGTCGCCGTTTGCTACCGCGGTCGTTACCTTGGCGATGTTACGTACCTGCGCCGTCAGATTACCGGCCAGACCGTTCACGTTGTCGGTAAGGTCTTTCCAGGTTCCCGACACACCTTTTACATCCGCCTGACCACCGAGTTTACCTTCCGTACCTACTTCTTTTGCCACCCGCGTTACCTCGGCCGCGAAGGAGCGAAGTTGATCCACCATGACGTTAATGGTGTTTTTAAGTTCAAAAATCTCGCCACGGGCATCGACGGTAATTTTTTGCGACAAGTCGCCGTTCGCCACCGCCGTGGTTACCTTGGCGATGTTACGTACCTGAACAGTCAGGTTGTTTGCCAAGCCGTTCACGTTGTCGGTCAAGTCTTTCCAGATACCGGACACGCCCTTCACATCGGCCTGACCGCCCAGGCGACCTTCTGTACCTACTTCTTTTGCTACCCGCGTTACCTCGGCGGCAAACGATGACAACTGGTCCACCATGACGTTCACGGTGTTTTTGAGTTCGTAAACTTCGCCTTTGGCATCAACAGTGATTTTTTGCGATAAGTCACCGCGCGCTACGGCCGTGGTAACTTTTGCGATATTTCGCACCTGATCGGTAAGATTACCGGCGAGACCATTCACATTGTCGGTCAGATCGCGCCAGACGCCGGAAGCACCCCGCACATCCGCCTGCCCGCCCAACTTACCTTCCGTACCTACTTCCTTGGCAACCCGGGTCACCTCAGAAGCAAAGGAATTCAACTGATCCACCATGGCGTTCACGGTTGTACCAATCCTAAAAAACTCGCCTTTCACCGGGCGACCATCAATCTCCAGCGACATCTTCTGCGACAAATCGCCTTTAGCTACCGAGGTAATAACGCGCGCGACTTCGTTGGTTGGTTGCACAAGATCGCCGATCAGCGAGTTCACCGAATTGATACTGGTGGCCCATGATCCCTTGACGGAACTGATGGAGGCGCGCTCCGTCATCCGTCCTTCCTGACCAACGATGCAACTGACCCGCTTAAATTCATTCGCCATGTTTTCGTTGAGTTCAATAATATCGTTCAGAACTTCACCGATCTCACCAACAACCCCTTCATCAATAACCGGCGCCCGCACCGAGAAATCGCCCTGGCGTACAGCTTTAACGATCTGCAGCAATTCCTTTAGTTGCAGACGCACGTTGCCAGTCGGTACTGCTGCTGGCCGCGAGCTGCCTGGCAAGCGTTTATTCATGCGGTTGGAGGAAGACGGGGAAGAATGACTCTGCTTGGTTTTACGAGCAATAGTAGTGTCCACAAAAACCTCTAATCGTGCGAGTATGGTGTGCGCCAGCACTTTGCAATGAGCATACCATCACGAATGAGAACACCAAGACATTGAGCTTCAATCTCTCTACGGATTTGATTGTTTTTTGAGCAGAATGAAGAATCGTATAAAATCCGAGACAGACTGTATGAAAAATGTTTCAGAGAGTGGGAAGCAAACGCGCTTGGAATTGGGGACAATTAAATATGCCCATCGGCTGTTCTTTGAGATCGCAATTTGCAACTTCAAATGAATAACCAATTAATTTAATTGATATTTTTAGGATTTACTCCGATGTCGGAGTTGGGCAACTAATAAATAATACTCAAGTTTTTGGGGATTTATGCCGATAAATAAATAAAAAATCGTGTGAGATTGCAATGCCAACCATCACCTCAGTCATACTCATCGCGGTAGTCACTTTAACAACTACTGCCTGCAAGCCGATGGCAGCAGTCGAATCCAGTTTGGCGGTGGATGAAACGGCGATATCCGATTGGGGCATACGTCATCTATTTAACGTTGATCGCGACAGCGCTACTTATAAAGATCCCCAATCGACCTATAAGGTGTTTAATCAAACCGAAAAAAAGTTTTTTCGTACTTTAATTGAGAATCCAGTCTACCGAACAGCTTATGTCGATAGCTTTTCCGAAAATTGCTCATCGGACATGCATTTTGATTGTAAGAGTTTTGCCAATGCCTCAGCAAAGTACTTGAATGCAAATGGTGTAGATGCGTATCAGGTAGGTATAGCAGGAGAAAAATCAGGCCACGTCATTAACGCTGTATTTCCACGTGGTGAGGAAAACGGCTTTTTATATGAACCACAAAGCAATCAAATCGTTGCCCGAATCTTTCGCGCCGGAGATAAGCCGCCAAGCGTTAACAGCTTAAATCATGCTATGGTTCGCAAAGGTCTGGTCAAACAATACGGCGACTCTATCAAAAACCCTCGCATCGACGTCGTCGCCGAGGCCAGCGCACCTATGGTTGGCGTATTTACCAGCAATGGTCGTTTTGAAAATACTGTTAATAAATTACCTCAAGCCGTCGGTTATGGCAGAGATCTCATACCATTTTATGAACGTGAGGGGGCCAAAACAGCCTTTGAAGAAGCTACCGGGATTGACACCAAAACCTGGAAGCGCAAAGCCACTAGCAAGGTACCACCATTAGACGCCGCAACCATCGATGCAAAAACTTTTTATGGTACGATGGCTCCATCGCCACTCCAGAAAAAAGAAGAAGCTAAAAAAACTTCTGCAACCACAACTGTAAAAGAAAAATAAACTGGAGCCGCTGAGCGGACTTGAACCGCTGACCTGCTGATTACGAATCAGCTGCTCTACCAACTGAGCTACAACGGCAGCATAAGAAGGGCTCCATATTGGCGGGCGAAGGCCGGCGTGTCAAGAAGCATCCTACGGTTTTGAGGTTTTTTGCTAGCGATCTAACCCCATAAAAATACAGGAGATGCGGCGGATAATCAGCGTGCTGCCAGGCGGGACCTAAAGCAAAACCAGGCGACGACCGAAAACTGTTAAGTCCGTCATGGCTTTGCAAAACAAAGGACGCCGACATGTTAACCGAACCAATCGCATTAGAGATGTTTGTCAAGAAAGCTTTCGATAATCCGCAGGTAGCAGCGTTAGTCGCCACCTGGTCGGTTGATTTTGAAGAGCTGCACGACGTGATTAGCCGCAACCTGCGCGAGATGGGTTTCTTTCAGGTGAGCGCCAGCCAAACTGCTACGCTCACTCAAGCGGTCATCGAACAAATCCGCTGGTCCCCCGATGTCCGGCGCTTACTGGAACGCGCCAACAACGTCGAGCAGCAGCGCCTGCGCACCCGCCACCGCGAAGTTTAAACTCGCCAGCAACACTTTTATAATTCGCGCGTCGTTAAACTAAGCGCGTGAATCTCTCGATACATCCATTCGCCGAGTGCTTTATAAACTTGTTGATGCTGCTGCACCAAACTTAAACCGGTAAAAACTTTTGATTCAATAAGCAACTGCCAGTGATCGCCGCCACCGGTCATATCACTGAGTCGGATCTTGGCATCCGGAAAATGTTGTAGCAAGCGAGCTTCTATATCTTTCGCGTTCATCCTCGTTTATCCTCCGTATGTTAGTTACATAAGCGAAAAGAACAAAGAAACCAACCATGCAAAAACGACTTTTATACCTGGCCACCCAAAACCAGCATAAAGCGGCGGAACTCAGCGCCATCCTCGGCGAGGATCGCTGGGAGATACGCACGGCCGCGGCACTAGACCCGCAGATGAGCTGGGAGGAAAGCGGCAGCACGTTTGTGGCAAACGCACGCATCAAAGCCCTTAAACTCAAACAATATACGCAAGCCGCCGTCTTGGCTGATGATTCGGGCTTATGCGTGGCGGCGCTGGCCGGAGCACCGGGCGTCTATTCGAGCCGCTATGCCGGTCGCGAAGGCGACGCGGCGGCGAACAACGCCAAGCTCCTACGCGAGCTCAGCGATGTATCAAGCTCGCGCCGCATGGCTGAGTTTGTCTGCTGTTTGTATTTTATCGATGAACAGGATAGACCAGCGACGTTCACCGGCAGCTGCCGCGGACTGATTCTCGACCGCTCACGTGGCGAGCAAGGTTTTGGCTACGATCCGTTGTTTTATCTGCCCACGCACGGCAAGACCATGGCCGAACTCAGCAGCAACGAGAAAAATGAAATCAGTCATCGCGGACAAGCACTGAAAGCATTTCAGGCCAGTATCCCCCACGGTCCAATCTAAGGGTGACGTCTTATTTCAACGCCCGCAGTTTTTTCTCGGCATCGGCTTTGTAGAGGCGATACTCTTTGCTGGTATGAATATAGCCAAAATCAGGATTGTTGAGCGATTGCGTCAACTCGGCTTTATACTTGCGGGGCTCAAGCAAATAACTATTAAGCAACAACACCGAATCACCGGGGCGGTTCAGCTTGGCGTAACAGCGTGCCAGTAAAAAATTGCTTTTACGTATCGTTGGTTCTTCGTCAGCCCAGGTTTGCTTACGCAAATATTTCTCGTGAATCGTCTCAAGCGGCGGTATGGCTTTGGGACAAGCATCAAGGCGACGATAGGCAGCGGCGAGTTTGAACAAACCAAGAATATCAAGCTCATCTTTGGCGCGCGCGGCTTCAAAATGTTTGGCGGCAATCGCAAATTTTTTCTTCGCCAGAGCGTCTTCGGCCTGTTTATAATTTTCTGATTTCTCGGCTTTCTGTCGCGCCTGGTTGCCAGCCTGCTTGGCGGTAGCGCCAAGAGGTTTAAGCTCGGTAAATATATAACTTGAGTTGAGCAGGCAAGGCGCCTCGGCCGCCCCATCGCAGCAGACTTCATTGAGCTGCCCCGAATAACGATAACCAATCGCACCCTCGCACGAGCCTTTACCAGGTGGCACGAACAAGAAGACATTTTCACCAAACAACGCACCTTTATCATCGCTGAGCCCGGTGCGAACTGCTTGCGAGTTCACAACCTTGCCGCGCATCATCACGCCGCGATAAGAACTGAAAAACGCCGCCCGCGATTTGGCGTCGAGCTCACGGATCTGTTTAAAACGATCTTCCTGCAGATTGAACGAGGTATTGGGATCAATAGCATTGCAGCTATGAACATCAACAGCAATCGGACCTTTGATCAGCGTCAGACAAGCGCCAAAGCTAACGCCCGCCGTCGATAAGGCAAACACGAGAACGCCGATTCTGGCAAAAAAACAAAGCTGGCGAATCATTCGTGGTAATCTTCCTTCCACACGATTGTACCAGAATTCTCAAACGTATGTCCAAAGCGGTCCCAGTAGCTGAAATGTAATTCCAGGCCATCAGGCGCGGCTGCTGGATCGATTTTAAACGACGGTGCTTTGAATTGACCGTTGCCGATGTGCGGCGTCAGATCGATATCCGTCCACGCTGCCTCGCCTGCAGCACGATACTGCAACGTGCCGCCTTGAATATCGTTACTGGCCAGCTTGGCCAGAACTTTCGCCAGCTGCGACGAATTAGCCGCATGCGCATGATAAGGTTTGTTGGCGGCGTCACGTGACGCGATATATTCGCGCATGACGACATCGTTGGCGCTGCCCAGCATCACCGTGGCAACAGAGGCGGCCTTGCGAATTTCTCGTGACATGGCGATACCATCATATTGCGCGGGATCAGGAACGCCGTCGGAAATAAAATAAATCTCCTGCACTGCTTCGGCGCGCTTGGTTGCTTTCAACAAATCCCAGCCACCACGCAAGCCTTCGTCATAATTGGTATCACCACTGCCAGCACAGATAATTTGCGAGATATGCGATTTGCCGGAGCCGGCAATGAGATCCGTAAACAAGTCACTCTCATTGGCAAACATCGTCGAAGACGCCGCGACTTTAGCTGATGAAAAGGTGACGACACCAAAACGCGTATCACCGTTCTTGGCAGCTAATTCCATCACATCATGAATCGCGGCAAGACGGCCGCACGAATTACTGCGTAACGGATCAGCGCCCGCAAAAAGCAAACCGCCCGTCATCGAGCCAGACACGTCGATAACAAATATAATATCGCGCTTGGTTTTAGGCGGCGCGCACAACTTGCCACTAACGGTCACGGGCTTGCCGCCAAACTTAAACCGCGAGAGAGTGTGCGGACCGATACCTTCGATAGTATTTTCGTTCGCATCAGCCGTCGCTTGCGCTTCTTGTCCGGCATCACAACCCCATAGCCATTGCAGACTATCAGGTGTCGGAACAGGATTTTGATCGGAAGACGACTGCGTTCCGGTGTTACCGCTAAATTCATTGCTGCCACAACCAGCCGCGCTTATACCGGCGACCATAGCCAGTACCATCGTCGTTTGACGCCAGATTTTCATAAAAGATGCTCCTCTAAATCACGCGCATAGCGAAAAGCGCAGCTGCCTGGGTCTTCGGCAAATATTGGCGAAACTTTAACTTATCCATCTAAGGACTTCATTTTCAGCTGGTTACCGACAAATCTATGGCCATAACTATTCATAATTTTTACTTAAATTTTTTTTTAAGCTGCCGAAAACAAAGCTGAAGACTGGTTGGTTCGCGGGGTTTATTAAACGCCCGTCTGAAGCCGCCACACTCGAAAGGATGATTTATGTTGAACGCATGGATGCGCAAAATTACTTTCTTGAGTTTCTTCGTCGCGGCTCTCAGCTGCTCCAGTCAGGAGACGGAAGTCGAAGAGCCGGTTACCGACGAAAACACCGAGGAAGCCGCGAACGCCGATGAAGAAAACGGCGTGGCAGAAGTGGAGACTAACAGTGCCGAGGCAACGCCGGTAGAACCGATGGAGAACGCCGTGGTTACTGATGAGTCGGCTTCGCCGCTACCCGCCCACGAAACCTCGATAAGCCCGGAGTTTGGCGCTGCTGATGCCATGGCATCCAACGCGACGACTAGAGCGACACCCGTGGTGGTGGAAACACCAATGAGTGACGGCAGCCAATTGGTTATGTATGTCAGACAATCGGGAACCAGCGTTTATAGTCAGCCGGATGGCAGCGCGACGTTTCAGTTGGAAAAGGGCGATCACATCCTGGTAACCGTCGAGGGCAATTGGGCCCGCACGCCAAGCGGCCAGTTCATCAAATTGAATGAACTGACACAGCTATCTACCGGTCGCGACCGCACCGGCGGCGAGTGGAAGTAAACACGGAAGACTGCTAGAGTCACCTGCGCCGCTTTTATGCTAAGCTGTTGTTTATGCAACAGCTAAACCCTCTGCAACCACATGAACGTCTCGTCACCCTGGTTGGTCAGGCCGCAATGCGCCCGATCAGCAACCTGGGACGCTTTGTTTTATTCAGCGGCGAGACCTTCCGTCGCATGGTTTCACCGCCGATCAGCCTCGAACTACTGCTGCGGCAGATGGAATTCGTCGGCAATCGGAGCCTGGGTGTCGCCCTGTTGGCCGGCACGATGGTCGGTGCGATTTTCGGCTTCCAGCTGGGCGAGATTTTCCGGATTTTTGGCGCCGAGTCGATGATTGGCGCCGCCGCCGGCTTTACCCTCTCCAAAGAACTGGCACCCGTGGTCGGCTCGATGCTAGTCACCGGCCGCGCCGGCTCGGCGATGGCAGCCGAGATAGCGACCATGCGTGTCAACGAACAGATCGATGCCATGCGCGTCATGGCGGTCAATCCCTACAGCTACCTGATCGCACCGCGCGTGTGTGCCTCGATTCTGATGATGCCGTTGATCGCGGCGCTGTTTATTCTAAGCGGGGTATTCGCGGCGTTTATTATCGGCGTGTCTTTCTATGACGTCGACGTCGGCGTCTTCTTTGACAAAATCCTCTGGATCGTCGAGCCCAACCATCTCTTCCAAGGCCTACAGAAGGCGGCGATTTTCGGTGCTATCTTGTCGCTGGTCGGCTGCTACCAGGGCTTCTTTGCCCAAGGTGGCGCCAAAGGCGTCGGCCGTGCCACCACTGCCGCCGTGGTCATCTCGCTAGTGACAATTCTCGTCACGGACTTTATCGTCAGCTACTTCCAATATCAAAGCGGCACTTAACAGCGGATAGCTTTCGCGTCATAGTGATGGTAGGGAATGAAAGGCGGAGGAGCTGATAGTCATGGCTAATGATGCGGTTGAGCAAAACCAGACGGACACCTATCCTTTTAAAGACATCGAAAGAAAATGGCAAACCTACTGGCTGGAAAACAAAACCTTTAAAACGCCGGATGTTTCCCCCAAACCAAAATACTATGTTCTCGATATGTTCCCTTATCCCTCCGGCGATGGTCTCCACGTTGGTCATCCCGAAGGTTACACTGCCACTGATATCGTCGCCCGCTACAAACGCATGCGCGGTTTTAATGTCCTGCATCCGATGGGTTGGGACGCGTTTGGCTTGCCCGCCGAACAACATGCGATCAAAACCGGCACGCATCCACGCGTCACGACCACGCGCAATATCAATCGCTTTCGCGAGCAGATTCGCTCTCTGGGACTATCCTATGACTGGGACCGCGAAATCGATACGACCGCCGAGGATTACTACAAGTGGACGCAGTGGATTTTCCTCAAGTTATTTGAACGCGGACTCGCTTACGAATCAAACGAGCCGGTCAACTGGTGTCCTGCACTGGGAACCGTTCTCGCCAACGAGGAAGTGATCGACGGTAAATCGGAAGTCGGTGACCATCCCGTAATCAAAAAACCGATGCGTCAGTGGGTCCTGAAGATCACCGCTTATGCTGAGCGTCTGCTCAATGATTTGGAACTCGTCGATTGGCCCGAGCCGATCAAGGAGATGCAACGTAACTGGATCGGTCGCAGCGAGGGTGCTGATATTGATTTTACGATTGACGGTCACGCCGATGCCAAGCTTTCGGTCTTCACGACCCGCCCCGATACACTCTTTGGCGCCACCTTTATGGTAATCGCGCCAGAGCATCCTCTGGTTGCACGCATCACGACCGCGCAACAAAAAACCGCTGTCGAGGCCTATGTTGGTGCGGCCAAAAACAAGTCCGAGCGGGAGCGACTCCAAGACACCAAGAAAACCGGAGTCAACACCGGCGCATTTGCGATCAATCCAGCCAACAAAACCAAGCTGCCGATCTTTATTGCTGATTATGTTTTGGCGTCGTATGGCAAAGGCGCGATCATGGCGGTGCCTGGTCACGACGAACGCGATCACGAATTCGCCACGATGTTTTCGCTGCCGATCGTGCGTGTTCTCACCGGCGGTGACGAGCCGGATATCCAAATCGCCGCCCACACAGGCGATGGTACGTTGATCAACTCCGGATTTCTCGACGGCATGAATAAGACAGCGGCGATCGAGAAAATGTGCGCATGGCTGGAAAGTCAAAAACTCGGCAAGCGCACGGTAACTTACAAATTGCGGGATTGGTTGTTCTCTCGCCAACGCTATTGGGGCGAACCTATTCCCCTGGTGCACGATAAAAACGGTAAGGTCATCGCTGTGTCAGCGGAGGAACTACCGGTTCTCCTACCCGCTCTTGAGGACTTTAAACCAACCGGCTCCGGTGAATCGCCGCTGGCTAAAGCCACTGATTGGCTTAATTACAAAAATACCGCTACGCGGGAGACCAACACCATGCCGCAATGGGCTGGCTCGTGTTGGTACTATCTTCGTTATATCGATCCACGCAATACAACGGCTGCATGGGATTGCACCAAGGAACAATACTGGATGCCAGTAGATTTGTACGTCGGTGGTGCCGAACACGCGGTATTGCATCTGCTGTATGCGCGGTTCTGGCACAAAGTCTTGTATGATTGCCAGCTCGTTTCCACCAAAGAGCCTTTTCATAAGCTGGTCAACCAAGGCATGATTCTCGGCGACAACGGCGAAAAAATGTCGAAAAGCCGAGGCAATGTCGTCAACCCGGATGATGTTATCCGCGAGTGGGGCGCCGACTCGATGCGCCTCTATGAAATGTTCATGGGACCACTGGAAGCCGCAAAACCCTGGCAGACACAAGGTATTGCCGGCTGTCATCGATTTTTACGCCGGGTATGGCGTCTGCTGCTCGATACCAACAATCAACTCAATCCCAGCCTGCGCACGCATGAGGATTCAGAGACTCTGAATAAAGCGCTGCACAAAACCATCAAAAAAGTCAGCGAAGACACCGAGAGCATGCGTTTTAACACTGCCATCGCCGCCATGATGGAATTCACCAATCTTGCTTATAAAGAAGGCGGCGTCAGTATGAACACCGCCAACATTCTGACGCTGTTGCTGGCGCCTTACGCTCCGCATATGGCCGAGGAGCTTTGGGTTCTGCTGGGTAACAAGCCGTCTTTAGCTTATCAGGAATGGCCCAGTTACGACGCTCGTCTGGTGGTCGAGGATCAGGTGACGCTTAGTATCCAGGTAAACGGTAAATTACGCGACACATTGCAGGTCGAAAAAAATCTCGCAAAAGATGCCGTCATTCAAGCTGCTTTGGCGCTTGATGCGGTGCAACGACACATCGCAGGCAAAGCCATAAAACGCGAGATTTACGTGCCGGGAAAAATCGTTAATTTCGTGGTTTAATTAGGAGATCCTTCGCTGCGCTCAGGATGACGGGTCGCGCTGATGATATTTTGCCTAGTCGACTCGCCGCCGCCCACCCTTTGCTAGAATAAGACTATAGAGTTTTTCGCGTCTTAAACCGCTTGTTTGTGGTTTTATCTTGCACATCGATTTTCCCAAAATGAATCATGAGCGGATGCAGCGCCGTGTCATCGCCAGCGTTATCACGTTGACGATGATCGTGTTGTTCACTTTTTTTTATGTCGGCACTCTTGATTACGCTCAAGATCGCACGCGGGCACTGTTGCGAACCGTGGAGCAAGAGACCGGCTTACGCATCAAAATCACCGAGCATCAATTCAATATGCACGGCGCGCGCTTTGATGATGTAAGCATCGATCGCGGCGAAGTTGGCAAGATCGGCTCGATTCTCGCCGAACTCGGCCTCAACCCATTCGGCGCGCAATTCGGTAGAATCAAAAAACTACGTATCAAGGATTTGAACATCAACACCGACATGACTTATCTGCATAATTATTTGCAGACACGTCTCAAACAAAAAACCAAAGAAACGAACGAAGAAAAACGCGGCAAGCGTCGTCTACCACAAGAAGTTCTACTTAATAACGCACACATTCAAATTCATGATTACAATAAGCAACTCCTGCTGACACTTGATGACGTCGACGCGCAACTCGCGCTTAAAGACGGCAAGTTGATCTTCCGGATCGCTGCAATTCACTATCGTAATGAGCAACTCACCGGCGAGATCAGCGGCCAAGTTGATATTATCGATACTCTATCCTATCTGCCATTCAGCATTGAGAGCAATGAACACGAACACTCCTGGCAGATCAGCGGCAAACTTAAACGTGATTTTACCGGCCTCAATCTCGCCACATCCTTTCGCGGCTTAAAAGGACCACTAGCTGACTTCATACGTCGCGTCGTCCCACGACCAGAAACGCTGGCCGGCAGTGTTTCGGCAACGTTCGCCATCGACCGACCACGCAACCAGATTCGCTATCTGACCAACATCGATATCAAGCAAGGAACTTTCTATCACCCCGTCGCGGCCGCTCAGCCATTCGCACTGCCGATGCGTTTAAAAGCACGCGGCAGCGCAGCTCTGGACGCAAGCCAGTTCAGTATCGACGATGGTCTGATTGCCGTTCGCGGCGACGACGAGAACAACCTGGTCGATAAGATAAAAATCTGGTTCAACGCCAAACATGCAAAGACACCGCATAACAACAAACTCGACGTCGCCATCCATATTCCAACAACACGCTGCCAGGATGCACTTGATGCTTTGCCTGACAACGCCGCCGCCAGCATCAAGGACTTTAGTCTCGGCGGAGATCTGCAAGTCGCCGCCAATCTCTCCATGGATTTACAGACACCAGAAAAATTCGCGCTGAATGTCAGCGACTACAACTGGACCTGCTATGCCGCCAAAACCCCTTTTGCGTACTCGCGCGAGCGCCTTGCACAAAGTTTTTTGTTCCAAAATCCTTATGAAGCCGGCGTTACTCGCGCCATCGACACCAATACCAGCAATGCGCAATACACCAGCCTGTCACAAATTACTGAGAACGTAAAACTCGCCGTGTTGGGCGCCGAGGATCTTAATTACTGGGCTCACAACGGTTTTGAAACCAATCAACTGATCAACGCTCTGCGCGAAAACTTAAAGCAGCAACGCATCGCTATCGGTGGCTCAACGATTACGATGCAAGCCGCCAAAAATCTATTTCTCAATCGCGAGCGCACTCTGACTCGTAAGATGCAAGAAGCCTTCTTTACCTGGCACCTGGAGCAGATACTTAGCAAGGAACGTATTCTCGAAATCTATCTCAACATTATTGAATTCGGACCTGGTATATACGGCATCACTCAGGCCGCTCGCCATTATTTCAACAAGCTACCAACTGACCTATCGCTGTTGGAATCAACTTATCTTATTTCCACGCTGCCCAGTCCGGTGCAACGCTATCACAACTTCTGCAACGGCAAGGTTAGCCCGAACTACCAGGACATGCTCGATAAGCGCTTGGAGCGCATGCTAAAGTTTGATCTAATTACCGCATCCGAACTTCAAACCGCCAAACGGGATCGATTGCATTTCAGTGATGCTCATCTGTATTCAAAAGAAAGCTGCCTGGCAAAAATCGCACGCCTATCGCCTGCCGTTTCCCTTCGCTAGCAGCTGTATAGTCATCGTTATCGCATTCGCATACATGGTTGGCGGCTGCGCCACGATTGCCTCGCGCGAACACATTGTGCCGATCGACAGTGTGCCGCGCGGACTCGCCATCTACGAATCCAGTCAAAGTCAAACGCAAATGGGCATCACACCGTTCTTCACGGTGCTGCCACGCGCCTATCGTCAGGAACTCGCGATCGGTATCCCCGACAACAAGCAACGCGCGGTGGAACAATTCACCTGCGGCATCAACTGGACGACCGCCGTCATCGGTAACGGCGCCGCTGGCGCACTACATGGTCTATCGGGCGGAGGTCCAGCCACGGGCCTTCTGGCTTTCGGTCTTTACAGCGGCATTGACTTATTGACTGGTAATTTTTTTAGCTGCTCCGATGGCATTTTATTTCGGGTAAAAGTGCCGCAACAGTACCAACGCGAGCTGAAAGAGTGCCGTGTTTATCTGGTAATCCCGCCCATGGCCGATGACGAAAAGATCTCGGATTTATTAACTCAACGCTGGCTCGATAGCTGGCAAACAAATCTGCCAACCTGCGATACGATCGTCGACCCGGAAATCGCCAAACAACGATTGGCTTTTGTGAATCTCAATCATACGTCCAAAGTAAAGTTGGCAAATATTTCCCGCAAGAATATGGACTACCTTGGCTATTACACTAAAGCCAATCACCTGGTAATTCTCTCGTTAACAGATGCCGATCAAGGACAGACGATCACGGCTAACGCCTACGACATGCTGTCTTTGGATGAGTTAGACTCCGGCAAATTGCCTTGGACGAAAGTGCGTGACCAACAACAAATCTCCCAAGACAGCGTGAACGAAGCCGCGAAATCAAGTTTTATCGCGCGCAGCATGAGTTTCTTCCCCAACTCCATTGCTTACCTGCCAAGCGATACCGAACTCTCTAATAACAAACTCAAAGATAAAGATCTGCACAACCTTGATCAGCCGGTGCGACTACAAACGCTGCCCCGGGCGTTAGCAGGTCTGTCCGCATACAGCGTCTTGCATCCGGATGGTTATAACGACTGGGACCTGGTCTGGTCGCTGTGGCCACGCATCACCTCGGCGTCTCTCGATCAGAATCAAACGCTTTTTTCTGTAACGGACGGAGTAATCAATTACCGGCTGCGAGGTATATTGATCACGCCGTTTTACGAAGGCGCTACAACACTACACACACCGATTGGTGCTGTTTCACTAGGACTTGGCATCGGCCCAACCATTGCTTATATCAGTGACAACTTCACATCAGGGCGCATGCAAGTATCCTACGGCTTCAACGTCAACATCACTTATACCGCTTTTATCACCAAGCAACTGTTTCTCAGCATCGGCGCCGATGCCATGACTTTTGATCCAAAAGGTTATCCCGTGGCTTCGGCAAAATATTTCCATCTGGATTCGCTGAATCAAGCTTGGGCAGGAATTGGTTATTTCATCCCGGAATTGCGCACCAAAATCCGCAACTGGATGAATCGTTAAGTAACTACTATTTTTTACGCAACAAATACAAGCCATCGGCGATATGCAGCATCAAGTGCTCAACGCGAGAATCCGTGCGTACGCGCTTGTTGAAGGAACGAATGGCTTCGGTTGAATTGCTACGATCATTGCCATCGATGACTTTGCCATCCCAAATAACGTTATCGACAATAATCAGACCACCGGTGCGTAGCAGTTCCAATCCTAATTCGTAGTACGTCCAAAGATTAGCCTTATCAGCGTCAATAAACGCCAGATCAAAACTACCGTCACCAAACTCCACTTTGATCTTACCCAGCGTTGTGAAAGCTTCGCCGAGGCGCAAATCAATCTTGTTAGCGAGACCAGCCTCCGCGAAAAAATTACGCGCGATTTTTGATGTTTCTTCGTTCACGTCCAGCGAAATCAACCGACCGGAATCCGGCAAAGCCGAAGCCATGGAAATGGCGCTATAACCGGTAAAACAGCCCACTTCCAAAACACGATGCGCGCCCATCAACTTGATGAGCAAATGTAAAAACATTCCTTGGTCCGGACTAATCATCATCTGCGCGCCCGGCAGACTACGCGTTGTCTCTTCAACCTTTTTGAGGACCGCATGCGGTAGATCGCTTTGCTGCAAGACATAGTCGTAAAGAGGCGGCGTCATCGGTGTGGTTTTCATGACCTGAATATCCTTACAACAAAAATTGTTTCGCGCTCGTCAATGCCTGCGTGGGTACATATTTCCCTTTAGCATCCTGTTCGACACGCGCAGCCACCGTGTTGGGATCATGCGTAAAAAACAACCAAACCGGTTGGCTCACGATTTCTTTATATAACGCTAGCTTCTCATCAATAACCTGCTCGGCATTGCGATCGTAACCCATCGTGATCGGAGCATGCATCCAGGCACTTCCTGGTATTAAGTCTCCAGCAAAAATCATGCTCTTTTCCGCACCACGAACTTCGGTATGCATCTGACCCGGCGTATGCCCGTGCGAGAAACGAAATTTAATGATGCTTTCGTGGCCTGGTAACTCATGACCATCCACGACACACAAACGTCCGGAGGCCTGGAGTTTTTCCACCATGCCCGGAATAAAGGAAGCGCGATCACGTGGATGCGGTTGCGTGGCTCGGTTGAGCGCCTCACGGCCGACGACGTAAGTGGCTTTGGGGAATAATAACCGGTCACCGCCAGCTTGAATCTCGGCAAACGTCGGCAGCAAACCCCCGGCATGATCAAAATGCAGATGTGACAGAATCACGACATCGATATCGCCTTCGCCAATGCCCGCCTGTTGCAAATTATCCAGCAGTACGTGCCGCGTGTCCTTGACACCATAGCGATCCGCCAATTTTGGATCAAAAAAGGCGCCGATGCCGGTTTCGCATAGGATTCGTTTGCCGTCGTACTCGATCAGCAAGCAACGACAAGCCAGTTCGATGCGGCCTTGCGTATCAGGTGGAAGCCATTTTTCCCAGACCGGCCGCGGCGCATTGCCAAACATGGCGCCGCCATCTAACCATTGGCGGTTGCCTTCGATGGCCGTTACTCGTACCG
This sequence comes from uncultured Oligoflexales bacterium, assembly GCA_964652825.1. Classification (GTDB taxonomy): domain Bacteria; phylum Bdellovibrionota_B; class Oligoflexia; order Oligoflexales; family CAZZCU01; genus CAZZCU01. The sequence continues at coordinate 55,563 of CAZZCU010000002.1, forward strand.
CGGAAGTCATATTACAAACTCTCCAACATAGCTGAAATTATAGGCAAACTCGCAGATTTTATGGGTTTCAGCAAGTGATTAATATTTGTGCGTTTCGGGCAAATGCCTATTTGACGGAAGCGGCAGGGCACGACATGGGACGTTATCAACAAAGTCTGTGGATAACTCCTCATCATGTACCGGCCGCGGCCTATCACTAGGTCGTACCGTGAAACGAAAATCTCCATCACCATGCCTCCCTTCGCCTGCTGCAACCAAAACAAATTCCCAATAGGGACGTTCAGCATCTCCGTATTCATTGAGCAGCAACATGCAGTCGGTTGTAGCCACGTCCCGGTTTAAGCCAACAATGTAACGATCGACCAGCATTGTCCGCTCAGAGCCATCAGCGGCCGCGGCACAGGCGAAAATCGCCAATCTTTGATCGCGTCCAAGCCAGACACCGATCCACTCGCCAGACGCGAGCAACTGATAACTGCTGCCAGGCAACGCGCAGCGCGGTGCTTCCCCCGCCAACGCGCTTGTAGTCCGCCAATCACTCGACATCCAAAGTATCCATCCCAACAATAGGAGGATGATTTGCCGCCTTGATTGATTTTGTGTGTGTTTTTTCACGCGCATTTTGGTCTCCTTCGCCCTCTCAGATGACGGCCACCTTTATCCTTCAAGAAATCTGCCATCTAATCCCGCAGGTCAGCCACTGACATCCGCAATAACATCAATAACATACTAATTTTATTGTATTTTTATAGGCCCTACTTAATTTTTATCGCTCGTCTGCCGATAAGGATTTGGTGCGGCGGCTAAAGAACCAGCAACAAATTCAAGGCATTAGTCCATAAAACACCGAGGCGAAACGTGCGGCCTATTAGATATTTAATCTCATCGCAACAACTCCGCCGTGTTGTCGCCCTCGTCATCGCCTGCGTGATCTCTCTAGCCGCTGATATTCATGAGCAAACACGTGCTGATACGCTGCAATCACCACTCAAGCAAATTGAGCGCCCGGGTTTTGCCCGCGGTCAATTCAAAATCCGCACCTTTGCTTTCAATAATCCCGCTGACAGAGTTCTCGAACAATTCCGACGCGGACAACTTACACTCGACCAGGCTGTCTCGCGTACGTTGTATGATCGCCTGCTGCACCACGGTATCGAAATCCGCAGCCGCGCCGCCACCACCAGCTTTGCTCTGCATGGCACCGGCGGCAGTCGTGAGTATCGCTTCTTTGCCAACAACACGCCGTTCTGCCACTACCAGGTAAAAGCGCACGATGTCGCCGGTCAACAGCCCACGCTGATGGGTGTTTATCCGGATATCGATACGTTATATGCACCGAGCACTGATGAGTGGCCAGATTTTGCCGAAACATTATCCGTCGCCGCCGACGCTTTGGCACAATTTGGCGTCAGTGGCGATACCGCCGCCATCGAAAAAACACGGTGCCTGGTTGTCGACAATCAGCAATTGCAACCGGTCTGGGCTATTCTCGCCCGCGCCAACGGCCGTCACTACCGCGTGCTTGCCGACGAGCTACGCAGTTATGAAATCCAGCGTGCTTACTTCGATGCTACCGGGATGGCCAAAGTTTATGAACGTAATCCGAGCGAGTCGGAACTCAAGGAATTCACGCTCACCGATTTAACCGGCAACAACACCATGACCAGTACTTACTTCACGACCGAAGTGCATGGTGTCACGCGCGCTAATAATACCAATCACCAATTCGTCTACAGTCCCTCCGACAAACGTTTCGACGAGGCTTCGGCATTTACACATGCATCGGTCATGCTGAAATGGTTCTTCGACCTTGGCTATGAATGGCAAGCCGGCCAACAGATTGTTATCAGCGTCAACAATCCACATCCTGATATTGTTAATAATGCTCAGTATGATCCGGGCGGTGGTAGCATTCCACCAGCGATTATCATCGGTTCTGGCGACGGCAATTTGTTGCAGAATCTGCCGCGTGATGCCGACGTCATATCACATGAGCTTGGTCATCACATTATTTACCGAACGCTGACATCCACAGAAGGCGAATCGCTGGTATTGCACGAAGGTATCGCCGACTTCTTTACCTTCGCCCACTCCGGGGACGCCTGTTTGGGCGAATCGATTTGTCCGGCTAATAGTCCAGTATGCGTCGTCAAAGGCAAATGCCTGCGCACCGCCGACAACGTTTATAAGTTTGGCGACAGTGATTTGCCACCTGAGAACGCGGCGCATAAGCGCAGCCAATTCATCTCCGGCATGCTATGGGATATTCACAAGAGCGATGCTATCCCGGCAGCGGATTTGACCAAGTTGGTGCTTAAATCGCTCGACTACCTGCTGGATCGCAGCGGTTATCACGATTTTATTTTGAGCCTCATGATCGCCGACAAAAATCTCTATGATGGAACGTATGGCTGCAAGATCATTGACGCGGCCAAGGCACGCGGCCTGTCGGAAAAAATCAGCGATATCAATTGTACGCAAGATCTGCCGTCCTTGCTGGAGGATGGCACCAATCCAGCGACAACACCTCAGAAGAAAAGCAAAAGTAAACGCAGTGGTATTTGCGGCGTTGTCACCGTAACCACTGATGCTAATGGCGGCGCTGGCAACCGCACCAGCACGCTATTATTGGCGATCGCATTATTGGCACCATTGCTTTGCCGACGGCGAGTGGCCGCGGCATTGGGCAGCGTGTTACTCGGAGGTATATTAATCGGCAGCGAAAGTTCGGCAGCCGAACACGCCCTTCTAAAAAAAAAAGATAACAAAACCCTGGCGGTGCTAACCACCATCAGCTGGCATGGCGATCACCTGCGACCACACAATCTGAATGTTTTGAACGATCTACGTCGCAGCTATCCGGGCACCCATATCCTGCACTTGATTGACGCCGCCTATTGGACCAAGAAAGATGCAAACAAACCCGCGACTACCGCCAAAATACGCGCCATCATGCGGCCGGGGGATGAAGTTGGTTTATTTTTGCAGGGCTGGCATTCGCTGCTGCAAGTCGCGGATGTTAAGCCACGTATCTCACCAACTTTCTGGGGCGACGAAGTCGATCTGAAAGATTGCGATCCTGATTGCGGTCGCGAAGTACCACTGACTGAATACAGTGCTGATGACGTCGAGAAACTTATTAAGGTCGCCTTACAGCAATTCGGTGATGCCGGCTTATCGCGGCCGCGCAGTGTGCAAGTCGCCGGCTGGTTGACCTCAACACCCATCCTGGAGGTTTTGGCGCGCAATGGTTTTAGCACTGACATTTCATCGGTTCCCCCGTCGATACTTCAGACGCGCTTGCAACGTTATCCGATCTTTGCCTGGTTAAAAACCCGCTGGCAAAGCATCACGCCGCTGACTGGCGCCCGCGTGACCGAGACCGGTGCCGGGAAAATAATCGAAGCCGTCGCCAATACAGCCGCCACGGAATTCGTCACGCCACAACAGGTCGTGCAGCTTGCCAAGGACTTGCACGATGGCGGCTTGCTACGCACACATGTGATTCATCTGAACCTCAATCAAGAGACCGCCGCAGAACACTATCCAAGATGGCGCGCCACCATGCAGGCCCTACAAGCCCATGCCGACGCCAATAATCTTAAACTGCACTTTTTGTCGCTACCCCTAGCATTCTAAGACTCCAGGCAACGAGCCTTCTTGCATTTTATCAACGTCGCCGCTATGATCCTCCACAGTTCTCGCTAAAAAACAAAAGTACAAATTTTATTTCCGCCGCAGGGAGGCACCATGCTTAAGTATGTGCAAGCAGCAGCCGTAGGATGTGGACTTATCGTCAGCGTCGCTTACGGTCACACGAATCCGGAAGCCAAAATTAGCGCACGCGTTCAGCTCGAACTTGCTAGCGAACAGGCGATTCCCGCGATCGTGTTGATGAAGGAAAAGGCTGACTTAACACCGGCGGCTCACCTGCAAAGCAAAGCCGAAAAAGGCCGATTCGTTTATGATGCCTTGCGTCATGTCGCCGCCGACTCGCAAGCGGGACTGGTTGCATTTCTAAAAGAACGCGGCATCAAACATCATAGCTATTATATTACCAACATGGTGGCGGTATTCGACGCCGATGCAAAACTCATTCAGGAAATTGCAGCGCGATCGGACGTGGAAAAAATTGTCGGCAACGTTACCTTCAACAGTTTGCCACCGGTCACCTTCACCGCAATGACGCCATGGAGTCAGCAATCGTTGCTGGCGGTCGGACCCAATATCAGCAGCACCGGCGCAGACCGGGCCTGGACGGAATTAAACGCGCGCGGCCAGGGAATGGTCGTTGCCAGTCAGGACACCGGCGTACAATGGGACCACCCGGGATTGCGTCGCCAGTATCGTGGCAACAATGTCGATGGAACCAGTACGCACAATTATCATTGGCACGACGCGATCCGTGAACGCATTGGCTCGGGCAAAAACCGCTGCGGTTATGCCACCGAAGCACCCTGCGATGACCACGGTCACGGCACGCATACGGTTGGCACTATGATCGGCGATGATGACGTCGGCAATCAGGTCGGCATGGCGCCCAACGCGCAATGGATCGGTTGCCGCAATATGGATGCGGGCATTGGCCGCCCGACAACTTACATTGAGTGCTTTGAGTTTTTCCTGGCGCCCTACCCGCATGGCGGCAACGCTCTTACCGATGGCAATCCTGACATGGCGCCACATGTGATCAATAATTCCTGGGGCTGCCCACGCAGCGAAGGTTGTCAGGCTGATGAAATCCGACCAGTATTACAAGCACTGGACGCCGCTGGTATCGCAGTAGTAGCCGCGGCTGGTAACGAAGGTTCGGCGTGCCAAACTATTACCGACGCACCGGCCATGCATTCTGATTTAACTGTGTCAGTTGGTGCGCATGATTATCGGAATGGTAATATCGCGTCGTTTTCGAGTCGTGGCCCGTCAAAATTTGACGGCAAGATCGGTCCGGACGTAACAGCGCCGGGCGTGAGCATCCGCTCGACTGTTCCAGGCGGCGGTTATTCGGCATCGATGTGGAGTGGCACGTCCATGGCAGCGCCGCATGTTGCGGGTCTGGTGGCATTGATGTGGTCAGCAAATCCACAACTCGTCGGTGACATGGCGACAACCACCGCGATGATCACCAGTACGGCAACCGCGAAAACCTCCACGCAAACGTGTGGCGGTACGGCCGGCTCAGCGATACCCAATAATACGTTCGGTCATGGCTTGATCAATGCCTATGAAGCAGTCAAAGCCGCAACCAACACTGGCAACGATGCACTGTAGTTTGGTTGTAGCTTAAGAAAGGGTGGGTTGTGTGGAGTCTGCAGTTTATCTTGATATACACACCCACCTCACTCACGAAAAATTCGCCTTTGATCTGTCGGACGTTATTCAGCGCGCCGAGAGTGCCGGTGTGGGCGTTATGGTTGTCAATGGGTTGGAGCCGATCTCCAATCGTCAGGTTCTACAGCTAGCGACGCAGCACGCCAGCATTCAACCGGCACTGGGAATTTATCCTATCGATGCAGTAAATCATCTGGTGCCAGAAGATTTTCCGCACCGTCTCGCCCGCTTCGTAGTGGACGATGAGATCGCTTTTATCCGTGAGCAGGCGCGGTCTGGCAAACTTGTTGCCATCGGTGAGTGTGGGCTTGATGGACACTGGCTACCAGCTGAGACTTTTGCGGCGCAGGAAAGGGTTTTTCTCGCCCTGCTGGAGATCGCGGCGGATTATGATCTGCCGGCCGTAATTCACACGCGCAAACTCGAACAACGCGCCATGGACATTCTCGCGCATCATCGCTTGCGACGAGTGAATTTTCATTGCTTCGGCGGCAAAGTTAAGCTCGCGCTCGCCGGCGCCGAGCAACATGGCTGGTACTTTTCGATCCCGGCCAATGCCGCCAACAACGAAGCCTTCACCAAAATGCTCAAGCAGCTACCAGCAGAAAAAATCCTTACCGAAACCGACGCGCCTTATCTGGCCCCCGTGCGCGGCGAACGCAACGAACCAGCCAATGTTGTTGGAACAGTGGCTTATTTGGCAAAACTGCGTGGCTGGGATGTCGAGACGGCGAAAATGCAAGTCTGGAAGAATTTCCAAGCTTTAGTGAATTAAAAAACCGGCCCCATGCATGCTGCAATGGAGCCGGCTCAAATTACAACGAAATTTTGTTGGCAGCTTCCGCTTGCTCGCACTCGCGATCCAAGAGGTAGATTTCGTATTCATCAAAAACTTGCCGCGAACGTTGACCATGACGAATCTCTACCGACGAGTCGGCATATAGCGTGGCACAGTAGGTCTTCGTATAAACATCAGTTTGACCGGAGGCACCATCTTCACTTGGTTCGGCGGCAGCGGTATAGGTGACCTGGAACGGGATCAACTTCTGAACGCGAATATCATATTCGCCCTGCGGAAGTTCGTGCATGGAGAATTTGCCAGAACGCATGACGCGTCCGCTCTTGGCATAATCACCTTTCAGGTACACTTCCATACCAGAGGCAAAATTACGATTATCAAACGGTGTCAGAAAATTGATTTCATATTCCGCTTCGGTGAGCGCCATGCCATTTTGCCCTTGCAGACTCAATAGCTCCTTGAAACGTTGACGCAAACTATCAGCATCGAAAAAACTTTTACCCTTAACCCGCAAATCTTGAGCGGAAGTCACTTGGCCCTCAAAGCAACCGCTGCGTTTGCTCAAGCGGCACTCGCCATCGCTAAGCTCGTGCTTGTCATCAACCGCACCGCGAAAATCGGTAACCTCGTGATAACAGCCAACCGCTAAAGCCAGCACCCCGGCAAATCCCAAAACACGAATCATCATCATGGTTCTACCTCCTTATAAACCTGGTTGTGTGCCTTGAAAATGGAATTTAAATCTACACTTACTTACTTGCGCTGGCTACAGCAAGTGAAAATTGGCTCTCACAATTGTGGAGGCGAGGCGCAAAATCCTCAGACCAGCTACCGCCCATGAATTATACGTCACTGAAGAGTCGAATCTAGTCCATTTGCCATTCATGTCATTCGCCGACATCCGAGCGGTTCGGTAGATATGGAACCCTTGGAGTTAATTTTATAATTATATGGATATATACATACTTGTATGGCAAACTGGGAATTCGAGTTTGAATGGGATCTCGTAAAAGAAATCGATAATATCAACAAGCACAATTGCACGTTTATTGAATCGGTAGAATCATTTGCAGATCCGCATGGGATTCAACTTTTGGATGTAAAACATTCCGATCTGGAAACTCGATTTTACTGGATAGGAAAAACTTCTAGCGACCGAATATTGACAACCTGGTTTACCAAGCGAGACAGAAAAATTAGAATTATTGGAAGTGCGGAATGGCGCAAATTTCGGAGACTATATGAAACAACCAAAATTGAATGAAATGAAAATCTATATTCACGGAACCAAGTCTATGCGCGCAAAAGCAGCCAAAGCCAAAAAAATTAAAATCACAATCAACATCGACGAAGATGTTCTCTCTTCTCTCCGCGGTAAAGCAGCTACCACCGGCGTTCCATACCAATCGCTATTAAATCGGCTGCTACGAAATGCCATCGATCAAGCTAATGAAGGTGAATCTCGACTGGATAAGCTGGAGAGAGAGATGAAAAATCTGAAGAAAAAATTGTCCGCCTAGGACTAGGAGTTAGAGGGACACACGACTGAACCCGATCTTTTTACAAATAATTCGGGTTCAGTCGTGTGTCCCTTAAATGTGTCTTAAATCCAGAGCGAGAAGCCGAGGCCCAGCGCTGTGGTGTTGGTTTTAAAGTTATCTGCCGCGGCACCGGAAGACTTCATCAGGTTCTCCTGATTAAGCTTGGCGGTTCCGTACACCGACACACTCGGAGACATGAAGTAGTTGAGGCCGAGGCTATAATATAAGCCGCTGCCATAAAACGAGGCAACATCAGCAGCTCGCTGGTAGTCCAAGCGCGAGCCGAGAATACCACCACCAAGCTCCAGATTGGCGAGCGGCGCCATGAATACCAAACGCGTTTCCGCGAAGACTTTGGAACCGATCATACGCTCGACATTTGAACCTGCATTACTCATATTGGAGAAGGTATGACCGACGTTAAACTGGACGAATTTCATCACTTCCAGGCCCAGACCACTGCGAAAACCATAACCCTGCCAGTTTTGACTGAATGACTCGGTAGAGGATTTGGCACGGTAGCTACCATATTCACCTTCGATGCCCTGCGAGACCAGAACATTGGTGCGGACGCTTGAGCGCATCTGATTAATGTAGCTGTGCGAGGATGCCTGCGCTGGCGAGGCTGTAGCAACTGCGACGCCGAAGGCCACAACGGCAATAAAACGATGGGTCATATAATTCATACTGCTCATGTCCAACATAACGAGACTCCGCAACAACAAAAAACCACGATCAAAGAAAGGAATCATCCACAATGGAAATTCAGCTTCCACGCGCACGGGTAAACCCAGGCGTACAACTGCCCATGAGCAAGGGTCGTGCCACCAGCTCATTATCATGTTAAGTCATTGATTTTATTGTAAAATATAGGCGAGTTGGCCTGACTAAAGTTCCGACACTTGTCCTGAATTACTGACCAAAGGCTTGGCAACCGGCTCCGCGGCGGGCTGCGTCTGGGTACCAGCGGCAACCGCCAAAACCCTCTGTCCCATGGGGTCGGCGATATCCTGCTTGCTACCACCCATCAGCGTATAGAGCTTAGGACCGGCTTCTTCGAGGTGCCCGTCGACGCGGATAGCACCGATTTTCTCCTCGACCTCATTATGCGGTGCGAAGCGTTTATAGACATTCAGTTGTACGGCATACTGCGCGGTGGCTTTTTGCCAGCGCAAGGGCACGGTTTCCACGTGCCACTGCCCAAAGTAAAAATGATTGGTCTGTTCCAGGCGCGCGCGCAAAATATGCTCCACCGGCTGTAACGGCACTTGCTTGGTGATGGTTTCCCCACCTGGTGCCCGCACATTCACGGTTTCATAGGGCGTCAATTTCAGCAGAATACGTACGCGTGTTGGACCATAATCATTGCTGGGCAAGCGCACGGCGCCCGTTTTTGGATTCACGGTTTCCGCCTGAACATTGACCTGCGTTTTGTCCACCGCCGGAGAGGTTGTCGCAGCCGCAGGCGGATTTGGTGTCGCCGTAACAGCTAACACTTGCGTATGGGTACCCGCGATCGCTACAATCACGAAACTAAATAATTGGCTTCGCTGGCTTGCTAACAACATAAGCGCCCCATCTTGATAAAAGCAAATTGGGAGATATCTGGAATGATCGTGTCGTCTAGTGCCTATTATACCGCAGCTAATCCGCTATGGGTGCGCCCGACACAGGAATTCGCTTAAGCTTTGCCGGATGAAGATTTGGAGAACATGACAAAACCAAAGAAAAAAATTCCAGACATCGCCAGGTTGTTACTGGCTGTTACTCTGGCACTTGTTGTTCCCGGCGTCTGGCTGGCGGCGATCCCGGCTGATGATACCGGCTACCAGGCCGAGACCCGCACCCGCGCCAATCTTGAACAAGCCAAGCTCCACCTCGATAAATTCCGCGGCGAATTTAAACGCCTGCCCACCACCTTGACCGAGTTGCGTACCTATGCCAAAAGTCGCGGGGAAAACATCAGCAGCTATGACGCTTACGGCCAGCGTCTGCAGTATGTCAAACTCGATGCCGAGCATTTTGTCTTACGTTCCTTTGGCAATGACAGTGTGCAAAATACGATTTTTACCGCCACCGATCCCAAAGTCGCAGCGTGGAACAAAATCGATGACACTTTGCAGTATGATTTCCAAAAACGTTTGCAGCGCCTGACTTATCCAGCGCCGCTGCTCATGGGCGCGGATGCTCCCAACAAACAATGGCAGGCGCAACTGTACGTTGATCCTGCCGCCGGCCAAAGTCGCCTGATGGTGCGTCATCGTCAACGTGAGGATTTGATCATGCTGGCGGTGCATGAACAGGTTGAAGAATTTCTCTGGCTGCCTGACAGTCACCGCCTGGTGTATACCGCGACCGGCAGCTCGCGTTATCGTGACGGCGTTTACTTGTGGGACTTGCTCGAAGACAGCACCGCGAATTTGCTCGACAACATCACCAGCAAAGTCGGTATCACTGCACTCGCCGACACAACACAACTTTGGCTTAGTTTGGCTGGCGTCACCGCGCTCGGACCACAGGTGTTTTTCTACGCCGCCGGCATTAACAGCAAAGAATTAAATCCCAGCGCTTTTTATCATCCCGACAATTATTACGTGGCAATTATCCCGCCGGAAAAAACCAACAGCGCCAAAATCGGGCGCGCGAAGTTAATGCCGCCTTTAATCACCAAGATACCGTGGACGGATTTAAACGAACAGATCATTGCACCAACAACGCTGCACAATCTGCAAACGCAATGGTTGCAGCTGCCGCTCAGCGGCGGCACCGAGAACGTAATCCGCGCCTGGCAGGAATTTATTCAGACACACCCACAGACCGCCTTGAGTCCGTATGCATTGTGGATGCTGACATCGCTCTTCAGCGACAGCTATGCATTATTGCGCCAAGACAAGAAGCAACAAACCGAAGCCGAGACATTGCGTGCTTTCGGTGCCGAGATTGCTAGCGCCTTATGCAATCATCCCTTGAGTCCGGCCTATCTGCATGGCTTCGGCCAATTTGCTTATCAGCAGCTAACAGCAAAAACACCGCTGCCCTACGCGATTTCCAAGTTGCATATGCGCTGAGCCCGGCTAGAATGCGCCGACACGTGATTACATGAAGATCAGGAGATCGCACAAGTGAGCAAAGAATTCGACAACGTTTATGTGGTGATCCTCGCGGGTGGTAGCGGTACCCGGTTCTGGCCCAAGTCGCGCCACCAATCACCCAAGCAACTTTGCATCATCGGCGACGCCGACAAAACCATGCTCGAAATCACCCTGGACCGCTTGAACGGTTTTGTACCCAAAGAACGTCGCCTGATTGTCACGCATCAGGATCAAGCACCCCAAACCGAGCGGTTGGTGGGAAACAGTGTGCAACGTGTGCTTGCCGAACCACAAGCGCGCAATACCGCCAATGCGCTGGCGCTGGCGGCGCTCGAAGTTCAACAGATGCACCGACAGTCAGTCGCCAAAGATGCCGCTGGCAAACCAGCAGTCATGATTTCATTGCACGCTGACCATATCATCAAGGATGTGCCGCGCTTCATCAACGATCTCAAAAAGGCCGTGACCGTGGCTGAGACGGGACAAATCTGTCTGCTTGGCATCAAACCGCGCTACCCCGAAACCGGCTTTGGTTATATTGAGCAAGGCGCGCCGCTAAATCTCTCCGGCGCCAAGGATGCCTATAAGGTACAGAGTTTTCGCGAAAAACCGGCATTAGAACTAGCCACCGAATATGTCGCCTCTGGGCGTTTTCTCTGGAACGCGGGTTTGTTTGTCTGGCAGATTCCGGTGATCCTCGAAGAACTCAAAACATATTTGCCCATGCCAGTCGAAAAACTCAGCGACGCGCTCGGCGCGGAAACGAGCTTTTCACGATTACCACGCGCGCGCATGGCGGAGGTCTATGGTGCGCTACCGAAAATCGCCATCGATAACGCCGTACTTGAAGTCAGCAAAAAAGTGTCGGTAATCGTCACCGACTTCGGCTGGCAGGATGTCGGCAGCTGGGACGCCATGGCACAGTGCTTTGCTCCGGATGCCAAAGGCAATCTGGCTTTTGGTGACACGGTTTTAATCGACGCGCAGGATACCACGGTTGATTCGGACGGACCGTTCGTGGCTTGTCTAGGCACCAAAGACTTAGTGGTGGTGGCGGCTAAAGGCGCAGTCTTGGTTTGTCCCAAAGAACGCGCGCAGGATGTCAAAAAAATTGTTGAGTGGTTACAGGCTGCCGGTAGAACCGAGTATCTCTAGTTAATAATATAAGCGTAGATGTTCCGCATACCGGTCGCAAAAAATAGCTGCCCCTGCCATACCAGCGGACGACCACTGATCAACGAACCAACATCATCATGCCAAGCGACTTTGCCGGTACTGATATCCAGCGCGTTGATGCGACCGGCTGTTCCAGCAATATAGAGCATGGTCTCGCCAGCGGAAATCGAAGTCACCGCCTGACCAGTAACAGCGCGCCACAAGCGTCTACCGGTATTAATGTCATATGCATAAATATCACCGTTGATACAGCCAACATAAAATCTGCCGCCACGCAAAACGGAATTTGTCACTGCCGGCAACGTATCCTTCCAGATAGTGCGACGATCTCGCTCGTCCATCTCGACCGCTGCAACCAAACCGTCATAGCGTGATAAAATCAGACGATTACCCTGCACGTTCATTTCGCCGGTGACGTCATGAAAACGCGCCTCGACATACTCCGGATTGTAACGCCAGTAGAGTTTGCCGGTGAGAAAATTAACCGCCTCAATGTCTCCCGAGACTAGACCGATCAACACGCGATCACCGACGACCACCGGCGGCGCCAACGTTTGCGCCGTCAAGCCATCGGGAAAACCCGCATCATAAATCCATTGTGTTGCACCGCTCTGAAAATCCAGCGCGTACAATTGTTGTCCCGCCGTCATGGCCAACAAGGTTGAACCCTGTAAAACAAAACTGCGCGAAACAAATGAATCGAGATGAATCTCCCACATTTTTTTACCGGTGGCCGCCTCGACTTTTGTCACCGTGCCGTCGCGAAATCCGAGCATGACAAACTGCCCGATCTCAGTAACCGGCGCCGCCAAAACCGCCGGCGCAGCAACCCACCAGGCAATGCCATGATCACGCAAATTATAAGCACCCACCCACTGATCAGAAAACGGCCCGATCGCCAAACCCTGCGCAATCCCCCAACCGGAGAGATCAAGGGCAGCTAGAGGTTTTTGTGCATCCAATTGCGGATCAAACTTAAAAAACTGAGCGCGATACGGGCGTTCCTGTGCCGGCTGGTAATGGGAGATCGCCGTCGCCTTGGCGACGATAAAGAATTGCACGGCAACCAAGATCAGCCCAATGAAGCGTGTCTGCATGTTTATTCCTAACTCGAAAACTCAGAGAATAGCGCGCAGGCCGCGTGCCTTATCCGCTTCCGGTGAACTACCGTGCTCTTTAATAATGGTATCCAACGTCACCAAGGCTTCCGGCTTGGCGTTGTTAAGCCACTGCAGCCGCCCCTTGGTCAGCAACAATAACGGCGCCAGTTCTTTATCAGCAATCTGCAAAGCCAAGTCCGCGACTTCGATTGCCTTAGCATAGTCCGATTTACTTTCGTGCAAAGCGATTAATAAAATCCGACCTTGCACCTGATAAAACGGCTTGCTGACACTTTTGGCAAGAATACCGCTCAGGATGGTTTCCGCTTCCTCATACTGCCCACCCTTAATAGCCTCACTCGCAACACGCAAGCCCGCAGCCCAGCCTTCCGCGTTAGCTTGATGCAACGTGTAAAATTCCTTGTACCTGGCCAGCGAGGCGGCGTGATCGGGACGCAGCGTTGCCATCTCGTTTTCGATATTTTTACGTTGCTGTGACGAAGTGGTGGCCTTGGCGTTTTTATCTTTGGCATCCGGCATAACATCGATCAGCTTTTGCATCGATTGACGTTTAGTTTCCATCGCCTTGGCTTCTTCCTGCCAGAGGATATCGATTTTTGCCAACTCATCCTGACGCTGCTCCTTGTGTTTTGCCGCATAAAACGACCAGGCAAAACCACCAGCTAGCACCAAAAACACCGGTAACGTCACCGCCGCCAGCGCTTTTTGATTTTTGATGATCCACTGCAAAGCAGAATAAATCGTGGCTTGAAATGCATCCAAGCCTTTTGGTTTGCTCACGTTCTTAGGCTCCTTCACAAGGCCTCCCATCTGATAAGTGCCGACCATCATAGAGCTGTGCTAAGATGTTGAAAAGAGCAAATTTAATCACCAGCGGAACTTTCACGAACATGAGGCGTGCCGGGACGATATGGGACATTCACAGCTGGGACAAATTTTAATCAAACGCGGCCTGTTGACAGAAGCTGACCGTCAAACCATCAATCGCACCTGTGGCGCGACTCCTGGCGCTTTTGCCAAAGGTGTGCTGGCCCTGGGTTTGCTCGACGAAAACGAACTCGCTGAGCTGATTGCCGGCGAAGCGCGGTTGCCGCGAGCGCATGCCGATCTCCCTGACACCGCCAGTGCCGACGCGTTCGTCGAGTGCACCGCAGGTTTGGTGGAAAGCATGGAGTTTATCCCAATTGACGTGGACAAGCATTATCTGACGGCGGCTATTCTGGACCCCTTTGATAAATCGACCGTACGTCGCCTCGAATTTTTCACCGGCAAACGCATCAAACCAGTGGTTGCAACCCTGTCGCAAGTGCAGACTTACTTGCAGCAAAAAATCGAAAATTATGCGCCACGACCAACCGGACTCGAAGAATTTCTCAAACACCATGCCGGTGATAGCAAAGACAACATCAGCAAAACCAGCGGCGAACGTATCTCGCTGATCAACAAGGTTCAGGCCGGAAAAGCCGTTACCACCAAAGACTCCACACCACCGACGACCAAAACCGAACCCAAAGCAGATACCGCTGACGACTGGCAACAACTGGAACGTCTTAGCCAGGAGCCACAACATGAGCCCATCGTCGAAAGCATCGAAGAACTGCCGGCCATCACCGGCGACGAGATGCAGGTTTTAGCCGAGGCCCCTGCTGCACCGATCAGCGAAACGGCTCAACCCGCCTCGCCGCCAGCGACAAAGGTCAACATCGCCGCCATCAATCGGGCGTTGTGGCGTCTTGAAACCAGCACGTCCGCCGAGAAAAGCGCCGATATTATTGCGCGGGCCGCGCACCCGATGCTCGTCGCGGGCATTATCTGGCAACTCGGCGAGACCGCCCAGACCCTGATCGGCTGGCAGAGCGATGCCGACGGCAAAATTGTTCTTAAAACCGATCTTGCCGGATTTAATGATGCAGCTGTCATAGCTGCGTTGCAAAACCAAGCCTTGGGGTTACAGACAGCTTTCGCCTGCGAAGTACCCGCTGTTGTCGAGCATTTCGCGGCACAGCAGCCGTTAGCGGCGTTATTGGTTGCTAATAAGGCGGAACAAAAAATGGTTCTGGTGACCATCGATCCGCAGCATCAATTAAGCAATACTACCTTCGCGGATACGCTCGCAGCAGCTTTGAGGAAAATCCAGGCTAAGACATAAAGGGCTTAGAAACCCTTGCTGGCAAGCTCTTGCGCCAATTGCTCAAGAAACGTCAGATGATTGAAAGTCGTACTGGCGTCAAATAATTTATAACCGATTAAATCCAAATGATCCGCCGGCAGGATACCGCGGAACTGTCCCCACTGCGCGGACGCTACCGGCACCACGCCATCATTGGCGCCCGCCGCTGCGGTCAAAATCCCGGCCGATAACTTGAGCATGCCTTTGGTGATATCACCGGTGGTGGCGCCAGTTGCCGCCGCCCACGATTGATAATAAATACCAGGCACATCAGGATTCGCAGGATTGAATTGCTGAGTCACAAAAGCCGTCGTCATGCTGTTAGCCGCGGCCATGGTATCCGGATCTGGGGTGTTCGTATTAATCACCCGTCCCATCAGATCAAGCATGACGCCTAAGGCCTGCTGCGCGATCGGACCGGACAGCTGTACCGACAAATCGGCAAGCTGCGTCCCGTAATGCGGCGTTGACAACGTGGAAACCGAAGCGATTTTATCGCTGACACCCGCCATGCGCACGGCATAACGTGCATCCAGTCCACCCTGCGAATGCGCGATGATATTCAATTTCTCAGCGCCGCTGCTCGCGGCAATCTGCTGGAGCTGCTCGGCTAATTGACGACCACGATACTCCGAGGTCTGCACAGCGGCGACTTCCGTCTCATAAATCTTGCAGCCTTTTTGCGTGAAGTGATCTTTGACTTTAACAAACATGCCCACGCGTTTTCCGGCCATAAAACCATGATGAAGCACGATCGGATATTGGGGGCATTGAAAGAGATTGGTGACATCACCCTGATTGCCGGTAGCGGTACCGTCATCCACGCCAGGTTGCTGTGTAATCGCGGCCGGAGACGGCTTCCTAGCACCCGTTTGCTTCGGCTCCGCACAGCCGGAGGCTGCGATCACCAAGACTACGGTCACACTAACTCTGCAAGCAAAGCTAACCAAGGCTGACAGTCTCCGTCGATATCGGGGTGTAGGTATCTATAAACGATAACATGGATTATGTAGCAAGAATTAAACCTATGATAACATATTGAATTTATTTGTATTTTTAAGAAAATTACTGTCTAGATCCTAGACATTGTCAACGCCGGTGGCGACAGAGAAGAGGAAGTGTGGGTGCTTAGTCGAATTTGGTAAGTAAACAGCAGCATTCAACGGTAAGCAACGGGAACAGCAACAAGGGGGTTTGTCCTCTAAAAAACAAACAAATGTGACCAATCTAAGCACCCACGCCGTAGGAGTGAACCAGCGGCGATCGCCATTCTGCAGCTAATGTGCCAATAGCTTGTGTCGCAGTTATTTCAGCGAGTTAACTTAATCCAAAACAGGTCTTATCGAGAATAGGCAATAGTTTCGCCTGGCAGTTCCAACGAGCCTGGCGCGACAGCTGGCTAAATTCTAGCCAGCTTAGGCGCGAGCGACGATGGCAGCGATGTCGGCAAAAATATTCGCCAGATCGGGAGTCTCGTCTGGCCTGGTCTCGCTCGCCACCGGCCTGCCTTCATCGCCGGCGATACGCACACGCGTATCAACCGGCAACTTCGCCAACACCGGCACGCCATACTCTTTGGCGAAGGCGGCGGCACCGCCATCACCAAAAATCGCATCCGTATGACCACACTGCGAACAACGATGCGTTGCCATGTTTTCCACGACACCGAGAACGGGAACAGACAATTGCCGAAACATCATCAACGCCTTGCGCGCGTCGATCAAAGCGACTTCCTGCGGCGTGGTCACCACGAGTGCCTGATGGATAGGGAGCTTCTCGATCAAAGTCAGCTGTACATCACCAGTCCCAGGCGGCAGATCGATAACCAGATAATCCAGATCACCCCACGTCACATCGTGACAAAACTGCAACAAAGCCTTGGCAATCATCGGTCCACGCCAGATAATCGGCGTCGCCGCATCCGCCAGCAAACCAAAAGACATAAATTTAATGCCGTGCGCCGTCGCCGGCATAATTTTATTGCCCGCCACGACTTCCGGTGGTGTGGTCATGCCCAGCATCGTCGGCGCCGACGGGCCGTAAATATCAGCATCAAGCAAACCCACGCGTTTACCGGCGCGCGCCAGCGCAACCGCGAGATTGACGCTGATCGTCGATTTGCCAACGCCACCCTTGCCCGAGGCGACCACCACAACCTGGCGCACACCGGCAATCGCAGTGCGATCGAAGGTGATGCCCAAGCCTTGGCGCTTTGGCGGTGGTACTGGTCCTGGACTCTTGGGGTCGTTCATTGTTATATATTCCTGCTACGTAGCGACTCCGCTTGTAGTCAACCTGAGGAGCGTTGTCATGCAAAAAATCCGCGTCTACACGACCTCGGTCTGTCCCTACTGCATACAAGCCAAACGCCTGCTGCAACAGCTGAACCTAGACTATGAAGAAATCAATCTTGAGAACGATCAAACATTACGCCTGCAATTATCAGCCGAGAACAACGGCTGGCGCACCGTACCAATGATTTTTGTCGGTGAGACGTTTATCGGCGGCTACAACGAACTCGTGGCCTTGCATAAACAAAATGCGCTGCTACCGAAGGTACAGGCGTGATCCTGACCCACAAACGAACACCACTGTACCTGATCGCAATCATGGTCGCGGCCGCACTCGGTGGCACATTCTATTGGCGCGGCAAACACGCCGGCCGTCTTGCGGGAAACGACCCCACGACTATAGTGCCGCCGGCGGCTCCACAACCTGCATCGATACCAACGACAGCGTCGACCGGCGCCGACCAACCAACCGACACCCCCACGTTTAGCGGCGAGGCGGCCCTGGCTTTCACGCAACTCCAAGCCAAATACCACGCCGGTGAGTATGTCGCCGCCGTCGACTTCGCCGACAGCCTGCTCCATCGCGGCGAACTGGACACCAACTTTATGCAGTGGCTGCAAAAGCAAATGCCGACTTTGCTCATCAGCGCCGGCTGGCAGCAAATCAAAAACAGCGATTGCGATGCCGCGGCTATTTATTTGCGACGCGCCGAAGCCGTTGCGAAGAACGCGGAAATCAGCAAAGGCTTGGCATACTGCTACCATAAACTCAAAAATGTTTTGGCGGCGGATGAACAATTCCGCACCTATCTCGATCAGCGTCCGGATGATCTGCACATGCATTTGTTATATGCCGACCACCTGGAGTCCGATCGCCGTTATCAAGCCGCCGAAAAAATCCTGCGACAAATTGCCAATGACACGACCACCACCGCGGACGACAACAACATTGATCGTGAGCAAATCGCCAAACGCGCCGAGGCAATGCGCGCCAAAGCCAGCGAAGACAATCTGCAGACCAGCATCAGCTCCGAGCACATTCAAATTATCTATCGTCCAGAAGAACACGGCGTTGTCGTAAACCCCATTCTTGACGTGCTTGAAAACGCGATCAGTGAGTATGAAGATCATCTCGGTATTCCGCCACCACGCTCACCTATTGAGGTGATTTTGTATCCGAGCGATGGTTTTTCGCGATTTGCCGCCGGCGCACCGGATTGGGCGCAGGGAATTTTTGACGGCCGCATCCGCATACCGATTTCGCGCGCCGCGTTGCGACAGCATGGCTTTCGCGAACTAAACAAGGTTTTACGTCACGAATTATTTCATGCTTTGATGGCAAACCAAACCAATGGACGGAATCTGCCACCTTGGTTTAACGAAGGCATGGCGCAACGCCTTGAATGCCCCGTCACCGCGCCATGTTCGGTGAAGATGCCCTTAACGCCAGGACAGTTTCTGCCCGAACATGTATTTTTCGTACCCTATACAACCTTTGATGAGCTACTCGCATCACGTACGTACATGCAAAGTCGCTATCTGATCGCAACCATCGAACAAGAGCACGAAGGACTGGAAAGTCTTCGACAGATTATTGCCACGCTGCCTACATCCGGCGAAATTAATTCCAACAAACTCCTGCTGCCGCTCAGAACTAACTTTGCTCAGCTACACGCACGCGCCGCATATCTCTGGAGGCGACGTTAATCTTAAACGCAACAAAGTTGTCGCCAGAGCGTCTGCATATCCTCGGGCAAGGGCGCGGTGATGCTCCGCTCTTTTTTCAATTCCGGATGTTGAAAGGTCAATGCCGCGGCATGCAGGCAATGACGTGCAAAGCCAGCACGTTCCTGAACCGCATCAGTGTTGCCATGCGCAAAATAATCGAGAAACACCTGCTCATCAGGATGATAAAGCTTGTCGCCCACGAGCGGCAGATGGCTATAGGCAGCATGAATACGGATTTGATTGGTGCGGCCGGTGCGCGGCATCGCCCGTAACAAAACATGACCTGGCGCACGCTCCTGCACCATAAAATCTGTACGCGCCGGCAGACCATCCGCTCGTACCCACTTCTTGATCCGAATCGCGCTATCAGTCAGATCACCAATAGCGCCATCGACGATCCAGGAATGCTCCATCGTCTCACCACGAGCGATTGCCAGGTATTCCTTGAGCACGCGATGACGTTGCAGATCGCTTGCCAGCTGCATGCGTAGCTTTGATGTCGCCGCGCACAAGACTAGACCGCTGGTCTCGCGATCCAAACGATGTACCGCCGACCACTCCTTGCCGAATTTTTGCGCTAATAACACCGCCAACGTATTCTGGCGATACGGCCCGTTTTCGTGCATCGGCAGATTGCCTGGCTTGTTCACAGCCATGACACCGCTTTCCTCGTACACCAATTCGATACGCGTATCGACCTGCGGCTCCACTTCGGGGGGGTGATAAAGATGCACGATATCTTGCGCACGCATGCGATAGGAAGAACGCACCGATTGACCACTGACTAATACCGTCGCGGCTTCGAGACGTTTTTGCCAGGCCGCCCGCGAGTGAAACGGAAACGCCTCCGCCAGGTAGGCATCAACCCGCTGACCCGCATCTTCGGGTCGCACCGGACCGCCGATGCGGCGAAAGTCCGCACCAAGCTCGATTTGCCGGATTGTAGTTGGCGTATCTTCCATCTGCGTCTACATTAACCTCGCACTTACCAGAGCTAAACCGGCAATATAACGGATAACTGCATGGGCATCAAAATCATCACCACTAATCGCAAGGCAAGCCATGAGTATGCCTTGTTTGAAAAGTTTGAAGCCGGGATAGCCTTGCAGGGCACCGAAGTCAAGGCTTTACGATTGGGCAAAGCCAACCTCAGCGACGGCTGGGTGGATCTGAGCACCGGCGAGGCGATCTTGCGTGATGCGCAGATTAGTCCTTACACACATGGTAATCTGCATAATCACACCGAAAAACGCCCACGCCGCCTGCTGCTAAAACGCAATGAAATTCATAAGCTCAACCGACAAGTCGCCGAAAAGGGCATGTCGGTGATCCCGCTGAAGCTTTATTTTAAAGACAGCCTAGTGAAAATCGAGATCGCCGTCGCCAAAGGCAAAAAACACTACGATAAACGCGATTCGGAAAAAACGCGCCAGGCTAATCGTGATATCGCCAGGGCCATGCGCTCTCGCTAAGGCAACGCATAATCCTGCCAGGTTTTTTTGATAAAATGAAAACCCTTAGTGACCAAGTGCTGATGTGTGCGTTTGGAGCGCAATAATGCCACCAATTGCTCGCCGTCAGGATCGATGGCGACACCGCCGACATACTGATCATTGTCGAGCGTCAGACTGCCGATCAAACGATTGGTTTTGTAATGATAAACATAAAGTTTTTTCCAGGCATCGCGTTCCGCAGGCCGACTACCATAAAAGGCAATGACTTGATTTTTAAAATTCACCGCCATGCTGCTACTATCAACTTTAAGTCCCGGCTCAACCTTTAATTTATAAACTGTTTCCTTCGCTACATTCGTCCAGGTGGGTAACTCACGGACCGTAAAGACATTGCCGTCAGCTTGCCAATGAACCAACGCGATAAGTTCGGCTTGTTGCAAAATCCGCCAATCCGTCGGCAAGAGCAACTCATGATCAGCTTTACCGCGACCACCGGAGTATGCACGTAAATAATTTTGCGCGCCTTGTTCCAACAGAATGTAGCGATTACGTCGCGTCGATGCATAAATCGGCACGTGTGCTTTCGGATAACTCATCGCCGTACGCTGTTGAAAAGTTTCGGTATCAATCTCCTTGATAGCACCAGCTTTCATATCCGCGACACGCGCGCCGTCATCACCGGCTACCATTCGATACTCATTTAACGCGAACGACTTAACCGCTTTACCGGCACCAGCGGTATTCACCAGGGACAAGCTCACGCCAGTCGCGTCGCCGGTGTAACAGCCAGCGAGGCCATCGCGAAAATTCAGAATCGTCGCACCGCGCAGATGTCCCATACCGATCGGCAACAATCCCGGCAATTGTTTCAAACTAGCGGAGAATATCGGCGCCGTTTTAGCAGTCAACATATCCAGACGATACAACGTATACTTCTGCCCATCGTCTTTCTTGGCGACATCAGGGGCATTAGCAGCCAGATAATAAAACCATTGACCGCCGCCACTATAAAAATAATCGCTACCTGCGGGAGCTGCCTCATACTGAAAGCAATCATAGGTCTTACGCGGCGTTTCAGCTGCGGGCGGCGTGACGGCTGGTCCAGTCGCATAAGCCAGTTGACCGATGGCGCTGCCGCAACCCAGACTCCATAGTGTCAGACGAAAAAAAATCAACCGCATGCTCTACTCCCCAACTTTGAACTTATCGCTTCTTCAAAAACGGCAAGTTGTGTTTCGTGACCCGCAAGACTTCAGGTTGTCTGCCGTAGGTACGACGCTCGATCAAACCAATCGATGAAGGCGATTGCAACAGCATATAGTCATCAAGCAAAACATACTTGCGTGCTTCGTCGACTTCGCTTTTATCAAGCAGCAAGCCATCGGTTAAGCGATAACGCATAACTTCAGTCATCGATTGATAATCACTATCCGATTGGTACTGGTTACCAGCAAAAACCAGCGTCAGCTTATCGCGACTGGCATTTAACAGGCTACGGGTGATCGCCGTGCTTTTCACCTGCAGGCTTTTCGTCATTAACGCACCAGCCGCATCGATATAATGTATTTGCAACGGCACCACCGACTGCGACTCTTGATCGATGGTAATAAAATGCGGCACCACCGCAAAATCCTGACTGAGTAGACTACGACCACTGAGATTAATCGGCGTACCCTCAATCGTCTGTGTGTCGACGTTCACCACAAACAAGCGATCCGCGTCTTTCACCACCGCCAGATGATCAAAGTCAGGCACCACCGCCAGCGAAGTCATCGCCTTGGCATCGTTGATTTCAAACGACGTCACCTGCCATTCCTGCGCCTCAAGAGTCGCTGGCAGATCAACCACGGTCAGCGTCTTCTCACCCTGCGATACCAGCAGCTTATCCGCACCCAACAAGGTCCCGGCAATAATTGGGTCATCCTTGCCTAAATTTGGTCCACCCAGATAAGTATTTTTTAACGTACCATCCGCATCTAGTTCGATAACCGCCATGGTCAAATACTCGTCCATCAATACCAAGAAATGACCACTGGCGCTGAACGCCGCTGTCTGAATCTCGCCTTGCAGCTCAGCGGGATTTTTGGTGGTTTCACCGTTAGCTTTGACGATAACGTAATCAGCACCACCAACAACCACGTTGTAAGCGGCATCGGCACCGCCCAGCACCCATAACCGGTCATGGTCCAGGGGAACCGCTCGCGACCCTTGCAAGGTGAATGGCTCGATGCCAAATTGATGCAACGCACGAGCTTTGCGATCAAGCATGACGACTTTATCGTCGTGAGCAATACCAATCGCGGAAGCCGGTGAATAGAATATCGGCATATGTAGTGCACGTGCGGATTCATTAAACGTGTCATGCGCACTTTTGCATGTCGTTCCAAGCAACATAATCGGCAGAGTCAGCAACAAATAACCCCGCGTCCTGGCAAATAAATTAAAACGCATAGATGCCCCCGAAGTTAAGATGATTGCTGGGTGCGTTCGTGCTCAGATGAAACTCGTCGAGTTCCACTTTCAAGTAATGTCGACTCCAGCGCAGATTAAACCAGAAGTTATTACTCACCGGCATGCGCAGCTCCACGCCAAAAAACGGTCCCATACTATCGGAGTTATCTTTGAGCTCAAGTTCTTCATCGCGCATACGTAGCTCAGAGGCTAACCAGCTGCCACCCAATAGCGCCGCGACATGCGGTCGACTCCAAAGCGAACTCGCTCGCAGCGGGCCCAAAGCCCACTCATAAGCAACCGCCAAATCAATCTGAGTCGCATCATAATGAACGATAACGCCCTCGACGGTACTGTGAATATTCGACAGACTGGCAACGGCCAGGGTCACGCCGATCGCTTGCGGTTGGTAAGCAAGCTCAAACCCGACCCGCGTATGACCGCCATCAAGAAAAACCTTTTCCCAGGCATTGCGATCGATACTCGCACCGCCAGCCTGCAGCCCCATGCGCCAAACCCGCGGTCGCAAATCATCGAGCAGATGTCGATAGACATTGGCGCGTTGAAAATTCAAAACCCGTTTGTCTTTTGCCAGCAACACAGCATCCGCAACATCTTCAACCGGCTCCGACAACGTCACTTCCGCTTGCTTGAGTTCAAATAACTCGCCGCGCAACTGCAACCACATCCCTTGGTCCACGATATGTCCCGGCACCAGGAGTGTCTTGGCAAACGCCTCCTCATCGCTGTCGTTTTGATCGCCGCTTTTTGTATCCTGGTCGCCTTGGGCCTCGTCCGCCGTCCCCTGGGTGCTAAAAACCAGGACCAGGCCTAGCATCAGCATGCTAATCCGTAGACACTGTCTAAAGTTCATTGTCCGTATCAGCACGTCCGGCCACCTCATTCAAAAAGGCTAAAAACCACTAAATGGCTAATTTGCTGAATTTTATCGCAAATTCTCCCCACGAACCAGCCGTTTACCAGCTGGGATTCGGATAATATAGTGACGGACATTGTGGCCTTGAAATTGCTAGCTTTCTCCATAAAGAGGCAAGAATGACTTGTCGGCGGACTACGATCTTTTTTATGGCCATGTTTATCCTTTAATTACAATGTGTTACAAAGACGATAATTATGTTGGACGGCATTCATAAGCATACCAGTAGCAAAATGTCACCAGACACGGTCCAGGCACGTGATTGGAAGGCTTTTGTTTTTGAAACGGGAGCTTTTTTGCTGCACGTACCGACCGCGCACATCCTCGAAGCCTCGCCGGCATTGGCGGCGGCGGTACAGCGCGAAGGCGAGGAGCTATCCGTCGCCACCAGTGAACAGCTCCGTCATATTCAAGAACAACTGCCGGTCGCACCGCTACGTGTGGTGGAAACTCCCAGCATCAAAGCCATAGCGCTGAATATTGTGCAATCGTGCAATCTGCGTTGCACTTATTGTTATGCCGGTGACGGTGATTATGGCAAAAACTCGCGCATGTCATTCGAGCTGGCGCGACAAATCATCGATTTTTTCGCCAAAGATCAGCCGCATCTGCATATCGTGTTTTTCGGCGGTGAGCCGCTGTTGAATTTCCGCATGATTAAACAAGTGATCGAATATTGCGCAACGCTTCCCGACAAAACGTTCAGCTACGCACTCACCACGAATGCCACACTGATGACACCAGCCATCGTCGAATTTTTCGCCGCGCATCAGGTGAAAATCACGATCTCGTATGACGGTCACGGCATTCATGCCAAACATCGTCTTAACGCCGATCGGCGCAGCAATTCAGAAAAACTAGTCGAGAAAAAATTGCAGGATTACCGCGACCAACTTCAGACATTGCGGGAATTTGATTTGCGCGCAACGCTGCGTCGCGAAAATCTGGAGCAACTTGAAGAAGTGATCGTACACACCCTGACCAGCATGAATTTCACCTGGTCGTTCGTGCGGCATGCATCGAGCATGATCGGCCAAAAATTTACGCTCGCCGACGCGGAAAAAATCGGCGCGATCCTGAGCCGTGTCGTGGATCGATTGCTGGCGGCGCGCGACTATGACAAGCTCATGCGCCTGGGCAATCTGCGGAGTTATTTGCACAAGATGCACCACGGCGTCATCCAAGATAGTTTTTGTGGCGCCGGTGTCGACTATTTATCGGTCTCCACATCGGGCAAATTTTACTTGTGCCATCGCTTTACCGAGGACGAATCGGAAAGCGTCGGCAACATCACCAATGGACTGAATCAGCAACGTCTGGCGCAATTCGCTCAGCACCGACAGGTCAAACATGATCCATGTTCAAGTTGCTGGATGCGTGAATGGTGCGGCGGTGGCTGCTACCATGAACATAAAGTCGCCAATGGAACGCCATTCAAACCTGATCCGATATTCTGTATACTGCGCGATGCGGAGATGACTCAGGCGATGCGCGTTTATACGCACATCTTACGCGATGCACCGACTTTACTTGCCAAGAAGAAGTAAGGGTGTGCCGCAGTCTGAAGTTGGCATAACTTTCAGAATAGAACGCGGCCATGACCATATTTAACGCACTTGTTAAACCGATTTATATCACCACGACTCTGCTGGTAGTGCTGACGTCCGGGTTGATCTTCGCGTACTACCGCTCGCCACTGTACAATACCGTTGAAAATCATCTTTATGATTATCGCAGCCGCCTGGCGCCGCAATTGATCGTCCCCAAACATGTGGTCGTCCTCAAAATGGACGCTAAACCGGATCAAGTACCCGGACAGATCACAGATGGCGACCTGTCGATTCCGGCAACGCTTAAAACTATCGATGCCGCGCTAATGGCGGGTGCTCGCAGCGTCATCATCTTGTTGATGCCTCCCTATGAGCAGCCCGAGTTGGCCGCGCTCGCCGAACGCGCTGTCAACGATCCGCGGATTTTTCTCGGACTGCGCAATGTCGGCGACAGTCGCACGTTTACCGCCTCGTTGCCGGACGTCTTGCGCCCCGCCGCCGCGCAGATCGTCGCCGCTGACTTGCAAAATTATTTTAACAACCGTGTCGTGCGCAGTCTGCCCATCATTGATAGCCGCAACGCCAGCCGCTCGCACTTTCTGCTGCCGTATATCACCGGCATCGTTGCACGTGACGCAGTCTTGCGGCAATTTGACAATAATCTGATCGCTCATGACATGGGCGATGAACACAGTCTGCATATGCGACTGAATTATCCGCACCCGGATAGCATCTTCACCATGGCCGGCGTGGAACAAGGCGGGATTAATCTGCGCCTGCATAATAAAGTGGTTATCATCAGCAACACTGATTATCGCCCGACCTCGGCCAGCCGGCCGTTGCCGGTTTATGCCAATACACCCTGGCAAAGTGATGGCGACGATTTAAAGCACGGCGTGCCCAACGCCGTTATTCTGGCAATTGGACTGGAAAATATTCTCAGCGGCACATGGTTGCGCAGCGCACCTGCTTCACTGCGGTGGTCGCAGACCTTTCTGATCAGTGCTCTGGCGGTGAGCGTATGGTTTCTGCCGCCAAGCTGGGCGGTGTTTTTGTTTTTGCTGTTGTGGTTGCTGCTGCTGATCGGTCACGGATTATTGTTTCAGATATTTCATTTGTACATTCCGCTATCGGATACCATGCTGTTTTCGCTGCTGGCGACCATTGGCGGCAGTTTATGGCGCATGGCGCGCGAAGCTCACATGCGCGCCGAAATGCTGGCTCAAGCTGATGCTGATCGCGATTTACATCGGCTGCAGGATCAGTTTCTGCATCGCTTTGCCGGCGAACTTACCCGCTTGAATACTCTACTGATCCAACAGCTCTCCCTCCTGAGCAGTTATGCACCAGCCAGCACTTTAAGCAGTCAGGCGCAGATAAAAGCCAATAGCAGCGCCGAGGAATTAAATGATTTTCTCATCGGCATCCAACAATTCTCGGCCATGAGCGAGAAAACCACTACCGTCATCTCGGTGCACAAGCGGCCCCTGCAATTGCGCGCGCTTATTGAACGAATCCTCGATCGTTTTGAATCACGCACACATGAGTTACAACTGCGAATCGCTGTTGATGTCTCACCCGACATTCTCGTTCATACCGACGATGTTCTACTCGATCAAATTTTGTTCAATCTGATTTCCAACGCCAGCAAGTACTCACCCAAAGGCGGCCTCATTCAGATCAATGCCGTCAGTAAACATGCCAAAGTTCATATCTCTATCACTGACCAGGGTCCGGGAATCCCTGGCGACGAGATCGATAAAATCTTTGAGAAATTTTATCGCATTCAGAATGACCAACTGTATCGCGCCAAAGGTCACGGCCTGGGTTTATATTTGAGCAAGTACTTCGCGGCACTGTTGCACGCCGAAATCGCTGTTGAGTCAGCCGTGGGTACTGGCTCGACTTTCACCTTGATTTTGCCGGAGCCGCGCTGATGAAAACCTTGCGCAACATGCTTGGGAATGTCAGATGGTGGTTGGACATCATTTACCCGCTGGGCTTGGCAGTGGTTGTTGTCTATATCCTCACCAGCGCTATGTACGCTGACCGCAAGCACCGTCGGGTCGCATCGTTTTGGGAAAATCAACTTCTCGGGATCAGTCTGCGTTTCGCCGGTGAACCGCCGAGCAGAACACCGGGCGAAATCGTGGTGATAAATTTTACCACCGAAGACGTGGAAACTTTTGGCAAACAATCAGCTTCCGGCTTGATCGATGCTCGTATCCAGGCGTATGCCCAGATTCTGAACAAGATTGCCACCAGCGATTTTCGGCAAATCGTTCTCAGTTGGACGCCGGGCGCACACGAGGTCACCACGAAAGCCTATGCTCCACTCGTCAGCGTCCTGCAACAACCTGATCTGCATCAACGTGTCCTAGCCGGTTATCCGCAGGGCAAAGGCTGGACGGTACCCACAAGTTTTAGCGCCGCCGTGGTTCCACTCAGCGATCTGAGCTGTCAGGAACCGGTCGAGATGCTTTGTCCCTATATGCCAAACATGCGTGATTGGATCATCCAACGGCTGTTTGAAGATGCAATCACTACCAGCGATGACAAGGCCGCAGACAAACCGGCAATTAGCACAAACCTGACTTTGCCCCAGGCCGGCTACATCTTGTATTTGCCGCGACGCGAGCAGTTAACGCAATTGTCGTTTACTCAGGTCCTGGCGGCGGATTTTTCGACCGAAAGTTTACGCGATAAATTTATTTATATCGGCAACAACATGGTGCAGGGTCCGCAAGTCGGTGATCAGGTGGATCTGATTCGCCGCGTTTTCACGGTACATGACCGTGAACGTGGCAATGATCTTCGCAATAACGGCACGCCGATGCACATTTTCTGGGCCAGTCTCACGCAACAATTACGCTCGCACATGCTGATTCCCGTACCGCCGCGCTGGTTGACGCTGTTTTTTGCAGGCGCCATCTGTATCTGCTCATGGCTGCTCATCGCTTATCGCGGGTTAGCCGCAGCGTTGGCGAGTTATCTGATTTTTGTATTGTTGATGCCGTTCATCAATGCTTTTGGCATCAAGCAACAGTGGTTTTACGTGCCGGTCTTCGACGCTTATTATGCCGGCGTGATTTCGCTGATCTTCGCGAGTTTCGTGCGACTGTCCTACACGACCTTCACGCGTTGGAAGTCCATTGCTGATTCGCGATTGGAAAACCGCACCCGCGATCTCAAAGAGAATTTCGTCAGCATGTTCAGTCATAATCTCAATACTCCTATCGCGAAAGTTCTTGGGACACTGGAGATTATTAACCAGCAGTCGAACTCGCCAGAACAACTAAACGATTTGCACAC
Source organism: uncultured Oligoflexales bacterium (assembly GCA_964652825.1). Taxonomy (GTDB): domain Bacteria; phylum Bdellovibrionota_B; class Oligoflexia; order Oligoflexales; family CAZZCU01; genus CAZZCU01. The sequence continues at coordinate 84,516 of CAZZCU010000002.1, forward strand.
CGCGCTGCTGACGGCAACACAGATGCAATTGCTAGTCCGTTGCGCTTTGATCAGTGCAGCCGCCCGCGAGAACTCACTCGGACAGGAAAATCTCACGATCGCCAGCTTGCGACAGGAGCTGGTCGGTACGCTGCCGCAGGTCGCCCGACGTCTGGGCTTTCAGTTAAATTTTACGCCGATGACGATACCCGACGATGAGGTTTTGCCAATTCAATGTGATCGTCGCGCCATCACCACACTGGTGTTATCGATGCTGGCGCTGGCCAAACAAGAACAGACGAACACTAAGATAACGATGGGAATCGAGGCTATTGTTGATCAGGGTGTCGCTTTCAACCGCAATCTACGCCTGATTTTTGATGGTCGTGGCTGGGGTGAGGTCAGAACGCGGGATCAGCTGCTCAATCGACCGGCTTCGACAAGCATGGACAGTTTTTTTATCCATGTACTGGAACAAACCATTAACGAGGTCTTACGCAGCTACCATGCACGCGTGTCTCACGATGTCGATCGTATCATTATCGAATTAGCCTGCGCCCGTGGTATCGCGCCCCAACGAGATGCCTGACGCCTCGGCCGCCAGCAAATACGGGTTGTCCAACTCCAGCGGTCGATATTTACCCGCGGCTTTGTCATAACTGACCTCGGTAAAACCGCTGCCTGCCTTGGCGACAAACATGCCGAACTTCTTCTGCTTGACCAGATCAACGGCGCGGGTGCCGAACACCGTCGCCAGCACGCGATCGTAAGGTGTTGGTGTTCCGCCACGCTGAATATGACCGAGTACGGTGACGCGGGTTTCGATTTTGGTGCGAGCAAACAATTCCTGCGCGACCAGACCACCGATACCGCCCAGATTCTTGGGTTGATGCGCGGATGTCGTACTCACCACATAATTAGCATTAGCGCCGGCTTCGTGCGCGCCCTCGGCAACCACTACCAGGCTGTAATAACGACCTTGCCGACGCCGCTGCTCAATCTTGGCAGTGATATATTGATAATCAAAGGGTATCTCCGGTAGCAAAATGATGTTGGCGCCACCAGCCATCCCAGCGTGCAAGGCGATGTGCCCGGCATCGCGTCCCATGACTTCCAGAAGCATAATGCGATCATGCGATTCCGCCGTTGATTGCAGCCGTGATACCGCCTCGGCCGCGACTTCAACCGCGGTATTAAAACCAATCGTCTCATCGGTCGCGGCAAGATCATTATCAATAGTCTTGGGCACGCCAACAATATTGATGCCGTATTGCAGCAACTGGTGCGCAATGGTTTGCGTGCCGTCGCCGCCAACAACAATAATCGCTTCGAGCCCGAGCTGCTTATAAGCATCGACGATCAACTGGATTTTTTTCTTGGATTCCTCAGAACCACCGGCAAACGGATTACCGGCATTGGTGGTGCCAAGGATCGTGCCCCCCTTAGGCAGAATATCGCTGACGTCGTCAAGCGTGAGCTTGCGGACCTGCAGCGGCCGTGCCATCAGCCCATTGAAGCTATCCTTGATACCGTGAACTTCCCAGCCATAAGTACCAATCGCGTGCTTGACGACGGCACGAATCACAGCATTCAAGCCAGGACAGTCGCCGCCACCCGTGCATAAACCGATTTTCACCACAACATCTCCCGCGCCTGAACGTGCATTTTGCACTCCACATGTTACACTAGATTCTAACATTAACCGGATACATTTGGTGCTACCAGGTAACCCATAACTCAGAGTGGCGATGGAATTTCCCAAAAAAATCCTGATGGTCGATGATGATCCCACCGTAGCGACGGTTTTGGAAAATCAACTTCAACCCTACGGCGTGCAGCTGGCCAAAGCCGCGAATTTGGATACGGCGCTTTACTTATTTAACACCCAACGTTTTGAGCTGGTATTGGTCGAGTTAGAATTTGAACCGCTATCGGGTTTGGCTTTGGTGCAGAAATGGCGCCAGCACGAAATCGAAGATAAGCGTCTAACACCAATCATTGTTATGACCGGCTTGCAGCGCGATGCTTTTGACGAAAATCTGCTCAAGGAAATCGGGGATGTCGAAGCCATCATGAAGCCTTTTACCGCCGTGCAGCTCCATCCGGTTGTGCAGCGGGCTTTGCAACGCCACACCGAATCAGCCAAGTACGAAGAAGTTCACAAGATGGCCGTCAAGATGATCGGCCCGGGCCGAGATGCCAGCAAAGCCATCGCTTACGTCACGAAAAATCTCGAGGGTACCGGTGTACGCGGCAAACGCATGCTTGGTGATCTATACGAAGCAGGCGAACAATACGATGACGGGTTGAAAGTGGTGAGTCAGTTGCTGCAACAAACCCCTGAAGATATCAGCCTACTGAACAGCAAGGGGCGTCTGCTGCTCAAACTGGGGCGTTTTCAGGAAGCAGCGCAGCACATGGAAAAAGCCGATCAGATGGCACCCGGCAATATCGAGCGCATCAATCAGATGGCGCTGATGTACCTCAAAATGAACGACCCACAAATGTCCGTCAAGAAAATGAAGGACCTGATCAAACTAAACCCGGAAAATCCTGATCTCAAATTTGATATGTTCACCAAACTTCACGAGCATGGTTTTGACAAAGAAGCGCAGGCATTCTGTAAGGAGACCACTGGCCCGCAGGAGGTCGTTAAGCACTACAACAACAAAGGCGTTGCGTTGTCGAAAACCAATAATACTGAGGCCGCATTAACCGAATACGAACGAGCCTTGCAGTATTTTCCGACCTACAAAGAAAATTATCGCATCTATTTTAATATCGCCCTGGCTCATGTCGCGCAAAAAACTCAGGCAGGCCTGGAACTGGCGCAGGAAGCTTTAAAAAAATGTCTGGAACTAAATCCTGGCTTTGAAAAAGGCGTGAAGACCCTGGAGGCGGTCGAAAAAAATCTCGAAAAATTCAAAAAATGAATTGAGATCCTTCGCCACACGCCCTTACAAACTCTGGAAAACTTCGACGAGCTTCTTATGCTCCGCTACTTCCTTTTTGCGGGCCACACTGATATTAACCATATACAAACGATGCAAAATTTTGACGTCACCAGAAGCGGTTTTGATTGCATGCACATATTCGTATTTCACCGCGTCATAGACGTTCGGCGTATAGTCAGCCAGCGTGTTGGCTTTATTTACTTGCGACAAAAAAGTTTTCGCCTGTGTTTCATTTAAAGATGTCGTCGGACCGGCTTCCGAGCCAGCCGGCGGCACTTTCGTCACCCGCAGCGGATTGGCGTCATCACCGAGCACATAGACTTGACCGCTATCCACCCAACCAGAACTGCTGAACAACCCCCAAGCTTCGCTGGCGGAGCTGTCACGCAACTGATCGAACATGACTATCTGCCAGTTGCTGGCGACACGCGCGGCGGCGGCCAGCGCCTGGCTGGTAGCGGGAGCATTGGCAGCAGTCGCCGGCGTCTGTTCCAGACTACGGGTATTACTGGGTGTAAGATTCGACAAGCAACCGGCGGTCAAACCAAACAGCGCCAAAAAACAGAACGTTGATGTGGTAATTATCTGCCTACGCATAATCGACTCCTCGCGGTACCTGTTATTCACAAAACTTGATGGCGTCAATGGTTCTTGGGATCGCCAGGCTTTTTACTTTCATTTCCGAATAACGAAATTTTTTGTTGTAGGCCGACTTGGCGAAATCAAGCGTCGACTGCAGCCGGCAATCTTCCTTGTTGACGACCAGGTTACGGGCGCAGACGGGGATAAATCCCTCCTGCACCTGGCCAATGCGTACAGTGTCCGGCATCAGATACCATTCACATTTCTTTTTGTGCTCGGGATCACAAGCAAGCGTCAGCGGCAAAAGAACTATCAGCGAAAAAATCAGCTTCAAGATGAACCCCGTTACAGTTATGGTGTTGCCATGTGAGAATCCATGGGACTTGATGATTATGGTGCCAAACTCATCCGCGTTTGCAAACAAAATACCACGAATCGATGCTGAGATTCAGATATTTACTGAATTGATCGCGACTCTGAGCACGAGCACGACCATCACCACCGAGCAATTGGCGGATTGCGTGTACCTATTGACACCCAAGGCGGCAACGGCGGTGCTGCCTGCCGGAAAAATCGCCGGCCTGTCCTTAATGGCCTTAACGCATGGCAACGAAGTCGGCGGCGTGGTCGTTCTTAACGAATTGTTACGAGGACTCATCGGTGGCGTGATGCAATGCCCGCTCCCCATCATTTTGGCGCTTGGCAACCCCGGCGCGGCCAAACGCAACCAGCGTTTTGTTGATCGCGATCTCAATCGCTCCTTTTTGTTGGCAAGTACCGACACCAGCGAAGCCAGGCGTGCCGATGAACTGGAACAAATCCTCGGCAAAACCGCCTATCTGGTGGATTTTCATCAGACACGCGAGATTTCGGAAAATCCGTTTTTTATCTTCCCTTACACGAGCAAGGGGTTCGCGTTTGCTCAGGCGATCGCGCCGCAGATTCCGGTAGTGACGCATTGGGGGCGACCGTTCTCCGAGGACGGACGTTGCAGCGACGAGTATGTTAATAGTCAAGGTGGCGTCGGCATTACTATCGAAGTCGGACAAAACGGCTATGCGCCGTTCTCCATTGGAGCTGGACTGTGGGTCGCCGTACAAGCGTTACGGGTCGCGCATGCCTATCTAGCGCAAAAACCACTCATCCACGATCAGCAGATAACTCCGGAGATTTATACCTGGTTGGATATCCTGAAATATCAGGACTACGGCACTGACGACATCAGCCTGCTACCAGGCTGGCGTAACTTCAGTCATGTGCGAGCCGGCCAGCAACTGGGCACGGCCGCCAGTAAACCCATTGTCACGCCCGCCGAAGCCTGGTTATTGTTCCCACAATATCCTAAGCCCGGTGACCAGCGCCGACCGACCGAACTCTGCCGGCTGATGCGGCGGATTACCCCCGCCGATTTGCCGAGCTAGTGATTGGAACGAAGGTTGCAGACCTTTAACCGCGGCAGGAATGAAACCGCCAGATAGACGCATTACTTGTTGATTTTATTGATATTTTTATTATAGCTGGCTGTTTAAAAGTCAGTATTGGTGTGCTTTTTATACCAGTCTTTGGAAAGGATGGTGACATTATGAAACAGGCAAAACCCCAGCCCCAGACCCCGGCAACCACTGTTAAGGTCGTCAATAAACCGGTTCTAGCCAAAGATCAGGGCAAGGATCAGGTAAAAGCTTTTAAGGAAGGCTTCGGCTGTAAAACTATCAACGGCTAAATAATTATCGCCAAGTGCTGATAGTTCCCAGCCTACGTGAACCAATAATAGACTTTACAACTTCTTGCCGTGCGGACTTTTGCCTTTCTTGCGCTTCACACGTGCTTTTTTGGCCGCACGAAAACGCACGGATTTTTTACGATTCTTTGGTGGACGATTTTTACGAGCTGCCATGAATAAACTCCGTGATCTTGATTTGCGTATTTTTTACTTTTGTCTTTACTGCTTAAAACCTGAAACCAACACCAACTCTAACTGCGGCCGGGCCGTGACTGGCCAGGTACAAATCGGTACGGGTTCTCTTGACTTCAGTACTGGTCGTCACACCAGCGGTAGTGGTGGTTGTGGTTTCAGTTTCCGTGGCGAATAAAGCGCTTTCAAAAATCTGTACTTCGGTATCCAGAAAAAGATTGGGATCAAGATTAAAGCGAAAACCCGTGGAGCCGTAGTAAAACAAACCACTGGTCTCGACTTCCCGCACGCTGACACCGGCGGAAGCGGTATTGTCAGCTTTATAACCGCCATAGAGGCTCAAAAACGGCGTCACGCTAACGGAAAATGCTGGAAAGTAATAACGCACACCACCCAGCAACGCCAGACTGGTGGAATTGTCTGGTGACGGTGAGCCCGAGTAGGAACGTAGGGTCAAATTAGCCTGACCAAACCAATGCATGACATCATCCAACGGCTCAGCATAACGCAAACCGACTCCCATCGTCGATGTGCCCACCGTATTACCACCGGCTTTGGTTTTCTCGGATTGATAAAGACCGGAGATCATGCTGATCTCGCCTGCATAAGCTACACTCAACGACTGCAAACCAATGATCAGACTCAAAACTACTTTCCACATATGCTCTCCAACCTCCGGAAATTTCTGAATGAACCGACCGGGGAGTGTCGCTAACTTCCCATGATAAGGCAAGAGAAACTTATGGAATTCACCTCACATATGGACATCATCGTCAAGACGATGCACTATACCGGTGAGCATGGATAAAAATATAAGAGTTACGACAAGGAGGTCGTTCTAATGATAGATTCGTCTTCCGCGAACAAACGGGAAAGTAAGACGCCTACAGGAAAGCACGTGGCGATGTCCGAGCATCATCTGGAAGTTCAATTCGTCGACCTGAGCCAGGACGAGACCGCTGATATGTGTGACATCATTCGTCGCAACCTCTCCGTCTTCGAGGAAGTCGGCTCGGTTCTGGCGGCGACCTACCGACGACTCGATGGTTTATTTGAAAATTATCAAGGCCCCGGCCTGCGCTTTCTGGTTGCCAAAAATTCCGCGAACAATCAACTCGTCGGTGGGGCTGGCATTGGACCACTCGCCGGCCTGCCGTTGTCAGAGGGTTACGGCGAAATCAGGGATCTAGTGATCGAGCCGGATTATCGCGGCAAAGGTCTGGGAGCGAATTTACTCAAAGCCTGTATCGGTATCGCCAAAGAGTTTGGCTACAAACGCTTGTATTTAAAAACCACGCCGCAGATGCAAAACGCGCAACGTCTCTTTGAGCGTTTTGGTTTTCGCGCGGTGATTCACGGCGCTGGCGAAAAACTGGAGCCAAAAACCGGCCTTCCATGCTACTACTTGCTCGAGGACTTGGCAGCCGTAACGCATTGATATTCCGCGAACGAAGAGGAGTTCCATTGATGCTTTGTTCAGCACGCAAAAACTTTTTCCATCTTGGTTTTATCCTGGCGACAGCGATGTTAATGGCGCCTGCCGCGCATGCTGAGCTTGATCCCGAGCTGGCAGCGGTCGGCCCCAAAAATTCGCGGCAATTTTTCCTCGGCGGCAACCTCAGTTTCGGTCAAAGCTATGCAACCGGTGGTTCATCACCGGACATCGCTTACAAGTTCAGTGTTGAACCAGGCTTTGTGTTTCCACGCGATAGCTGGTCACGTATCGAAGCCTCGTTGGAATTTGGCTTTGGCCAAACCGGCTACACCCGCACCGGCGGCACCAAAGAATCAGTTGATATGACGCTAGGTCTGATGGCGCTGGCAAAATTCGGTTATGGCGCCAGTATGGGTAGCGGCAGTTTTTTAGTCGGTCGCTTTGGTCTCGGCCCGATTATGAGTTCCTATAAAGGTCGCACCAATGCCGGCGCCGATTTTTCCAGCGACGATCCCATTTGGGGTGTTGCTACCTACTTTGGTGTCGACTTCATTGCAGCAATGAACGACACGGTGGATTTTGTCGGCGGACTTGGCGTCACGCACGCACAGTTTAATATCGACTCGGTAAAAATGGGCGGCAATACCGTTAATGTCAGCGAGGCCGTTAATTTAAATATTCCGGCCTTGCAGTTGGGCTTACGTCTAACACTGTAAAGAGGAACGATCTCCCGGAAAGCGGCGATTTGCTTATGGATTTACGCTCTGCGAGATGCCGCTAGACCCTTTGACCACCATGGCTTTGGACTGGCTCGCCTTTGCGCTTGATTTCCACTGCTATTTCAACTACTTTGCACCCCTCGAATAGACCAAGGTTTTTTGGAGCAACAACATGGCATCGAATACAAGAATCGTTGAATTTCGCCGCAAAATGAAAAAAAGCAAAATGGGTGTTTGGCGCAAAAATAAACTACGTAAGTTTGGTTCAACACAACCCGATCTTGCGCTCAACAAACCAAATGCTAGCGAGCTTAAGCAACTAAAGGCGAAGCAAGCCAAGAAAGCCTGACCTGATGGGATCATCTGACTTACACGTCGATCCCATTTCCACTGCCTTAAGCGGCAAAACCATCGAAGTTATTGTCTCTGGTTCGATCGGCGCGGTTGAGAGCGTGCGCTTTATTCGCGCGCTTCGTCGACTTGGCGCCACAGTCATTCCGTGGCTGACGGATGGCGGTGCGCAATTCGTCACTGAAACCGCCCTCAGCTGGGCAGCAGCACAACCGACACGACGTAACTTCTCTGGCGAAGCATCGCACATCGCCACCGGTGATGCCTGCGTGATTGCTCCGGCCTCAGCCAACATCATCGCTAAAATCGCCACCGGCATCACCGATACACCGGCAGCCGCATTGGCGACTTCGTATCTTGGTAGCAAAAAGCCGCTCCTACTCATGCCCAACATGCACGATAGTCTGGCGCAAGCGCCGACGACGCTACAGAATCTCGCGAAGTTGGCACAATGGGCAACTATTCTGGAAGCCCGCGGCGAAGAAGGCAAACGTAAATTCCCCGAGCCTGCTGTCGTCGCCGATCAAGTGGCGCATCACTTGTTGCACTCCCTGCGACCGACGGCGCCAGTGTTAGTAACGCTGGGTAGTACGCGCGGTTACATTGATGACGTGCGCTATATTTCCAACCTGTCATCCGGCAAGCTTGGGAGTTTGATCTGCGAGGAATTGTATCGTCATGGCTATGCCGTAAGCGCTATTTGCGGTGCGCGTCAATTCAGCCCCGCCGCCTACACCGAACTCGTTACCGCTGAGACCAACGCCGAGATGTTACAAGCCTGCAAGAGCCGCATTGATCGTGGTATCTCGGCATTGATTATGTCAGCCGCCGCTCTGGATTTTGTTCCGGACCAACAACACACCGGCAAAATCGACTCGAAAAATACCGAAGCACTCACTATCAAGCTGGTAAAAAGCAAAAAAATTCTCGAAGAACTCGGTGATCTCGACACTCCGAAAATCGCCTTTAAACTTACCGCTGGACTCACTCCGGCGGCCGAAGCCAAGATTGCGCGTGACTATATCCAGACTTATGGATTGTCGTTATTGGTTCACAATCGTTTGCATGAAATCGGCCCGACCATACACAAAGCCGATATTCACTTCGCCGCACCAGCGAAATCAGCGGCGTCATCTTTGCAATCGCAAACAAAAGATGAAATTGCTAAGATCGTCGTACGGCATATACTCGATCAACATGCGCACTAAGCATTGACCATTCACTAGCGATCGTAAATCAAATCTATGCGCTTCATTCTGGCGGTTTATTTTTGGACGCTTCTGGCACTGATAACCATCGTGTTATTCAGCGTCCTTTTGTTTATTCGGTTGGTAGCGTTACTGACGCGACAACAGCGTTACGATATCGCGATACACTGGATCGCCTCGCTTTGGGGCTGGTTACTGCTGAAAAGCGTACCGGTATGGCGGCTGAGTATCGACGGTCATGAACATCTTGATCGTCGACAATGCCATGTCATTGTCGCCAACCACGAAAGCATGGCGGATATCTGGGCGGTGTTTTGCATTTTTACTCAGTTCCGTTGGTTAGCAAAATCATCGTTATTCCATTTACCCTTGATTGGTCCCGCCATGACCTGGGCTGGTTATGTACCGGTCAACCGCGGAGATCGCACCAGTCATACACAAGCTATGCGACAAGCAGCGCAATGGCTGCGCCTTGGCATCAGCATGTTCTTCTTCCCGGAAGGCACACGCACCAGCTCGGGTGAGATCGGACCATTTAAAATGGGAGCATTCAAACTCGCCGTCGCGGAAAATATGCCAATCCTGCCGCTGGTCATTAAAGGCGCGCGCGATCTGCTGCCAAAAGGCTCGCTACTGCCCGGACCGGCGCACGTGCGGATTCGGATATTGCCTGCGGTGCGACCTGCGGCGCGAGAAAGCATCGAAGAGTTCGCGGCCCGTGTCCGTCAAGTCATCGTTGACCAAGCAAAGATCATCTAATGAGCATACGACGAGAGCTCAGACAAAGCCTGATGCTGGCGACGCCAATCATTGTCTCGCAGCTGGGCATGATGCTGATGAATCTGGTCGATACCATCGTCGTCGGCAAAGTCAGTGCCGCCGCCTTGGCCGGCGTTGGTGCGGGCTCGGGTATGTTCTGGATGTGCGTGATTTCGGGTATCGGCGTGCTGACAGCATTGGATGCGCTGATTTCGCAGGCACATGGCGCCAATGACGTCACGACACGTGATCGTTATTTTGTTTTGGGGCATCTCGTCGCTGTCGGCTTATCGCTCATCCTGACCCCCTTGCTGTATTTTGTCAGTGAAATTTATTATCTGATCGGAGCCACCGAGGACGTGCTAGCGGTTGCCGTGCCCTTTTTGCAAATCATGAGTATCAACATACCATTGGTTTTGATCACGACGGTCTATCAACGGTATTGGCAGGCACGCAATATCGCGCTACCGATGGCGCTGATTGTGATCGCGGCGAATATTTTGAATTATTACGGCAATGTTGCTCTGGTTCTCGGCGAATGGGGTTTTCCGCGGCTCGAAGCGATTGGCTCCGCGTATGCGACAACCTTGTCGCGCTTCAGTATTCTCGTCGCCATCATACTTTTTAGCTGGTTCTACCGCGACTCACCGCTACGACACGGAGCCGCCACCTGGCGCAATACGCGCGACTTCATTACCGCTCATGGCTGGTGGCCCGCGCACAAGCCGATTCTGGCGATCGGTATGCCCGCGGGCATGCAGATGCTGCTCGAAGTCGCGGCGTTCTCCATCGCCACAACATTAGCAACACGCTTAGGCGCGATCGATCTCGCAGCGCATCACATCGCTTTGATGATCGCCAGTTTCACTTTTATGTTTCCGATGGGGTTTGCCGCCGCGGCATCTGTACGAGTTGGTCAAGAAGTCGGCGCTCGTTATCCGGCAGCGGCAAGCCGCGCCGGCTGGTTCGGTGTCGCACAAGGCGCCATCGTGATGTTGGCATGCAGTGTCATTCTTTTCGTTTGGCCGCGCACGATTTTCGGCTGGTTCACTACCGATCCAAATGTTGTGCGCCGCGGCCTCGATATTTTATTTTTAGCGGCCATGTTTCAAGTCTTTGATGGAGTACAAGTCGCAGCCGCCGGCGCTCTGCGTGGTTTGGGCAAAACGCGCGGACCGATGTTCGCTAATTTGATCGGACACTATCCCATCGGTTTGCTTACCGGCATAATACTTTGTTTTTACTGGGATTTAGGCTTAGTTGGTCTATGGCTCGGCCTGAGTCTGGGCCTCTTTGTCGTGGCGACTTTGAATCTGGGTTTATGGCACATAGCAGCGAGAAAACTTATTAGGGTTTTCTAATGCTTGCTATTTCAGGACTCGTTTAGTACGGTCCGTCCCGCACAAGAAAACGAGAAATCGTGAACTGTCTCTTTGTATATGCCGATAATTTGGTTCGGCGTCTCTACCAGGCACCTCAATGCCTGTCTATAAGGAGTATTTATGCGGCTTGGTCTATTCTTAGTGGTATCCGTGCTGGCGGCGAACGGATGTGGTATGCAAAATACCGCGACGCTGCTCACAGCAAAACGTCATGCCGATGGGCAAATGACCGACGGTCGTTTCCCGCAGCATCCCGATCCCGCCCTCACCCCCGGCGAATTATGTGACGAACCCGATTCTCTCCGCCACCCCGAAAAAGTTCCTTATTGTGAACGCGATGTCGATAGCTCCACCAAACAAGACATTATTCGCACGTACGATCGCGAACTCGGATTTCATATCGGAGCGATGGAACGCGGTGAATTCAAAATCGATCACTTTATTCCTTTATGCGTCGGTGGCAGCAATGGCCGCGAGAATCTCTGGCCACAACATAAAACCGTCTATGAACATACCGACCGTATTGAAGATCAAGTTTGCCAGTTAATGCAACGCGCCTTGATGAAGCAAGCCGAAGTCGTGCAACTTATCCGGCATGTGAAATTCAACCTGGATGAGGCGGCGGGCGTTCAACGCGATTTGCAGGATAAACTGGACGGCCATAAGCGTTAAACCTGGCAAGATCTATCATAATTGCTGACCAATAAAAAAAGCGCCACTTTCGTGGCGCTTTCTTGTTTAACTTATCCGCGTTCTATTAGCGTTTCAGGTTCACGACTTCTTCGATCATGCTATCGGTCGTGGTGATCGAACGCGAGTTGGCCTGGAAGCCGCGCTGCGTCATAATCATATTCACGAACTGGGTTGCTAGATCGACGTTGGATTCCTCCAAACTCGAAGCATAGATGGAACCGCGTGTACCGGTTTGCGGACGGCCGATACGGGGCGGACCTGATTCCAGGGTTTTAAAGAATTGGTTACGACCGGCTTTTTGCAGACCATCGATGTTCTCAAAGGTTGCAATGGCAAGCGAAGCGAGCTGGCGCTGAATACCGTTGGTGTAATAACCCCGGATGGTACCATCCAATTCGATCTTCAAACTTTTCAAGTTACCGGCTTCAAAACCATTCTGGTTATGAAATACCGTTACTGATTCGGCAGCAACGGATGACGAGGTACCAACACCATTGCCACCTTCAATACCGATATTCTGACCAAAATCGAGTTCAATTTCCTGGTTTGGCAAGGCACCGCCCTTGAAACTAACTTCGTTTTTGAAAGTCTCTTCGGACAGCAAGTTACCCAAAGAGTTGAAGGTCAACTCGCCAGCGGCGACTTCATGCAACGGCACATCCGTATCGCCATCCACGACGTCTTTGGAGTCGACGCAGGCGCGCCAAGCCCACTTGGACTCGCCACTGGAGGCTTCGAGACGATTGTAATAAATCGTCATGTTATGGCCGCGACCCTGGCTGTCAAAAACGGTGATGGTGTTATTGAAGTTCGAGGTTTTCTCCGCTCGATTGACGTCGAATTCACTCTCAAGAACGTCAGCTCTGGAATCAAGATTGACGTTCATCATCACCTTCTTAGTGGCGACGGGAGGCAAGTTGTTGGTGACCAAACGGATATCACTGACGCGCGTTGACAACAGGCCGTCTTGATCCGCCTGATAACCTTGTATGCGACCGCCAACCGAGTCGACGAGATAGCCATCGCGATCAAAAGCGAATGAACCAACACGGGTAAAAAACTGGCCACCGGATTCTTGCGACTCAGTATTAGGGTTGGAGACAACGAACAAACCGTTACCCTGAATTGCCAAGTCGGTGAGATTGTCAGTTACCGCCAGACCACCTTGCGTATGAATGGTTTTTACATCACGCAAACGGCAACCACGGCCCAACTGCGAGGAGTTACTACCGCTACCAAGATCAACTGACAACAAGTCTTCAAATTCCGCACGATCGTACTTGAAGCCACGCGCGTTGGCGTTGGCGATGTTGTTGGCGATTACGGACATACCATCGGAGTTAACCGACAATCCAGTAACGCCTGTGTACAAGGCTTGCGAAATACCCATGATGCTACCCCCAAAACTTGGTTGGTCAAAGAAACGATGATCGAGTGAAGTTAGACGAGATGCCTATTGATTAGACTAGCAGGGGAATATCGCAATGGAACATTGTTGCAAAAATTCATACTTTTGCGGCAATTCAGGCGAGAAACCAAAGCGGCGTCATTTTAACCCGCGAATTTGCTAAGCGATTAACTTGAAATTTGGTCGATCAACAACCGTTTCACCAGCCTGGTTCGTACCATCCGCGGACTGTGGTTGCGGATTTTCCACGTATTTTTTGTACTCGTTCGGCTGCAATTGCGGCGACGGCACGCCGTCTGGCCGGGGATTTTCAATCACATCCTTCCAGGCGACATACAACGTCATCAGCAGATTCTCGACGTTTTCCAGATATTCAGGATTGTTTTCAATATTGCCTTGGATCAGGCGATCGATCATGAATACATAAAGATTCTCGAGATCCACAGCTAATTGGCCACCGACTTTGAAGTCCAAGGTTGCCATAAGTTCGGAAATAATCGCTGTGGCTTTGCTGATGTATTTACCCTTGTCAGCGACTTTACCGGCTTTCATTGCCGCGAGCGCTTGCTTGGTAAAACGAATGGCGCCTTCGTAGAGCATTAGGAGGATTTTTTCGCGACTAGCTGTCGTGACTTGCGTCTTCTGATAATTGCGGTACGGATTATTCATCGCTGACTACCTCGTTAGTGCTCTTACTTAGCCGCCACCTCCTTGCGGAGCCTGGCCGCTGCCCATCTTCGCCGCCAAGAAATTCCCCTGCTGCTGCATCCCGGCCATTTGACCTTCGAGGGCCGTAAACTTGCGGCGGATCATCTCTTCACGTTGCGTCAACAGTCGTTCGCGATTTTCAATCGCCTTATCTTGATTCTCAATCACTTTGTCGAGACCGCGGATGCGGCTGCGAACAATCCCGTTACCCGGATCACGAAAACCCTTGAGCTGAGACGCCATGCGTTCAGCTGCACCGGCTCCGGCACGTGAATGAATGAACAAGCTGGCAACGCCTTCATAGTCTTCGGCAAGCGCGGCTTTAACTTTAGTCTCGTCGAGTTTCAGCGTACCCGACTTGGGGTCGGTGGTAATCCCAATATCCGCAAGAGTATTGAACTTACTGCTGCTATTCAGTGGACTGCCAAGTGCCGATTGCAATTGGCGAAGAATGGTCTTAATCGATGCATCACCGGCTAACACCCCAGCGCGATCGGTATCAGGATTCTTGGCAAACTGACCGTTGATAAAGCTAGCGACGGTATTGTACTTCTCAACAAAGCCTTTAATACCTTCCATGGTCGCGTCAACATCGTGGGTGATGTTCACTTGCACGCGCGTACCAGGCTCGGCGCGCTTAACATAAAACGTCGCGCCCTCCACCAACTCATCAAGCTGATTATCTTCATCAGTAACCGGTACGTCTTCAAACAGAATGTCGAGGTTGCGACCGGTGACTTGTTCTTTGAATTCGAGGAAGGTCGTATCCTCGTCAATATTGATGGCGGCTTCCTTGCCGGATTTTTCGCTGATAATCAGCAGACGATAAGGATCAGGTTGAAACTTGGTGTTAATCACCATGGCTTTGACGCCAATTTGTGCATCGTTGATTTGCGACGCAACTTCTTCGAGAGTGAAACCGGGTTCGATGGTAAGTTCAGCGGGCTCCATGTCTTCGCGTTCAATCATCATGAAACCAAATCCGACCGGCGTCTCGTTACGATCAGGGAACCCCAACGCCAGCTCTTTCTCATTCTTGGCCATACCGCGCACTTCAAATTCATAGTTGCCCAGCACGGCATTCGCGCTCACAGTTCCTTCGATGATATCGGGGTGTGAGGATTCAACTTTTAGTTTAAAGAAATCCCCTCTGGTTTTCAGACCGGTTAGCGCCTGATCCAATTCGGTGAGATGTGTCTGGAGTTTCTCAAATTCTTTCTTTTCATTGACGACAAGTTCCTTGCGTTTATTGGCGGTCTCCAACGGAATTCGCTCGGCCTGGATCAGTTTTTCAACCATATCCGGCGGAATTCCCGAAGCTAGACCTGGCATGCGTATGCCCATGAACTCACCTTATATTAAGCTGTCGCAAACGCGATCACATGCTACAATTGCAGTTAAAATCATACGAGAGACCATGAACGATATCCGAATCAGCCACCCAATAACGAACGAGCATTTCGCCGGACGCGATCAACTGCTGCAGGAAGCCTTGCGGCCACAACCGCTACCATTCCAAATCACCGCCGAGTATCCACTGGTACTGAATCACGCTGATAGCGCTTACAGTTATTGCGTAACACACGGTGGTAATATCGTAGCCCACGCCAATCTCTGGCCACGCGTACTGATCGATCGGGAAAATGGCGCACACTGCGATGTGGGACTCATTGGGAACGTTGCCACCAAAGAACAATGGCGCGGTCAGGGCATCATGTCCAAATTACTCGAACATCTGAAAATGATTGCCGCCGACTCTGGTATAAAAGCTCTGTATCTTTGGAGCGACCTATCTCAATTTTATCAGAATCATGGCTTCCGGTCACTCGGGTGCGAGCTACGCTGGAGTTTCAGCTTAAACCGACGCTTGCGCGGAATGGCCGATACGAGCTGGGAATTTTCTGCCGTGCCGATATCGCAGATTGATGAGGCCATGCTTCAGAACATTCTCGATCTGCGTTCGGCGGCACGCGTTACATTGCGGCGTTCCCCGGCGGAAATGCGCGAGCTTTTAGCCATTCCGGCGACATTTCTATTGATTGGTCGCCAAGTCGGCAGTACCGCGATTGCCTGTTATGCGGTGATAGGCAGAGGCTATGATTTGGCCGGTGTGATTCATGAATGGGGTGCCACCGAACCAAACATTCTTATTGCCTGCATCCGGCATATTATCGACAGGATTCAGATGCCGGAAATTATTCTGCTGACCCCCGGAAAAGTCTCCAGCACCTGGCATACAGCTTTCGCGGATGTCGCTGATCAAAAAGTTGAACACCCTCTGGCTTTGGTCTGCACTCTTGACCAAAACGAGAGGGTGCGAAGTTTAGTGGAACGTAGCTTTATCTGGGGGTTGGACTCAATCTGAGTCCACCAACATCAGTGTTTACTGACCTTGCAACAGACTCAAAGCCATCTTCGGAATATTGTTAGCTTGCGCCAACACCGATGTACCCGCCTGCATCAGAATATTGTTACGCGTCAATTCCGAAGTCTCGATCGCGATATCAACATCTTTAATACGCGAGTTAGCCGCCGACAAGTTCTCGATCGACACCGCCAGGTTACGAATCGTGCTTTGCAGGCGGTTTTCGATCGCGCCTAAGTCACCACGAATCGACGACACGTAGTCGATGGCCTGATCAAGTTGCTGCAAACTACGCTGCGAATCAAACTTGCTGGCGACGCCAAGGTCTTCCATACCCAGTTTATCGGTATTGATATCAGAACGGAAAGCATCAAAAGAAATCCGATCGACACCCAAAATATTCTTACCACCGGTATTAACCTGGAAATCCAGACTACCGCCAGTACCGTCAAGGAGCATCGTACCGTTGAATTCCGTAACATTGGCAATACGATCGACTTCTTCCTTGAGCGCCTGGAATTCCTCGTTGAGGAAACGACGCTCCTGATCACCGATCGTATCACTGGCTGATTGCACGCCAAGTTCTCTTAAACGAACAAGAATGTTTTGAACTTCGTTCAAACCACCCTCAGCAACCTGAATCAACGAGACACCATCCGATGCGTTTCTCTGCGCCTGTACCAAACCTCGGGTCTTGGCGCGGAGTTTCTCGGAGATCGCGAGACCTGCCGCATCATCACCGGCACGATTAACGCGATAGCCGCTCGACAATCTCTCTAAAGAGACGTCCAGCAATCGCCGGGTTTCGCGCATGTGTCGCTGTGCTGTTAACGACGAAATATTCGTCGCAATCCTTAAGCCCATACTCACTTACCTCCGGACGGACGCTTTGGTGCTACCGGGTTTAAAAAAAGGAAACATTAGAGTGGGATCTTTTTAAATCGTAACACAGTGGGATGCCGAAACAAGTAGGCCCTTGCAGCTGATTTTGCCGAGTGCAAAACTTCCCAGCACCTACATCGCGAAACTACAGACTTTTTGCCGGCTATTTGGCGTCGCTCAAAATCGTGGAAAGATCTTTAATCACTGGCTCGGCGCGATTCTCGCCGAGTTTTACATCGGTCATCGCAAACTTGGAAGTCACCCAAACCTCATCCGACCCCTTGTTTTGCGACAACGTCTTAAATCGCAAACTGTCCACCGGCATACCGTTGTGCTCAAAGATCAATTCAAAACGGGTGTCGGCGGCTTCCAGCTGCTTAAGATCGCTGCTGTCAGCATACGACATGATACGAAGCGATGCGACTTTCTCCAGCCAGGTTCTGAACGACGGCTTGGGCGTACTGCTCTCGGCATCTACGCGCCACTGTACGCCACCTTCCTTGTCACGCGCCGCCTGTACCAATGCCACATTTTCGTCGCCACGCGTTATAACAACACGTGTATACTCCTCAATTGGTCTACTCAATAAGTTGCGCTCAAATAATTGCGCCGGCGCTTTGCTGATGTAATCAATATACTGACCAACCAATAACAGAACGCGGTTATCCTTGTTGTCCAATGCAAATATATTACTGCTGCCATAACTTTTCTTACCGATCTTCAGCTCCAACAATGTCGCATCCAGGCTGTGAATCTTTAAGGTGGCTGGTTGATCCTTCAGACCGTATTCCTCAAGCTCATCGCTACTGGCCTTGCCCACTGTTCGCAAAGCCTCGAGAGGATTAAACGAGGCTAGTACATCTTTCATACGTTCGGTCGCGCGAAATTCCTGGATGGTGGCTGGCTCTCCTTGGACAGGCGTTAAAGTCTCATGACGCACCCAATACGCGCCGGTTTGCGGTCGCAGCTTGATGCTGACTTTTTCACCGGCAGATTCATAAGTCACTTCGCGCACAATCTTGGGATCAATCTTGATAATCTCCACCCGATCGACATCGCCATCGTTCGCCGGCCTTGTCGCCCAATAAGCAAACCCAAGACTCGCCACCAATAATAAACAGTAACCAACAAAATCACGCCGCCGCATGGTCGCTTATCCTTCCCGCATGACGTTTGCGTGTCGCCAAGAACCCGGCCAACAACACCAACAATGGAACAGCCACGACTGAACCCCAGAACCACACTAAATCTTCTTTGCGCGTATGCAGTATTTTTATGTCTTCCTCACTGGTCTGCGCACCAGCCAAGTGCGACTCACCGGCCAGCCATTTTAGCGAATCAAGCAACAACAACAAATTCCCCGGCACCTGCGTATGCAAAAGCGCGTCTGAAATCATCGTCGCGTCCGAGAAAACGATCAATCGGCCTTCTGGCGCAGCGGCATCAGCGGCCTTATAGGTACTGGCCGTGCCGATAACATAGCTGTTACGTTTCTCGGTATCAGCATCAAAGCGAAAGTTCTTATTGGCATCCACAAAAGTGTCCGACAAGGCTTTAACGATTTCAAAATTTTTCCAGCCATGAGCCTCGGGCGTCACTTCCATATATGCCGACTGGAACACCAACACCCCGATGCGCTCCTCATTGCGCGCCAGATTACTGACCGATTCGTGTGAGGTAAACACATTGGTGAACAGGAACCAGAAATCCGCCGGACTGCTGGTCGCCTTCACGTAATTGCGATCGTTGCCTAGAATCTGCAAACGCACGTCGATGCCAATCTCCGCCAACATCTTTAACAGCGGGTCATCCTGGCGCTTTTGTCCAGGTGCCGCCGGTTTTTGATCCGGACGTTCATTATCCAAAAAGATCAGAGCTTTGCCCCCCGCCTGCAGATAACGCTGCAAAGCCGCGACTTCTTCTTTGAGAAAAGGTTGATTGGCGCCGGCGATCACCACCACCGATGCTTCTTTATTGATTTCCTGAGCACTGCCTTCGGCGGCACCAAAAAACCGCAGCGAGTAATTCTGGCTGCGCATAATGGCTTCTAAACGCTTCAGCGAGTACAACGGATCCTCATTGCTAGCGAGCCACGACATTTCACCGTGACCGCGAGTAAAGTAGGCGATCTTGCGCGCCGCCGTGAGCGCGAGAAAGGCTTTTTGAAACTCGTTGTCAAAATTTTTCAGGACTGAACGCGCACTGCTCAGATTCAGACCAATATCGATACGTTCGCGTTTGTCGCCGACCTCCAAAAGCATCTGGCCGTTGCGCGACACCCGGTATTTTTCCGCCTGGGTCGGATGCAAATCCTTATCATAAAAACTTACCGAGACTTTCTTTTCGAGCTGGGTCAACGCCTGAGTATATTCTTCGACGAAAGGACGCACTTCATTATCTTTGGGAAAGAACACGGCGATATTGAGCGGCTCAGTGAGTGTCTGCAACAACTTCGCGGTAGCCTCACTGGGCCGCGTGGTCTTCAGATAACTCCAATCAAATGCCTTATCTTTTTTGCTGGCGCCATAATTGATGGCGATAAGAGAACACAGCACCATACCCACCATCAACCAGGTAAAACCCGCGCGCGCCACGCGCCGCGATTCCGCCAACGCACCGCGACCGGCGCTGAAACGCGCGGTCTCGATCCCGATACCGGCGGCAAAACCCAAAATCAATGCCAGTAGCCACACGACCAATAATACTTGTCCGATGATGGTTTCAGGAGCGGGAGAGGTACCGAGTACCCGCATATAAATTTTATAAACCACACACCCGCCGACCACTACGAACTGCCAGGCGGCGGCACAATACCAAGCACGTGCTTCCTGATACAAACCATCGCGGCGCGCCCAGAAACCAGCAATGATCGGCGCCAGCGCGCCAAGCATGGCCAACACCAAACCCGACACCCACAACGCTAGATAGAAACGATCCGCGGAAAAATAACGTTCCGCGGCGTAAAATAAAATCAAACCGACAACAAATAACGGCAGCCGCAATAAAGCGGCCACTTTAACCGTGATCATCCCTGCCACCTCCGCGCTTCTAACGAGCGGACCGCACATTCCAGAAAGAAAAAGATCAAACTACCGTAGTAAACTAGATCCCCGATATGCACGATGCCCTTGGAAAACGGCGTGAAGTGCTGATTGTGAATAGCCAGATAGCTAAACAAATCCTTGAACGGCGGCTGCACAATTGCCGAGACCATCCACAAGACCAGGAAGGTCACGGCGAACATCGCGCCCAACACCGCCGCGATCAGTTGATTCGGCGCCAGCACCGATGCGAAAACGCCCATGGCCATAACTACCGAGCCCACCAAAATCGAACCAACATAGCCAGCAGCCAGATGCCCAATCGAAATCTTGCCATGAATAAAGATCAGCGCCGGCAGATATAAAGTCAGCGCATGCAAAAACACAAAGAACATAAACGCCGATAAAAATTTTCCGTAAATAATCTGGCGTTCCGTTACCGGTGATGTGTAGAACAGCACGACCGTGCCTTCTTGTTTTTCTTCGGCCAACAGACGCATGGATAAAAATATGCCGGCCACCATACTGATGCCGCTATGATAATAGAAAAAATCCGACAACACCTCGCCGGAGAATTTTTCCCGACTGCCCACGGCAAACGAGGTAAACAGCAAACCATCGATAAACAAGGCAACTGCGGCGATGATGTAACCCATCCAGGTGCTGAAAAATGCATGCAACTCGCGTCGCGCAATCAAAATCATCTTGGCCATACTACAACTCCACTCAGTGCGTATCTGATCCGCCGGAACCACCCACCAGACGCATGAAAATCCCCTCAAGATCTTGGTCATCGCGCGTCAACGCCAACAACGCGCCACCCGCCTGAACAATAGCCGCAGCAATGGCGGCACGCGCATCCGTCGAGGTATCGATAAATAATTTTGTCTGCCGGCCATCATCACGGACCTGGACCGATGTTACTTCCGGCACCGCGCGAATCGCTGCTAGGACGTCCTCATTCGCGGTCGCCAGCGTACAAGACACCCGCATCGCCTGCGTCAATGCGCGCGTCAGTGATTCTTCGGTGCCCTCCGCCACCAGGCGGCCTTTGTCGACGATCATGATGCGATCACAGGTTTTGGTGATCTCCGAGAGGATATGACTTGATAAAATCACCGTGTGTCTGCCACGCAGCCCCAGAATCAGGTCCCGCATCTCAACGATCTGCACCGGATCAAGGCCATTGATCGGCTCATCAAAAATCAGAACTTTCGGTTGATGCACCAACGCCTGGGCGATACCAACGCGCTGGCGATAACCATGTGACAACGCTCCGATACTGACCGTCGAAACTTCGCGTGTATTTGTCTGATCAAGCGCGGCGTGAACATGTGCATCGATATTACGGCCGGCAACGTTTTTCAACGCCGCCACATAACGTAGGTAACCCTCGACCGTCATGTCATCATAGAGCGGTGGCGTATCCGGTAAGTAACCGATCATGCCACGCACCTGATAGGGATCGGTCTCCACCGACACACCAGCGACCTTCGCTTCGCCGCCGGACGGCAGCAAAAAACAACCCAGGATTTTCAAGATGGTGCTTTTACCGGCACCGTTCAAACCCAGCAGACCGACGATCTCTCCCTCATTGATCTTGAAACTGACTCTTTCGATGGCGCGGTGGTTGCCGTAGTATTTACTGAGGCCAGAAACTTCGATCATGGTGCGGCTACCTCAAAAACCCTTGTTGAAACCATTGGTTGTAAGTTTGCGATAGTAGTCTTTAATAGCCGCTTGGTAAAGATTTTTTCCTTGGGTACATTGAGTCACTTGTAGGAGTATTTTCTGTTACGCTGGACCATTGCCATCATTGCTACCGCCTTGCTGCACGCGGCTTTGCTGCTGTTGCCGCACGAGCAGCAGCCGGTGACATCGCCGCCCACGTCCACACCGGTGAAATTCAGCATCCATGTCACGCCGGCAACTTCCAAAGCAACCAAGAGCGGCACTCCAACCGAGCGCCCATCAAAGCATAAAATTCCCGATCGGAGCCGATCAGGTGCCAGCACTTCGGGTGGTAAGCTCCACTATCAAGATTTGCTCCCCGGCGCTGATCAGGTGACGATCACCAGCAACACGAAAACACCGGGAAACGCCACCAGCAGCAAATGGGCAAGTGATGGCGCCAAGATTCAGGCGTCGAGCGCCATCATAAAATTTGCTGAGCTGCTGGCTGATTACATCAATGTTCCAGATGCGCTGCGCCGGCATTTTTCTTCGGGAAAATCGCAAGTCTTGTTACAAGCCCAAAAAGATAAAAGTTACACGTTGAAACAAGCCCGGGGCGAGCCATACTTTCGCGCCTTACTCTTTGATAGAATAAAAGATGTCTTGGCCAGCAATGGTAATACAGACGATCTGGAGCGAGAGCAAATCGCCAGCGTCAGCATTCGTCTCGACTATCGCAAGATCATCGTGCACACCCCATCTTATGATGGCCCGCGTGATGAAATACGTATCGTCGGCAACGATATTACTTTGGTCTACGTTACCGTTGAGCAGGATCCCAAATGGGCTGCTCTGGGCCTTGGTTTTGCTCCAGGCACGGATGACGAGTCCCCGGCAATGCTGATGAATCCGTTGGCGCCACTGATGATGCTATATAAGTATTTTCAGCCAGGACCAGCGGTAAATGAAGACCCGGCGTTAAGAGAGTTACGATCATCGCCGGCATATATTAAACCGATTAGATAATGGATGTTGCATTGTTTACTCGCGTACGCAGTCGCTGCTCAAAACTCCAGAAACAAAATGAAAACCAGAGCGCTTTCAGCCTGGTGGAACTGATGATTGTGGTCGGCATCATCGGCATTTTAGCGGCATTGGCGGTACCGCGTTTTCAGACCTTTCAGGTGAAAGCCCGCCAAGCCGAAGCCAAAACTAATTTAAGTATTATCGCCACCCTCGCCGAAAGCTTTGCCGTCGACAATAACGGTGTCTACCCCGATGCACCGGCTCTGGAACTGAATGCCACGGATTTTTCTGCGGTCGGCAGTTGCAATAACAATAATGTTATCGGCTACAAAGTCCTCAACTGTAGCGCCGTGCGCTATACCTATCTCGGTGTCAGCACCGCGACTGACTTTGATATGAGTGCTTATGAAATTGCCAACCCCGGCATTCATGCCAGCGGCATTCCCGCCAACAGCCGACGCGTAAGTCCTGGTTGTTCTGATTTCTCGATTCTGGATCAATGGAATTTGGAATTAAGTCGAACTAACAGAAGAATTTATTCGGCCACCGATGCCGCTACGGAATGCAGCGGCAGTTAAATACTAAATAATCCTTACTTACTTCACGTACACTGCCGGGGTAACCACACCGTTACCACGTTCGACACGTCCTTCCATCAAACCAGGATCGGTCGGGAGACGGCGTTTGTGCGTATTCATAACCACACCAGCCACTGACACACCATCCTCGCCTTTAACAACACAGGATTCATCCTGACAAGGAACCGGCTGACGTGCGGCTTTATTCATTTGCACACGCACCTGCGGTCCACTCAAACCAGGAACCCAACGTTTGGCCATCGGATCATAAACATCACCGCGCGGCTGCACAGCCGGCATACCGAGTTGTTGCGCCGCATAAGGACTACGCGTCTGCTTGGCTTCTTCGCGACGCTGCTGACGCATACCTGCTAAAGGTTCATCATTGGCGCGCGAGCGTTTGGTTTTGGTGGCAACGCGCTTGGGTTTGGTTATTTTGGTTTTTGGTGGAACATCAGGTACCGCTGGCGTTGCTTGATAAGTAATGGGGCCTGGGGATGGTGACACGACTTTATCGGTATAAATCACATCCGGAGTTTTTTGCAGGTGATTAGCAATGAACGCTAACGGGATGAGGGTCAGGATGGCAGAAACCAGTAACAGTTTTGAACGCATAAAAGACTCCTTCAGCAACAACAAAAATCAGCGACAACAACAACCCACGCCTGGCGACGTGTTAAAGGCATATTATAGTATTTTATTAAAAAGTAAACATATTTTAATAAAAAATCATAAAATCTATAGAATTTATAAATTGATTTATGCTTGAAGAAGCCTGGCTCAGGTGGCAAGGTATCGAAATTACTTGGAAATTAGGCGGAAAGCGGATTGATTTTGCTAAAAATAATAATAATTTCAATAAGTTATATCGCAAGCCTACCCATTCTGGCCGGTACGGTCACGGATGCACGCGGACAAAAAATCACCACCGCCACCCC
Organism: uncultured Oligoflexales bacterium; assembly: GCA_964652825.1. GTDB lineage: Bacteria > Bdellovibrionota_B > Oligoflexia > Oligoflexales > CAZZCU01 > CAZZCU01. The sequence continues at coordinate 109,113 of CAZZCU010000002.1, forward strand.
ACCCCAACGCATCATCTCGCATACTCTGACCAGCGATGAAATCCTGATGACGCTGCTTAGCGATCCCATAGCCAATAAACGCCTGCTCGCCATATCACCCAAAGCCACGGATTCACGCTTCAGCAATATCCATGAGCAACTGCCAGCGCAGCTTGCCGCAAAGCCATTAACCACGCCTGAACAAATCGTCGCGGCCCGTCCCGATCTCGTCTTGTTGTCGGTATTCAACCGCCCCGAACTCATACGGACTTTGGAACGCAATCAACAACAACGCGTTTTTGTGATCAAGGCCGCCACGACGCTCGAAGATATCTATCAATGCATTATTGATCTCGGTGTTTTGGTTCACGCCGAGACGGCAGCACGACAGCTGGCACAACAAACACGCGCGGCCATGCAACAACTCCAGCAACGCACAACCGAACTGCACCAAGTCTGGGGTCGCAAACCTCGTTTGATTTTTTATGACCCTGATGGCGTCGCCATTGGCGCTGAGACAATTTTCAATGACCTGGTCACGCAAATCGGCGCTGAGAATGTTGCAGCTACCGCCGGCCTAAAAGGCTGGCCCAAATTATCGATCGAGATGTTAGCGAGCTGGCAGCCGGATGTCATTATCGCGGCCGGCGACAACAAAGATCTGACGCGACTAAAAACCCGACTTGCTAAAACTCCCGGCTGGAAAAATCTCAAGGCTTTTAAAGACCAGCGAATTATTTTATTAACCGAACGCCAACTCTATGCCACATCCCAGTACGTGGTGGAGGCGGCGCGCACAATGCAGACGCAACTGCTGCAGTCGCGACCATGATTGGATTACCCCAACTGTGCAAGCGTTTTGCCTTCAGCATCTGCTGGCTGGCTTTACTGCTCGCCGTTGTCGCCGCCGCTGCCAGCGGTCCGACGCCGTTACATCTCGATGACGAACTCGGTCGCAGTATTTTGTTTGATATCCGGCTGCCGCGTATCGCCGTCGGCGCGCTTTGCGGCCTGGCTCTGGCCATGGCCGGCACGCTCTGCCAGGGTTTATTTCGGAATCCCCTGGCCACGCCATCGGTCATTGGCACCGAGGCAGCGGCGGCGACGGCAGCGGCACTCGTGTATTACTGGGGGATCGGTCGCTGGTTGTGGTTTGCGATGCCCGCAGCCGCCTGCGCCGGCGCGATCGTCGCGACTTTGCTGGTGCTGCGCGTCGCGCGCTCCCGCCACGCATACGCTGCCGGCTTGGCGGCGGAGAATCTGCTGCTGGTAGGTTTTTCGCTGACGATGTTTCTTGGTGCATTCACCTCGCTCATTATTTCCTTGGCCGTGGAAGCTCACCAACAACAAGGCGGCTTGTTATTCTGGTTGTTCGGCGATCTCAATGCGCGCGGCTGGGAGCATTTGTGGTTGGGGCTGCCGGCAATCGCCATCGGCGGTGCTTTGGCCTGGCGCGGCGCCTATCAATTGAACGTCCTCGCTTTAGGCGATGATGTTGCGCGATCCTTACAAGTCAAAGTCGAGCATCTGCGGCAGTTAATTATCGTGGCAGTGGCGCTGTTGGTAGGCGGTTCGGTGGCGATGGCAGGCACTATTCCTTTCGTTGGCTTCATCGTGCCGCACATCACGCGTCGCGTTTTTGGTGCCGAGCACAAACGCTTACTCCTGCTCAGTGCCATTAATGGGATGACCTTGGTGGTCAGCGCCGATTTGTTTGCACGCACCGTTCGCAGTCCTTATGAATTACAAGTGGGCATTGTCATCGCGCTCGTCAGCGCGCCATTATTCGCCTGGCTCCTGCTCAACGAGCAACGGGAGCCACGCCCATGACGCATACACGAAAATTACAAATTCACGATCTTATCGCCACACATCGCCCGAGCACCGTGCCTGGCGCGCGTGCTTTCCAGCTTGGTCCTCTCGACTGTGCTTTTAGCAGCGACAAACTCAATGCCTTGATCGGTCGCAACGGCGCCGGTAAAACCACTTTGCTCAAGAGCATCGTCGGTATTCAGCCGCGCCAAAGCGGAACCTTATTGCTGGATGATCGCGCTCTATCACCTCACGACATCGCCTGGCTGCCGCAAGGTGCGTTCACACCAGCCTGGTACACGGTAACCGAAGTTTTATTATTTGGTCGCTATCCGTTACACCGTGGGTTTCCTGGCCGCTCTGATCAACTTGCTATCGAGCGAGCACTCGCCGATCTCGGGATCAGCGAGTTTGCCGGACGCGCACTCGCCTCGCTCAGCAGCGGTGAGTTACAGAAAATTCATATCGCCCGCGCCCTCGCCGCCGAAGCGCGCGTGTTGTTGTTCGACGAACCCACCGCTAATCTCGATGTCGCCGCCGCTCGCGAGGTCATGAAACTTTTGCGTGATCTGACCAGTCGCACACACTGCATCATTATCTTCGCCTCACATGATCTGGCACTCATTGAGGATTTTGCAACACAGGTCAGCGGCATTCGCGGCGGCCAGTTGGCCGCCACCTGGTGCGATGATGATGTTCGTCATGAATCGTTGGTGGAGTTTTTTACTTTGTCTTAAAGCGCTTCACGCCGTCCCAATTTTTTCCCGGCTCGGTGACTTTGAATTCGGCGATTTCTTCGAGATATTGGTTGGTCGGCAAATCGTCCGGCTTAATGAGCATGCAGTTCATAAAAGACTTTTCGGCTTTCGCCCACTCACGTGCGGCAAAAGCTTGGCGGCCGTCTTCAAATTCACCGATAAAATTTTTCAAAGCACTTTCTTGTTTGAGATAGTCCGGTCGCATCAATTCAAAAATACGTACCGGCTGATCCTTGCCCTTAACCGTGATGACCGCCAAATCACGCATAAAGAAGTCGGTGCGTTTTAATTGTGCGCGCGTGTACTCGCTGATCAGAATCTTAACGCCGAACTGCTTGGTCAAACCCTCTAGGCGCGCAGCCAGGTTCACGGTATCGCCCATCACCGTATAACAAAAGCGCTGACTCGATCCAAAGTTACCGACCGAGGCCGGGCCGGAATTCAAACCGATCCCCATATCCACCATCGGCAAACCCATCTTGGGTAAATCGACGCGCAGCTTATCCACGGCATGCAAAATCTCCAGACTCGACTGGCAGGCACGATCCGCCTGATCCACCATCGGCAACGGCGCCCCCCAAAAGGCCATGATCGCATCACCGATAAATTTGTCGAGCGTGCCGCCCGTACTGAGAACGCTCGGCGTCGTCGAGTTGAAATAAACGTTCATCAACTCGCCGAGCTTCTCGGCTGAGAGCTTCTCGGAAATGGTGGTGAAGTCACGCACATCGGAAAAGAACACCGTCACATCCTTGCGCACGCCACCGAGTTTTTGACTATCGGGATCCTGCAAGACCTGCTCGATAACATCCTTGCTGAGATATTGTTGGAAGGTACCTTTGATCTGTTTACGAGCGCGTTCTTCGACGATGTATTTATAAAGCGTGGTAGTGATAAACATACTCACCATTTCAAACGCCGGCACCAAGGTAAACGTCCAAACACCGCGATTAAACCATAGATACTTATCGACATAGTAGTAACCAATCAGGAATACCAGTACTGCCACCGCCGAGAACACCGCACGCCCCCAGATCATCAGTGGCGCGAACAACAAGCCGACACCAAGAACGATGTAAAGTTCCAACGCATATATACTCACCGGTCGACGTAACAAATCACCGGTCGCACCTTTGACAATGTTATCGACGGCGGTTGCGTGAATCTCGACGCCGTTGATCGCCGCATCAAATGGATTGGGACGCGCATCATTCATGGCGATCGCGGTCGCGCCTAGCATCAAAGTCATGCCTTTGAGACTCTTGCGTTCGTCATTGGTAAACGTATTGTTGTAAGCATCCGCCAGACTGAAATGTCTGATCTGATTGCCGGGACCACGATGATTCACCAACACGCGGCCGGCACCTTGCGGGTCGATAGGTATATGTCGTTCGGAGTTGTCTTTGCGATTAACCAACGTGATTCTCTCGATACCAGCACTGGGATCCTGATCCAAAGTCACCAGCACATCGCTATTCAGATGCTCGGCGGCGGTTTTTAGCGCCAGTGACGGCATCAGAACACCGTTGACGTCCGCGACCAATGTTACCCAGCGATTGATGGCATCGCTGTCGGCTTCGTTGGAAAAGAAACCAAAATGCGGCGACGCCGACGCCACGATCGGTATGTTCGGAACAATGCCGTGAGCTTTGGTAATCACGCGGTAGTCGCCGAGCTTGCGTCCTTCCGGCATGTCAACGGCAAGCTCCGACGTCAGCATCGCCTCGGCTCCCTCATAAGGATTGCGACGGTTGCCGATATTTTGTTGCAGCGCTTTTTGCGAAGCAAAATAAAAATAGCCAAGAATGATGTGACGGAACTCACCCAGACCGCGTGCAAAACCCATATCGGCGGGACTGGTCAGTACCAATTCGGTCAGCTTATCCACGTCACCTTGTTTGCCTTTGGGCGGAACTTTGCGTACCAGGCTGGCTTTTGGCATCGTGCGCACCTGACGCTCCACGTCTTCGAGCAAGGTTTTTTCCGGCTCGCTATAAATGGAATCAAAGCTGATCCACTGCACGCCAAGTTTTTTGAGATTCTTGAAGGCTTTTTCGTAGTATTTGCGCGAGAACGGCCAGCGTCCGAATTGGCCGATGCTTTTCTCGTCGATCGCCAAAATACCGACCTGACCGGTTGGTTTTTCCGGACCGCGTTGCTGTAATTTAAAATCAAAAAACGTGGCTTCGAGCTTGTAAAGCCAATCATTCACATGAAAATTAAAATTGCGATAATGACTGAACAACGCCAGATACGATACCAGCACGACACCAGCGCACATCACCAGCATGGGAAGGCCGTCTTGGGCCCGCTGCCACAGCAGCTTTAACTTTGCTAACATCTTAGGCTTTTCTCCCGCAACCGTTGGCTCGGACACCACGTTCGTCCAGGGACACCCGCTCATCGGTTGCCTCAAATCGACTCATGAGTTAAAAGATTGCTTTAGATCGCACTTCAGCCATTAGGAGGCTTGGTCTTGCCCACGACATCAGAGCCAAAGATAGAAAGTGATTTGGCATTTTCTCCGGAAATTGCGGCCGAACCAAATGCCATGCCAGAGCCGGCTTTGGCTGATCAGGACGCGCAAATCGAGGGCATCGAACTCAGTCGCTATGCCGAGCAGCAAGGCATCGGTACCGGCGAGGTCTGGCAACTGGTCAGACTCGGTCAACTCGCCGCCCGCACCGAACGCGGTAAAGTTTTCGTTTACGAACGCGCCATTGATGACAATGCTCTTACCGCTCCCGTTGATGTTGCAATGGACTCCCAGTATAACAAGAGCCTCAAGGCTGAGACGGAAACGAGCGCACTCCCGCCGCTACCATCGACGCGGGATTTGCAACACACCAGCAACTTGGTTCCGCAAGCACCAGCACCCGAAATCGCCCTGTTGCTTGATCATCTCAGCCTGGCCAAAGAAGAGCATCGCGAAATCATTCGACTGACCCAGGATTCGATCAGCCGCATCACCAACATGACCGAACAACTGCTTGCCGCCAAAGACACATTATTAAAAGAACGCGAAGAGCAACTTGCCGATGCCAACGACGAAGTTAAAGCCCGCGATGAGAAACTCGCGACGCTGGCGCAGGAAGCCGCCGAGCGCGATGCCATGGTCACCAGGCTGCGACAGGAGCTTGAGGACATGGAGATGCTCAACAAGACCCTGGGCGGCAATTAAGGGGACGCTCGACTGTCCCCAATCTTATAATCCTAATTATTTCAGTATCTTATATCCACAACTATTATATTTGCACGCCGACTGCCGATACAATCAAGGCAGGATTTTATTCCATAGTCATCGCGCCAAGGATTAGGCATGAGACTCCATTACACAAGCATTCCGTTTATCATCGGCGTTGTCTTGCTGGCAGGTAGCCGACAGGCGGCGGCTGAAGAGCTCCGGGATATTTATACTCCGGTGCGTCCCGTTGGTATGGGCGGTGCCTTCACCGGTGTCGCCAATGATGAAAACGCGGTATGGACGAATCCGGCGGGTGTCGCCCGTCTGCGCAAAGCCAGATCGCGCAAGCCCATTAATCTCATCACTGTTCCCAATATCGTAATGGGTGCCAATACCGCAGCACGCAGTTTCTACAGTGGGCTGCGCAGCTCGGATGATGTCGCCGAGACCGTGGCTAGTTCCGATGTCTCCGCTGACAAACCGTTTTGGGCGACGTTGTCGCTGGCGCCCCTGGCGTTCTTCAATGCCGGCCCGGTACCTGGCGGTATCGGCTTTTATTCCAACACCGTCACCAAAGTCGTGCCTGATACTGATGCACCCACCACCGCTAAAATCGATGCCTACAGTGATCTTGGTGGTGTGTTCTCGCTTGCGTTCACAACCCCATCAAATCGCTTTAGCATCGGAACACAGGTACGGTATATCAATCGTTATGCCGTAGAGAGCACCGTAGCAACCGACAGCCTCAAAGATGCTGCTGTGTTGAAAGATCAATTTCTTAATCAGGCAAACACCTCGTCAGCGTTGGCAGTGGACGCCGGTATGCTGCTGACCCTGGCGGATTTCTGGTTCCCTACGCTTGGGGTTTCCGTACTCAATGCACCACTCGGCTGCCGCGACAATTACCTGAATCCTTTCATGAAGGAACGACAGACGATCTGCGGCACCAAGTTTGTCGGCAAATTCGCCAATCAGGAAGCACTCACCACTATCGATCCAACCGACATCCGTGTCGGCTTGTCCATTACACCACGCCTGACCCGCACGGTGGGTCTGCGTTTGGCAGCGGACGTGCACCACATGGCTTTCGGCTATGGCGATAACTACGTCGGGCTACCGGGCGTTGAGCCGCTAAAGATGCTGCATGTCGGCAGCGAATTGTACTTTGGCAACCCACTGGTTCCGAGTCCGTTTAGCCTTAGACTCGGTGTCAATCAAGGCTTTGTAAGCTTTGGCTGGACCGCGCGTATCGAAATGCTGGCGCTAGAAATGGCCGTCTACGGCAAAGATATTTCTAATGACGAAAGCCCGCGCGAGGACCGGCGGATTCTTGGGTCGCTTTCACTGGAATTTTAAGCTAGTAAGGTATTATATCTGGCAAAAGTCTAGTAAGGTAACCGTCAATGTTAGCTCTCCATTTTAAGCTCTTGATCATTGTTCCACTGCTGGCTGCTTATGGTTGTGCCACGACACCAGAACGCACCACCAGACGCACACAATATCCTAAGTACAGCCGTGCCCAACAACCTGTCACCACACAACCGACGACGGACAAAACCACAACGACTGCAACAACGAACGACACAACCACGCAACGGGTTCAAGTTAGAGACATGGATCTGCTGCAGTTTGTGACGCGACACACGAGCGATGCCAATCTGCCATTGACTGACCGCGACCACAGCATATTTCAGCAAGTGGAAGACATGCCCAAACCAGGCAGTACCGCCGAAGCGGTTATAGTGGTCGGCACAGCAAAATCATTGCTCATCACACCGACAACACCCAAGCAGCAATATCAGGAAGAAAATTTACACGGCACCGATAACAATACGCCGGCAATGTCACCAGGCGGTTTGCCTGACGCAGCGGTGCCCTCGTTGCAAAATTTACTGACTACACGGGGCGTGAATCTGCCGCTCGCCATTAACAGCAATAGCTTGCTGAAAAATCTGGTGACGTTTGATCTACTCCAACGAGCTCTGAACTCCGGAAATAACACACCGGATTTTGTTGCAAACGTGCGAGCGGCAATGGCAACACATGCGGCGCAATGGGCACGTTTTAGCAATGCGGAAAGCCAAGGGGTGACGCCCCTACCCGCCGATAACGGCGAACCAGCGATGACCGCACCACAGACTTTTAGTCCCGCCGATCTGCGCAATGGCGATAATATTTTGCTGGAGGCGCAGCGACTTGCTTCCAATAAAATGTTTCCGCAAGCGATAGCCAAGGCGCAACAGATTCAGGCCGACAGTCCCATGCATGCCATGGCTCAGGATAGAATTCGTAGTTTCAGCAATCAGGCTGTGCAGGATTTACGGCAAAAAGCCGCTGTTGCTTTCCAGAGCGCGCAGCAGCCTGTCTCCGACCCGAAAACGCGTGCCGCTTATTTGCAGCAAGCGCGCAACTTCCTGGAACAGGCGATTAAGGACTTTCCCACTGCCGATCAGATTGGCACCGTGCGCGAAAACCTGGCGGTCATCACTCGCGATCTCGAACAAATCGGCGAAGCAAACGACGACGACTAGTTTACAGATCGGCGCTTTCGAGATTATCGTCGCTGACTTCTTCTTCACCACCAGTCCGCAGACCTTGACGAATACGCGCGAGCGCGACCGGTTCGCCAAAAACCACCTGACTGAGATCAGCATCAAAAATCTTTGGATGATATTCCCGCAACCATTCCAATGCTTCTTCGGGAGTATAAAAGGTCGGGAAGTTTAACGACGTGTAGCTATAAGATTCAAGAACCTCGCGCGAACGTTCCATCACGCCGGTAAAAATCATCGGAAAACGCAAACGCTTGTGCAGCTGCAACATTTCCACCAGAAAAGTCGGACATACATCCTTCTCGTCTTGCAAATCCAACAACAGATACTTTAATTCCGTGCCCATGAGCCAGTTATGGACAATGCCACCGATATCAAGACAATTGCGGCATTCCGTCTCAGTGCACGCGCCGTTACGAACCACGTTCAGAATCACGGCGTTGTCTAAATTTTCTGGAACGACATCCATCATAATTTTCATCCCCTAACTTTGGGAGCAAATGGCGGCTAGAATCAAGATAAAACCGCCTTAGTTAATAAATCCGCGCCGGATCGTCAAGTGCTTTCGCACGCTTTCACAAACGATAAAACCTATAAATTTCTAGATGTTATAGCCAAAAACCTGTTTTTTATCCAACCACCGACCAATCAGCTGTCGCTTGATATCCGCCAGATTGCCGCCATTTAGGGTCGTTTTGATCTCCGGAATCGCCTGCGTTAAAAACAAGCGGGCATCCTCCAGCGATTTAGCCACATGGTGGACGGGCCGCAGATGCAGGGTGATCCGATCGTCGCCGATCAATGCCAATAAACGTGTATCAGTATGCGCATCCAGGGTTTTGGTCGCCACCAACCCCGGCGCATCCACACGCAAAATCGCCGCGATAGTCAAATGCACCTCGCCCGCATGTGGATCGGTCGTCGACGGCAACGTCTCGCTACTGATCAGTAACTCCCAGACCAGGCCATCACGGTCCTCAATGGTGCTAAGGTTGTTCTCTCGCAACCAGAACGCCAGGTGCTGGTGCGCGCTACTCGCGGACACGATCAGAGGTTTAGACGGGGTGCGATCATTGTCTTTATTGTACATACGCCCCTCCCAGGCTATGATCGAACGGCTTTTGCAAAAACACAAGCGACGCGAACGTCGTCATGGATGATCGATTTTTCATCGTTTTTTGAGAGTATAGCGAGTTGACGAGCCGTGAGAAAGCTCAGAAATAGCTTTGCGACAACTTTACGCCTGTTGCTGTTAACGGCTCTGATCCCAGCTTGCGCCTATCGATTCACTAATCGACATATCAGCACCCCAGCCGGCGCCAGCACCATTGCCATCGAATCCATTTTTGACACCAGCCGGGAAGTATTCCCGCACGAGGTTCTGTGGGACTCTCTGCAACGCACTTTCGCCAAAAACGGACATTTGCGCCTGGCACCACGTCATGAAGCGGATTTAATTCTGCGCGTACATATCGCCGAAGGCAACATCACGCCCGCCGGCTCCGCCGAGAAGATTGGTCCCGAAAATGACCCCAAACTCGATACCGCCGTACGGCCCGAATATAATTTGTTTCGTATTTTGCCGCGCGCCGGCACTTTTTCACAGATCGAAGCAGTAACAGCGCGCATGGAGGTCGAGGTTTTCGACCTGCGCAGCAAAGAACTGGTGATGAGTAAAACTTACTCCGTCGCCTCCAGCTTCAAAAGCATTCGCGACAAACATTTATTTGCCGCGAACAGCAATTATCTCTTTTACGAGGAATCGATCACTTCGGCTTTTAAACGCATGTCTGATGACATCGCCAACCGCGTTCTGACCGATCTTTTGGTTCAATAAAACCACTCCCGTTCAATCAGTTGCCGACGAGCGCAACGCCATCATCATTATCGTGCGCTTGAAAATCTTTTTCACTCTCGGAATAACCATCACTTGGCGCCCAGTAGTGATCTTCAGCCGCCAAACGTGCATCATCATATTGTTCGGAAAAATCATCCATGGCTTCGACAGGCTCAACCAGGTTTTCCGTCGCATACGTGTCGCTGGCGGTAAACATGATCAGTAGAAGGATAAATGCGTAAAGCAAGACATTGGTAAAACTCATGATTCCTCCATTGGCGGGCAAAAGACCCTAAAGTCACACCCGACTCATTTATCCTAAGTCGGTCCTGCCAGCGGAGACTTTAACAGCGAAGATACTCTACCTAAAAATGAAATAAAATAAGGAGGTTACATTGATTTCTCAGGTTTTTATTCTATCTATCTTAGGAATCCCGATCGCCGGGGAATTGGCGAACGATGGCCTTCTCCAGACCGTCGTAGTCTTTCTTTTGGCCATTAAAGATAACCGTCAATGCCAGATAGTACCGCGCCAGTCGTTCATCAACACCAAACTCTTTGGTGCGCACAAATTTTAAACCCCAGCAATCCGACGGCGATAAATACTCCATCGCCATGATCGACTCGTAAACGTCAGTATCACGACGCGCCAGATTCACCGAGGCCCTCACCCGTGGAATCACCCAGGTATTAAAACCGACGCGGCGGGTATGTGTACGATTAAACGTCAAACTACCGTTGTCATCCAAAGCCTCTTTCTTCAACTCGTAACCAAAAGACAATCGCGATGAATACACTGATGGTAAACCAAGAGTGAAAATCGACTCGGCCGCCGCCTTGCGATAGATGTTATATCGGGTATCAGAGGTTAACCCAAAACCAAGCGCGCCCACCGAAGCCACAACGCGCGGCTCACTCCACGGCTCCGGAAGATTACTCGGTGGTACACCCAGATCATTCGCTAATTTAATCGCCGCGCGCCGCTCCTTTTCCTTGATCAAGTCATAGCTGATATTGGCGGAAAACGACGCGGGATCAGCGTAGGCGAAATCGTGACGTTCATAGCGATTCACCAGGAAGCGGTTGGGATTTTTGGGATCGATGATCTCAGCTTCCGAGGTCACGAGCCGATCCAGACTTTGACTCAGCTCGCGGCGTGCCCGTTGACTGAAGGTTTCTTTTTGATTTTCCTCGCCCGCCGCGGTATCGGCTCCCGGAATCAGACGCCAGTTGCGGGTGAAAGTACGCCAGCGATGTGTTGTCGCGAAGGTAATCGTTTGTTGTTTGTACATCCACTCGGATGGTGGAGCGATATCATCGTTATCCCGCACATAAGTTTTGCGATCCGTTGCCGCATACAACAAGTCGGCACGCGCCCCATTGGGATCATCCAACGGCGCCACGGCGATATCGCCATAGGGGCCACGACGTACGACCGATGGGCGCGCGGCAACCGTAATCGACCAATTCATCAGATGGTGAAGATAACGATCGCCGGCATCGATATCATCAGCATCGCCCGTCGTATTCAAAAAAGTCGGTAGTTGTGCCTGACCATCAATGGGCAAATTAAAAGTAAAACCTGTACGCCATGAACGTATCGTACTCGTTTCTTCCGACAAAGCTGCATGCCTGATCGAGCGCGCTTCGAGATTGGTAAAATGATCAATCGTCACGGCACCACGCGTGACCAGTGGCGAGACAAAATCAGCTTTCACCCGCTGCCAACTTCCGGACCCCAAAGTCCGCGCTGGGATAGTCACATCAATATTCTTCTCGGGATAATTCTCGGTAATTTGTCGATGCTCGCCCAGTAATTGCCCATAAAGCGGTCGCGTCCACCTACCGCCCGGGTGTAGCGTGAACATCCGACTTTGTGCGACCGCCTGCATTGGCAACTGATGCCCGGCAAACTGATTATCGGTCAAAACCTGATCGCCAAAGCCCGTACCCAAAGATGCATACAAGTCTTTGCCATCATAATGCAGGCGCGCGCGCGACGTCGCAAACGCGTTCGATGATGCTGCCGTGTTCAAGGCTTCTTGAAAATTATCCGGCAAACGCAAATCCCGCACATAACGATGATCGCTATTCATCTCGCCGCGCCCCGCCAACGACAAACGCGGCGCCAGCAAACTCACACCACGAAATCGTCGCGAGCCGCGCCAGGTGTTTGCAGGTACACCCAGACGCGTGCGAATACTATCCTGGCAAATCAAAAAATTTTGCGGGTCGGGATCATTGGGATCACAAATACTGGTATCAGCAAGATACTCCGGCAAGAGCGTTTCTCGCGCTTCGCGATCAGCAACCCACAGCCGGTCACGGATCGTTTCCACCTGTATTTCCCAGCCGGAATACTGGCGCTGCTGATACCGCAATTCCAAGCCAAGCTTGGTGCCACGCCGCTCGAATACTTCAGTGGTGATAGTACTGTCAAAGTTAGGCGCCAGGTCCAGATACACCGGCTGCGAATAGATTTTGCCAGAACCACGCACGTCATCCGCGAAGGTCGGCATCAAAAATCCAGACTGGCGACGATCTTTGATCGGTAGTTTTAGATACGGCAAATATAAAATCGGAATGCCTTTGATTTCCAGAATCGGATGATACATATCGGCGTAGCCGCCGACTTGTGCATGAATGCGATCGGCGCGAAACCCCCATGCCGGCGCCTCATCATCCTCGCACCGACAGGGACTGAAGACGGATTCATACGCTTCAAAGTCGTTACCGTTAGTCCGTTGCATCACTTTGCCGGTCAAACGAAAATATGATGGCTCCTGCGAGAAGCTCCCATACTGCGCGGCATCGCGCCGGCCTTTTTCCCAAAACTGCCGGCGGTTCTTAAAGTTTTTACGCCGCTCCGGACTCATGCGCGCCAGTGCCGGATTCTCCTGATCACGGGCGATTTGTTCCTGTTCCAAAGTCAGCGCATACTGATCGACCAGATCCTCACTGAGCTCCTTGCCTCCCAAAGTGTCACGACGATAGCGATTACGCAGCCGCTGTTTTTGCTGCTCCAAACTATCCAGCCGGCGGCGACGTTCGGTTTCGTACCATAATTCATACGGTGTAAAACCAAGCACTTCCTGACTCAGACGATGAATCAGTTGCTGGTCGGCATTCACCATCGCACTATTGTAAATTTTAAAATTGGTATTATTGACCTGATAGATCAACTGATCGCCGGTGAACAGCTGCGATTCGGTAAGAATGATGACATGGCCGGTTGCTTCGAGAGTATCGCGACTCCGATCAAACTCGACTTTGTCAGCGGCGATAATAACGCCACCACCAATGGCGACGACGTCACCCTCAAAAACCTGCTTCATACCATCACTGGTAAAACGATTCACCCGCGCATCAAAAAACATCTGCGGCCCGACATCCAGCGGTAAGACGCGAAAACCCTCGCCGCCGGTACCATCAGCATCCGGAACCGGTGTCGCAGCGGCGGGAACTTCACTGATGGCGGCAGCGCCCACCGCGTTTTGCGCATAGACGATCGGATCACTCAACGGTAGGAAGACAGCCAAACAAAGGCTCGCCAAAAGACGCGCTGCCAGGTTGAATCGCAAAGTATGCCATGACTTCGGCCAGTGCCAAAATCGAGCCACAAATGATCCACGGTTGGGGCTGATGACGCCAAGTAGTTGTGGCAAACCGCCATGCCGTCGCAAAGTCACCAAAGAATGGTAACTGCTGGTGCGTTTGCCCCAATTGCCGCTGCTGCCAAGAACGTTCATGATTAATTCTAAATAACACAACGGGGTCTAAGATGCCCTGTAAAACGTCAAGCATGGGTGCGAAGTCCTTGTCGGCAAGAATGCTGATCAAGGCAGGCAACCGTCGCCCGTCACGACCATAGCCGCTGTTGTATAAGGCGTCTTTCAGCGCACGCGCGCCGTCGGGATTATGCGCGGCATCGAGAAGCAGCTGCATCGCCGGTTGCGCATCGGGGGTCAGCAAGCGTACGGGTTGAAACCGCCCGGCAACACCAGCGGGCCAGGGCAAATTCCTATCCGGAAAACGCGCGATCGTCTCGCGAGCAAGCGTCGGCGGCGACGACGGAGACTGTGTGGAACCGATACGATGGATGACTTCATAAAAGACGGTCGCCGCCAGTGCAAAATTGCGCCGCAAAAAAACCGGTGCCGTTTGTAAAACGCCCGGCAGAATAGAATCCGCTCCGACACGATAGAGTGGTATGGAGTGCTGCTCGGCAAAAGCGGTGATGGCGACATCCGCCGCGCGCGCCTCCGGCGAAGTGTTGTCAGCATCACCCCAGAACAACGGGCGACCGCGCCTGCCAATGGCGGCTTTCTCGCGGGCGATATCAGCAATATCCTCACCGAGATACTCTTGATGATCACGACCAATAGCGGTAACCACCGACACCAGCGGATCGAGAATATTGGTGGCGTCCAGTCGTCCACCGAGACCAACTTCGATGACGTTGATGTCGGTGCCGCACTGCGCAAAGCGCAACAGTGCAATCAGCGTGATGACTTCAAAGAACGTCAGCGCATCATACAACGCCACCGGCAATGCCGCGCGCAGTGCTTGCCAGTGCGCGTGTATATCTTCGTCGCTGGTTGCAATACCGGTGATCTGAACGCGCTCCGAGACATGCAATAAATGCGGCGAGGTATACAATCCGGTTTTGTAACCGGCCTGACTAAGCAACTGCCACAAAAAAGCCGCGGTTGTACCTTTACCATTGGTTCCTGCAACGAGGATCACGGGAATGGCGGCAGCCGGCTCGCCGAGTTGTTGATACGCCGCCTGCATGCGCTCCAAATCGAGCTTGATGGTTTGCGGACGCTTGCCGAACAGCTCGATGAAATCCAAATTGCGCATTCAGCACCCGTCGCACTGGCGTTTCTAGCCGGGTAATAACATTCCCAATATCTGAGCAATACGAGGACGTAACGAATCACGATGACAGATCATGTCAAGCATGCCGTGATCGAGCAGGAATTCCGAACGCTGAAAACCTTTGGGCAACTCCTGACCGATGGTCTGCTGAATAACACGTGGTCCGGCAAAGCCGATCAAGGCGCCGGGCTCGGCGATGTTAACGTCGCCGAGCATCGCAAAACTGGCAGCAACACCGCCGGTGGTTGGATGCGTTAAAACCGAGATAAACGGAACACCGCCGTCACGAAGCTTGGCGAGAGCGGCGCAGGTTTTAGCCATCTGCATCAAACTCAAAATACCTTCATGCATGCGCGCCCCACCGGACGAGGAGACAATGATGGCTGGTTCACGCGCGACCAAAGCCTTCTCGAATACACGCTTGATCTTCTCGCCGACGACCGAGCCCATGCTGCCGCCCATGAATTGAAAATCAAAAACGCCGATATGTACCGGCCGATTCATCAGCAAGCCACGACCACAGATGATCGCGTCGAGGCGCTGCAATTTTCGCTGCGTATCTTGCAAGCGTTGCCGATACGGCGCTTTATCGACAAATTCCAAAGGATCGGAACTGGCAAGATTCTGGTCATACTCCGCGAAAGATTGCGGATCGAGAAAACGATGAATGCGTTCGTATGCAGGTAAAGGATAATGAAACTGGCATTTGGGACAAACATTCTGGTTGGCCTCAAAATCCTTGCGATAGATCACTTCTGTACAGTGCTCACACCGCGTCCACAAACCATCCGGTGTATCGATGCGTTGACCTTGCGAGAGAGGCGCCGCCTCACGATGTAACCAAGCCATAATTTCCTTCCGGTAACGAGAGGAGCCAAAAATTAGCAGACGTGAATTCCGCGGTCAATCAGTCCCCACACCAGGTGCATCTTAACATTGTGAAAATATTAATTTTCTCTTGCATGTTGCCGACACTTACCGTATTCTACTTTTAATTCCAAGGTTAAAGGTTATTTGTTGGTGCGTATCACCATTACCATCGTCCGAGCAGGGATGCTGGCAGCATTGGTACGCGACCGTTAGAACCGGAACCAATGATTTCCCAGGGAGGGAGATACAGGATGCTATGTAGGCGTTGCCCCCACCATGTCCGGCATGGACAAGTTTCCCCTGATAATAAGTTGTCCTTTAAAGACATGTGCGGCTTAAAAATGCGCTCTCCGGAGCCGGTTACTTGCGCGCATTATCCGTTTCCCAAAGTTTTTGATTACATGAATTGCGAAGTCTACAAAGAGACTTTCAAAACCAACGGGATGCGCAACGATGTTGTGCCCACCAAAGATTTTCAGTACAGCGATGCACTGACATCCAATTCGATCACTGACATGGAATTACTGTAAAGCAGGGCGAGGGTTTATGACCTTGAAAACCCCGTCGCGGCAACAAACCGCGGCGGGGTTTTGTTTTAAATTATTTATTAGGTAAACAATCCCACCAGATAGGCCCAGATACTGCTACCCATGTTGGAAATGAAACTACCTACACCGCCGAGAACATTGCCGACACCATTAACACTGTTCCCAAAAATACCGCTACCGTGAATGCTACCACCATCGGTGATGGTGTTGCCGACCATACCGGAGCCACCGATATTACTGGAGCTACCGACGACGATCGTGTAACGCTGGGTCACATCATAATTAATATTGGGAACGATGTAGCCATATTGTTGCTCACTGATCTGGCAATCAGTCGCTCCCGACTGCGAGCAGGCATCGAGATCCCGCACCAATAAAGTCAAATAATAAGTACCTTCGCTACTAGGCGTCCAGGTAAAGATAGGTTCAGCCGTGTTCGCCGCAGTCAGAAGACCTCCGACCGGCATCTCGGCAAGTGCCGTCACCAGATTGCTTTGCGTTGTCGTGCCAGAAATCCGAAAGCGCAGTTGTACGAGATCATTGCGACCAAACTGGAACGTGGTACCCACCTGGCCGACAACTTCGATAGCGACGATCGGCGTCATCCCGTTTGGATCCTGATACGGATCATCCGGATTCGTAGTCGCGGGCGGCGCGGCTTTCTTTTCTTGTTTGGGTTTGCAGCCAATCAGCGGTATCAACGCCACCAGCAATAACAGGAAAGAAATGAATCGCAATGATAATGATATCGATAAATTTGTTCTGCTCACGTCAACATCTCCTACAAACAACAACCAGGCAACAAAAGGCCATGCTGCTATATCGGCAGAATCAGGCAAAAACTTGAGGATTTTTTTAAACAAGGAGCTATAATTAATAAAAATAGATGGTTATGTCTTCGTTGAGGCAAGGAATTATCCGCATTTTCCCATTTCCGCTAAATCCTGATAATCTTTAGATATGAATCAAGAATTTTTATTCTTCATCAACACCACGATCGCATTATTTGTCATTGTTGATCCTTTTGCCGTGGTACCGGTTTATCTGATTCTCACCGAGCGTTTCAGTGCCTTGGAGCGCCGGCATATTCGTCGCAAAGCCTCCCTGATTTCGGCGGCGATCCTGCTGGCATTCGCGCTCACCGGTCTGGGTATATTTAATATCTTCGGTATTACGTTACCGGCGTTTCAAATCGCCGGCGGCTTGTTGCTTCTGCAACTAGGTATCGCGCAATTAAACGCCAAAGACCATCGCGTGAAAAAAGAAGAAACCGACGAAGGTTTGGAACGTGATGATATTTCGATTTTTCCGTTGGCAACACCGCTCATCGCCGGCCCTGGTTCTATTTCAACGGTGGTCTTGTATGCCGCTGAAGCGACGACTATTCCGCGACGTCTCAGTTTGTTGGTGTCAGTCATTCTGGTTATTACCGCTTGTTATGCCACGCTTAAAGTCGCACCATTAATGTTTCGCCTATTGGGGCGCACTGGTTTGAATCTATTGACACGCATCATGGGTATTATTCTCGCCGCCGTGGCGGTGCAGTTCATTTTGAATGGCATTCGTGGTTCTTTGGTATTGATGCAGATCATTTCTAACTGAGTGGATTGGTAGGAAAAGGAACATGCTGGCACAGTGGCTTTATGAATTCTCCGGCTTAAATTTATTCGATCATCGTTTGTTTCGCGTCGGCGCTGCCGCTTTGTTGTCGGCATTGCTGGTCTTCGTGTTGATGCCGCCTTTTATCCGCTGGCTGCAATCAAACAACGCGACCTCGGATTACAATGCGGACTCGCCACCCCCGCCGATTTGCGGCGGTTTGTTACTGGTATTTGCAATTTTATTATCAACACTGTGTTTTGCTCAACTCAACGGTTATTCCGGCTCCATCTTATTGATTATGATCAGCTACACTCTGGTCGGTGGTCTGGATGACTATATGAAAATTCGCACCAAAAGATTGGTTGCCGTCGGCAAAGCCACCAAAGCCGAATATCAGGACAAGGCCGATGGTTTGTCGGCGAGTCTGCGTCTGGGTCTGTATTTTCTGTTCTCGCTTGGCGTGGCGCTGGTTGCCTATCGTTTTATTCCCGGGATCAATAAGCATTTGGCGATTCCTTTTATCAAGCCGGATCTGTGGTATCCGCTGTTGCCCACCTGGGCGTTTATTTTGTTGATGTCATTCGTCACTACGGCGACGGCCAACGGTGCTAACTTTACCGACGGCCTCGATACGCTGGTCACTGTGCCAATCATCACGACCTCAATGTTCGCCGGCTTTGTGGCGTACATCGCCGGCAACGCGATTTTCTCCAAGTACTTTTTAATTCCCTATTTGCCAGGTATCGATGAGCTGCTGCCGATCTGCGGAGCGATCACCGGCGCGATGATCGCCTATCTGTGGTACAACTGCCCGCCAGCGGAAATCTATATGGGCGATGGCGGCTCCATCGGTATCGGCGGCGCTATTGGCATGATGTTTGTCATGATCAAGGCCGAATTATTTTTGCCGATTGTCGGCGTAATCTTTTGCGCCGAAGCCCTGTCGGTATTTTTGCAGATCAGTTTTTTTAAGTTAACCCGTCGCTTCTCCAAAGATAAGCGAGGGCGTCGTATCTTTCGCCGCGCCCCTCTGCATGACCATTTCAAATTGGCGCTTAAAGAACGCTACACCACAACGGCCGCGGTCAACTCCAAAGTCATTTGGCGTTTTCACCTGGTGTCGGTGCTGGCTTTAATTATTGGCTCGTTGATTTTCTTCAAGATACGCTGAGGCTTCGTTCAATTACCAATGTCTCAGCACACATTCATAGAACTCTGAATCACCCAAATACATTGTGTGACCTATCGAGGTATTGCTGATAAATATTTTGGCAGGGAACCAATCATCTTTAGTAATAGAAGTTGTAAAGATCAGGAAGCGTTCGTCCTTAGTCCACTTGAAGTTATAGTTACTAAAAAAAGGAGTCTTGACATTTATAGTCACACGGTCGGTCTTGGTGTCAACCACCGAAAGATGAGCATCCTCGTTAAATTTTCCATTGGATTTAATCTCGTAACGCTGACTTGGCGAAAGAAAACGCTCTTGCTCTCCTCTGTTCACGACAATCGTTTCTTCCCAAGGAGAATCACAGAAATTAATTTTCTTATCTAGATATTTACCGGCCCAAGCAAGATCGCTTGGATTGCTGAAGAAGCTATGAATTTCACGATAACGATCATAGGCACTATAGATCCAGCCGACAAAGCTTAATACAATTAGCAGCAGCAAAATTTTCAACCTTCTTGATCGCAACTTCAATCAAGAATCTCCTTGGCTAGTTTTCTCAGTTTTGTGGCTATTTGTTTCCCTCGTAAATTAACTTTCTCCCCGAGTCCCCGTGAGTAGCAGGACGCAACTTCCGCAGCTGAAGCACCCAAGCTCCTCTTTATTCTGAATGTTTTAATAAAATCGAGGTAAGCAGCAGCAAATTGAACAGATGCTCTATCATCCATCAACAGGTCGTAGAGTTTGTCTTGAGAAATATTCGGATTAGCGGGGTAATATTTTTTCTTGATCATGTCCCGAGCAGTGGACATCTTAATCTGAGCTAACCCAACACTTGTGTCAACAACATCAAGCTTGCCCAAAACATCCAATAGGTCATCTGGACCCATACGAGCAAGCTCATCAATCAATATGGCGGCGAGTAGATAAGGATCAATACCATGCTTCGCAGCGGCATCGTTGATATCACCTGTCAAAGGCTTAAGACGCTGAGTGATCTCTTTTTTTGGAATCCGCGCTACGCGACCAAGATAAAGTAATTCGTCGCGCTCAAATTTTAATTCTAGAAATTTCCCGTATGCCTTGGCATAGGCCGACACACTTTCGTCTTCCGCGGGGTCTTTGATTTTCTTGGAAAGACTACCAGCTGGTACCGAGAGACTGTCAAGGTTGTCTTCTTTTGCATCGTTACTATCACTACGTATATAGATGCTCCTTGCACCCTCTACGAGATGAACTCCAATCAAAATGCCACGCTTAACTAAGGCAATCGCTTCTTCAAGGAGAAGATACTGAAAATCATCTGTGACAAATGCCTGGCTGATGCCGCGCGAGTCCGTAATCACCAAAATTATTTTTTTGAAATCAGACATAATATCTCAAACTCAATATTTAAGTTTCAAGCGAAACAAACCCATCGCGCTTATTCAAGCCGTTGTTTTCTGATCACGAGCGCGGATCGTACGCAGACCACTATCAAGGAGCGTTTTCAGAACATGCAAACGTGATGTACCGAGTCGTATCGCTTCAACATCCAATTCATGAATCATCCAACCTGGCAATTCGACGTTAAGACGCCACGGCTTGCTGTAGTCAGCATGATCAGCAATGTCTTCACCAGCATCAAAACGCTCTGCCAGTTCCTCCGCCGTCTTCGCTTTCTTTCGTTTATTCAAAACCATACTCTCTCCTTTCGCGTGCATTGAGACGTCGAAAACTTAAAATGCGTATAACCTTCTTTCGTTCAACGTACATCACAGCCCACACCTTTCCATCGTAAACGGCTGCGCGCATCCATACCGTTTCACCTGAGTTAACGTTGAGAGGGATGATGACAGGAGCTTCGATGGACCAAAGAGCCTTCGCTTCTTCAAAGTCTTTTCCTCGGGCTGAATCAGCTTTATTGCGCTCGCTCTTCCTCTTGTCGTACTCGAAGCGCATCCACCCCTCCGAGGCAGATTATACATTAATTCGGTATATTATAGGTACTTATTTAGCTCATTATCGAGATTTCGACTAATGCCAATAATATCAATAAATTAAACAATGCCAACTCCAAAGTCATTTGGCGTTTTCACCTGGTGTCAGTGCTGGCTTTAATTATTGATTCGTTGATTTTCTTCAAGATACGCTGAAGCTTCGATTCAAGCCGTTGCTTTCTGATCACGAGCTCGGATCGTGCGCCGATAGATCATCGGGACGTGAAATCAAATTCCAGATCGTTGTCCGCCAGACGTACTACCGCTTTGCCGCCGCCAACAAGCTTGCCGTATAGCAGCTCATCAACCAGGCGTTTTTTGAGGCGATCGTTAATCACGCGAGCCAACGGGCGCGCGCCAAAAGCAACATCATAACCTTTGTCGGCAAGCCACTCGCGCGCCTTGGGCGTCACCACCAGCACGACATGCTTCTCACCCAGACGCGTGTTTACCTCGGCGATGAATTTATCGACAATATTGAGCACGATATCCTTGGACAACGGCGCGAATTGCACCACCGCGTCAATGCGATTGCGAAACTCAGGTGTAAAGGCGTTCTTGATCGCTTCGTTGAAGCCGGTGACTTCGCCCGGGGCGCGATCAAAACCAATCGTACCGGCACTCATCTCGCGCGCGCCGACATTGCTGGTCATGATGATGATGACATTGCGGAAATCGCTTTTGCGTCCGTTACTATCGGTGAGCGAGCCGTGATCAAGAACCTGCAATAGGATATTGTGCAAATCCGGATGCGCCTTCTCGATCTCATCCAATAACAACACCGCATGCGGCGTCTTGTTGATCGCATCGGTCAGCAAACCGCCTTGATCATAGCCGACATATCCAGGCGGTGCGCCGATCAAACGCGACACTGTATGCCGTTCCATGTATTCGCTCATGTCGTAGCGAATAAATTCCACGCCCATGATGTGAGCAAGTTGTTTCGCGACTTCGGTTTTCCCAACCCCCGTCGGACCGGTAAACAGAAAGCTGCCGATCGGTCGCCCTTCAGGTCCCAGACCGGAGCGCGCTACTTTCACCGCCGCCACCACCGCATCGATCGCGGTATCCTGACCGAAGACCACCTGTTTCAGGCGCGGCGCCAGTTCGCGCAGTGCTTCTTTTTCCGTCGAGCTGACGCGTTGCGGCGGTACTTTGGCGATTTTCGCGATCACTGCCTGAATATGATCCACATTCACCGGCCGTGGTTTCTTGCCGGTGGTTTTCAATGCCAACATCGCTCCGACTTCGTCGATGACATCGATGGCTTTATCCGGCAACTTGCGATCGCTGATATATTTGGCCGACAATTCCACGGCAGCGCGCAGGCTTTCGGCGGAATAACGAACACCATGAAAATCTTCGTAGTGTTTCTTAAGCCCTTTCAAAATTTCAACAGTGTCGGGGATCGTCGGCTCCTCGATCTCAATCTTCTGAAAACGCCGCGTTAACGCATGATCGTGCTCAAAATGCGCGCGAAATTCTTTGTAAGTGGTGGAGCCGATACAACGCAAATCGCCAGAGGATAACGCCGGTTTCAACAAATTGGAGGCATCCAACGCGCCGCCGCTAACCGCACCGGCACCAATCACCGTATGAATCTCATCGATAAATAAAATGCCACGATCAATCCGTTTAAGAGCTTTGATCACGCCTTTCAGACGCTGTTCAAAGTCACCACGGAATTTAGAGCCGGCAACCAAAGCACCCATATCAAGCGCAAAGATTTTCGCGCCTTTGAGCGCCTCCGGTACTTTACCTTGCACGACACGTTGCGCCAGACCCTCGACGATCGCGGTTTTACCAACCCCGGCATCGCCGATCAGTAGGGGATTATTTTTGCGACGACGCGACAACACCTGAATCGTGCGATCGATTTCATGATCGCGGCCGATCAACGGATCGATTTTGCCGGCTTCGGCTTTGGCGCATAAATCCACCGCATATAACCGCAGAGGATTGTGACGACCAGGCTGCTGCTCGTCCTGATCCGCCGCGGCCGCGTCATTCGCTTCGCCTTCGCTATCGGCACGCGCATCATCATGATTCTCCGTCGATGATGGACCAATCGCCTGCGGTAGCGGGCCAGCACCAGCGCCGTCATCATCAGCAGGCACCTTACGCACGCCGTGCGAGACAAAATTGACGATATCAAAGCGGCTGATGTTTTGGATTTGCATATAGTAAGCCGCGAATGACTCGGGCTCAGAAAACAACGAGATTAAAATATTGGCGCCAACGATTTGATTCTTGCCGGCAGCGCGTACATGCTGAACAGCGCGCTGAATCACCCGCTGAAACGCAACGGTCGGCTGCGGCAATTGTCCCGAACCCAGACGCGCGGTCGGCAGATGCTGCTCGAAAAATTCATCGAGATACTCACGGGTTTTTTTCAACGAACCACCGGCGGCACGAATCGCTTCGGCGGCGGTCTTGTTATGCAGCAATGCATAAAGCACGTGCTCGACCGTGACAAACTCGTGGCCACGCCGCGCGGCTTCGCTCACCGCTAAGTTCAGGCTGACTTCGAGTTCGTGACTAATCATGACTCAGGCTTTCTCCATGGTGCACTGCAACGGATGTTCATGCTCACGTGCAAACTCCGTCACATGCGCGACTTTGGTTTCGGCGACTTCGTAAGGATAGACACCACACAAACCGGCACCCTTATTGTGCACATTCAGCATAATCTCCGTGGCGGCAGTGTGATCTTTGCCAAAGAATTTTTCCAATACCAGCACCACAAAATCCATGGGTGTGTAATCATCATTCAACAACAAAACGCGATACAACGACGGTGGCTTAACCTTCACCTGCTTTTCGGTGACGACGCCGCTCTCGCCCTCTGTTTGTACCAGCGAACCTTTGGATTTTTCGGACATGCGGGATACCTCTTATCTGCTACGTAGGGGTCGGTGATTCTCATAAATTGCCCTGGAGAATCCACAGATCCTATTATGCACGATAAGACAGAATAGTCTCGTGTCAACCTTATATAAGATTAGGGGGCGGCCATGCTCGGATGGTACTCAAATTCCAGGGCCGTGCCAGCTTGCTTGTCAGCCGGACACTGCTCAACAGCGCAGCTGTAGGCAAACCGCATATCATCACGTGTATCCCAGACCCGACGGCTGTCGAGAGGACTGTTCGGGTGGAAATCCGTGGTACGGAAGTAACCTAGACCGATAGGGTTGGCGATAAATGCCGGGTTCTCCAAATCGGCTCCCATAAACACCGTCCAGGCGTTCTCCGGGAACGGCTCACGCAATTTGTTCTTCCAGCCGGAGGGGGCAGTCTTGGCAACCATCCACTCGCCTTTGCTAAAACCATGCAATGAGCCGCGCGACCACGGCGAATCGGAAATATGATGCCAGAACAAGCGCAACGTGGTGGTCTGGCCACAGACACAGGTATTGTCGAGCTGGCCGTCCCTATAGGTACTTTTGGCGCTCTTGATGATTTCGCGCATACTGTTTTGCTTCGAGGGCGAAACACGTTGAATGTAATAAGTAAACTGTGAATCATCGCCGGCGTTCGAGCCGTCATAGCCAACTTTGAGCGACACCAATGACTGGGTGGCCGAGCCGCTGATATCGCCATAACCACTGCCGATCGGGCGACCGGTGTTGTCGTCTATACCATCACCATTAGCGTCCACGATGGGCAGACCAGTGGCGTCGTCCTTACCATCGCCATCAGCATCGACCATGGGGACATCCTCCCAACCGGTATGGGGGCCGTTGGGGTTTGGCTTGGCATCATCGGTGAGTTTGTTACGGCTGGGCGAAGCGCCAGTAAAACCAGCATCGTTACAGCCGGCAAAAACCAGCATAGCGATGATGATAAAACCATATAAGCTGATAACACGCGCAAACATAGTCCGTCTCAAAACAAAGTTAGTGATTAGGTCTAAATGTCCTATCGGTTCAAGCCACCACAAACTTTAGATTAATCACAAAATTCACATATTATTTATTAAAATCAATATGTTAAAGATATTTACTGGAGCCGAATCACCACGCGGCGATTGGTGGCACGCGCGGCTTCCAGCTCGCGACCGGTTTTGCCGACGATGACGATTTTGGGGCGTGTATGTGCATAAGACACCACCGACATACGCTGCTCGGCGACGCCGCGGCGGCGGAACTGCCGCAACAAGGTAATCCCGCGTGCCGAACTTAAATCCCAATTGGTCTTAAAAGTACCCATGCCACTAAGCGGCGTATCATCGGTGTGGCCTTCAAAAATAATTGAATACTTATCGGGGGATTGCGCGATCATCGTCATCACCTGCTCTGTCACCGCGGCAAAATCAGGATTGGGATCAGCGGAGCCAACGGCAAACACAAGGCGATCGCTGAATTCGATCGCCACACCATCAAGATCAAAAGATACATGCGCGACATGATCAAGTTTGCGTTTTTTGATTTCGGCATCGATGCTTTGGGAGATGGATTTAAGATTTTGTTGCGACTTTGCCTTGGCAACAACTTTTGCCGCCATGCCTTCGTTGAGATTATCGAATTTTTGTTTATCGATTTTTGACATCGACAGCATCAACGCGAAGAAGCTCAACAGGATAATGGTCATGTCGGAAAACGACATCAGCCACAACCCGTCACCTTTGCGAGTTTTTAAACGCCGCGGTTTAAGTTGCTGATACGGATCGTTCATTGCCTGCGCCGATCTTAAGCTGGCCGTGCCTGGGTTTGCTTGTCGGTGTTTGCAACACCGGTACCGTAGGTCTTCATGATATCTTTGAGGTGAACGGAGGATTTTTTATTTTTGAGGTGCAAAACACCTTCCAATACCATCATGTCGACTTCGTACATCTTCTCGGCCTCGATCGCGATTTTTTCGCCAAACGGTCCGTACAATGCCGTGCCGAGAAACAATCCATAGAGAGTAGTCACCAACGCCATGGCCATACCGCTACCGATACTGGCCGGGTCCTGAAGATTGGAAAGCATCGCGATCAAGCCGACCAAGGTACCGATCATGCCCACGCCAGGACACACCCGCGCCATATTCTCAAATAAGCTGCTGGCAGCAGCCATCTGCATCTGCTTGGTCTGAATCCGGGCCGCCAGATTGTGGCGGATTTCCTCAGGAGTGAAATCATTAACGATCAACGACAAGCCATCACGCATCAGACTGTAGCTCACCCGGTCGCGAATTTTGATCAATGCACCGATACCTTCCGAACGCACCAGCGCCGAGCCATGGGTAAGAACGTTGACGACTTCGACCTGTGTGCGGCGATTGACGGCAAACATCGCCCGGAACAAGGTCGCCAAGCCCATGCCGAAATCCTTGAGCGTGTATGACAACAACATCACGCTCGGTGGGCACAAGCCGACCATCACAATCGCAGCCGGTTCCATGTAACCACGAAAACCGGTGTGTGGCGCCGTGAGGACGAAGTACACACAATAAGCGATGCCGCTAATACCAAGAAGCGGAGACACTATATTTTTACTCCGTGTAGTTGGAAGCAATGTTGCGTGGGAAAGCTTATCTATAAGTATGAAGCGGTCGCTACGCGAAGTCAGCAGGCAAAGATTGCCGAGCGCAAGCAGGATGTCATTTCGTCAGTGGTTTTTATTGCTTCTGGAATTTGTTTTTGGATTCTCGAAAACGCGGATTGACACTCTGGAAAATGAATGTTATCCCAATCTTATCAGTAATTAATGCAGTTTTTTGAGTATTTTAGCTCCCGCGGAAGGCATTGACACGCTTGCATGTAAAGATGCATTAATCAGCGAGCTTTTGCCATTCTGGAACGAATGATGGTTTAGGAGACACAGGCTGTGAAGAAAACATCCGACATCAAGTATCCAAGCTCGGCCAATTTGTTTCAGTTTTGCCGTTTAGTTTTGGATCACAAATTCGGTGGCGTCCGTGTCATCGATCAGGACGTTGGACAGATTCTCGGCTTCGACCCCGCCGATTGTAGTCACTGGAAAAAGGGCAAAAAAAATATCCGCTCCATCCAAGCCATGAAATCCATCGCTGAGCATTTGGGCGTCGACGAGCGCCTGGTGGTTGATGTCGCGGCCGGCGAGCTGGACGAGAACGAGGCGTTTTTTGAATACACCGGTTACGGGGCTTTTGATATCGACCCCAAGCTGGTGGAAGCAGCCAAGAAGGATTTTTATCGCAAGAATGCCAGCAATTGGTCGAAGGAAAAGGAACAAGAGTTCAAGATGTCGCTGGATATCGATGAACCGATGCTCGATGAACTGGTCAAGGACATACACGCCAAAATTAATTTCTCCGAGGCACCTTTATATTTACCCGAAGTCGCCGGTCACTACACTGAAATTAAATTCGCGACCACCACGCCCCCGGAAGATCCCACAAAAATCAAAGTCGAACACGAAACCAAAGATAACACTCACACCATCCAGTATCCGCAAGGCACCGAAGCTCGTCCATACGTGCGTTTTCGGATTGCGGCTAGCATGGGCCATTACTTTATCGCGCAAAAACGTCGTCTCCATGCCGCCGACCTTGATGAATCGGCAAGATATGTCCTCGACGTACAGGCGAATTTATTCGCGGCTAAACTGTTGACGCCGGCGAATCTGATTCGCAAAGAGATGCAGCAGATCAATGTCGCCAAAGATATTATCAGTCAGTTAGCCGAAATCTTCTGGGTATCGAAGACCTTTATGAATCGGCGCTTAAAAGTTATCTTGCAAAACCAATCCGCAATTTAGAAATTATCTTAGAAGTCATTTCTAAGACGGAAAGCGCTGGGGCTGGTGCCGGTCCGGCGTTTGAAGGCTGCATTGAACGCGGATTTCGTGCTGTAACCCACATCCACCGCGATGTCAAAAATACGCGCCCGTGGTTGCTCGACCAGCAGAGTGCTTGCCTCCTCGATGCGATAACGATTGATCAGATCATAGAAGTTGGCTTTTAGACACTGGTTAATCGCCAGTGTCACCAGATACGGCTTAGTCTCGATAGCATCCGCGAGTTCGCGCAGGTTCAAGTCATGCTGCCGGTATAATTTGTTATCACCAAGAGCGGTGGTGATTTTTGCCGCCAATGTCGCCAATTCCTCCGCTGACAAGGTGGTTGAGGCTCCCTTGCCATTCGTGGTGGGACCCTGGCTCAAATCCATAATCGGCGTAAAAAATGACGACGATAAATGCGCTATCAGCGTCGTGAACGATATCGCAGTGAGAAGAATTGCATCGCTTACTGAGCCGATCCGGTGATCCTCCAGCACAATGGCAAGCGATAACGTCACTGTGCGCGCCGCTGATAATAAACAGACAATCTCAATCCAATAATAGCTGCGTTTGCGAATCTTGCTGTATTGCTCCTTGGCCACCGCATTATAGCGAAAAATCAGCGCCAATATCCGAACGATGACGAGCAATTTCACTAAGGTTGAAATCGCAACCGCAAGCGTGATCGCCAGTGGTTTTGCCAACGGCAACAAATAGATCAGTACAAAAATCGAGCAATAAATCGCGTATAACCAGAGAATATTAGGCAGGCGATGATATGGCCGCGACTTACGTGGAAATAATGATGCATCGGTGAATAAAAACAAACACAGCACCGGCAGTGGACGCAGCATCATCAACAAATTGGCAATAAGATCGGTAGACGGATCGGCTACCTCAATCTCATACAAAACGCCGGAGCTGACCGCCAGAACACCGACAAAACCAGCGACCAGATAAACCGCCGCTGCCTCGCGCCAGTGCCGGATCGAGTGAAACGCCGCCACCAGAAGCAAACCGACCTGAATGCTAAGCGTCGAAAATACAATAAGTCTGAACTGCTCCTGCATGAAACCTTGACCCTCCAACGGACGATCTCAGGAGTATTTGGCTTTTCCGCCAGCGTCAAGGCGCAAAAAAGTACGAGTTATGTCGACCGGACGTCCATTTCGCGTGAGCAGGACGACGTTTCACCGCGAGCGACTTACGTTTGACGGTGGAGGTGACGTAGCATGAAGAAAATCAATGTGTTAGTGGTTGAGTCTGACCTCGAGCTTTTGGAGATCATCGGCTCCGTACTAGCTGTAAATGACTATAAACCAGAGTTCGCACTGACAGGAGCTTATGCTTTCGAGCGCATTATTGCCGGAGGGATCGACGCCGTGATCAGCGACGACGCCGGGATGGATATTGATGGCTTGACGTTACTAAAGCATATACGGGCGGCGCAGTTCTCATTGCCTTTTGTTCTGCTGAGCACCGATTTCGGGGCCAGCCAGTCGTCGTTGTCAGATGACATTCCCAAGTTGGGCAATTTTTTGATGACCAGTAAAATCGAGTTGGTGAACAACTTCAAAGAGCTGGTGGCACCAGTGCTTAACAGGACTATCTAGGGCGATAAGGTTTGCCGTCCGGTAAGGAGTACCATTGATCAGCTTGTAGCTCCACCAGGCGCGGCATGCGTGTGCGAAACCGCATGGTAAAGTCTGCGGGATCGATTTCGCGCTTGCGGCATTTTTCGATAAAGTACATCCGTGAATGAAAGGTGACGTATTTACCCTCGATGCCTTTACAGGCTTCATCGACAGGAATAACTTCGACGGTTTTTTGCGACCCCAAGGCCTCTGCGAACGCCCGGTCAAGAGTCGAAGGCATGTCGTCGCCGGGCTTTAAGGCCCCAAACTCTTCCCAGGTCAATGCTTCGATCGGCGCCTCAGGAGCATACTTCATCTTTTTGCGATGCTCCACGTAGCTTTCCCAATCCGGGAACAAACGTTTGACGCAGTTTTCCACGTAATAAACATCGGCATAGGAAAACGTCACGTACTTTTTATTAAACACCTGACAGCGACGCTGCTTTTGGTTGGGATCGCCGGCACCCGCAAGAATGGGTTCACCGACCTCAAGGCGAGCGATAACATCGGCTTCCACAGGTGTGATCGGCTTGCGCTGGCGATTGAGCGTAAAAACCAACTCGCTATTCTGAACTTCGCGCGCCGCGCAGTTCTCGACAAAATAAACATTCGCCGCATAACTGATATATTGACCTTCGTGACGGCGACAAACGGCTTTGCGCTGGTAGGGCGCGTACTCTTTCGGCTCCGTGGGTTCGTCTTTGATAAAATCCTTGGGATTGATCTCGCTGTCATCCACCTGCTGACCGGTAACCACCGTGCCAGGTGCAAATAACATCACCAAGATAAAACCCATGGTTAATCTAAACATAACCGCCTTTCGTAGCGAATGACCCAACGCTAATATCGGCTTTTCGGCGCCAAAAGGTGACTAAAGCCGGCACTGGCTCGATCGCCTCGACGCCTTATTATACGAATTTAATAGTTATTTCTTGAGAGTGTTATGAGATTGCAAAATACGCCGCTGCTCCGCCATGACCTTCGTCAGAGGAATACCGCGGCTCAGATGCAAAATAACCTGATCGTCATTGGCACGCAGGACTCTACCGATGACGGTGACCTTTTCTTTATCAAAAAACACGATGGTAGCTTGTAATGCCTCCGCAACGCCAAGCCAGCGCCCGGCATTGCGAGATACAAAGCGCACGCCCATTTCAGACAGATCGATGACATCAAAAGTTTCATTGCGCAGCATGATCTTGGGACGATCACCGACCGGATAGACGATACGAAAATAGGCGCGTTTTTGTTCTGTCTCTGCCAAATCTGCGATCTCAGCTTGTGCTTGTGTGGATGAGTAACGGTCTTCTTATATTCAGTATAACATCGAAAAACTATTCGTAAAGATTGGCGGCATCACTCGCACCCATGGTCACAGGACGATCAGGAAAGTATTCGCGCCAACGTTGATCGACCGTGGCACGCGTGGCGGGATCACAGAACAGCTCATCGGGGTACCACGGCTTCATGCGCGCATCGATCACAATGGGGAGTTCGTAAAGCAGGCGATGCCTATTGACACCACGACTATTGGCAAAAATATCGGCGGCGGGCTCAAAACGCGTAAACGTCGTCCATAAAAACGCGGCGTCCGAGGCCGTAGCTTTGGCGGCGTTATCCACCAGAACCACCAACGGCCATTCTTTGAGTACCGCTAGTTTTAAAATCTCAGCGGCCACGTCCGGATGATTTTTATAGGTATCGACTTCCAGCACCAAACAGCCCGGACAATAAACTCGCGCGGCACGAATGAGTTGGGTCGGTAAGGTCGCAGGAACGGTTGCCGGCAACTGACGGCGTGCGGCGCCCAGTCCGAGCATGACCCCCTTACTGCCTTTGTTAATTTCCTTGGTTGAGTAATCAAGCGTATCCATGGAGACTTCGGAAATTACGAACAAGTCTGACGCCGGCTCAAAACGCGCCAGGATATGCGCCAAAAATTTGGAAAAGTTCTTTAGGTCGATACTTTGATCGGTACAAAGCAAAAATTTAGTTAAGGCCAACTGACCTTCGCCAAGAATACGAAACGCCGTGCTCATGGCTTCGCGACCATAACGCTCTTTTAAAACGACACCACTCAATGCATGGTAGCCGGTCTCGCCGTAGCTCCAGAGATCACGCACACCCGGCATGACCACCGGAATCAGTGGGAACAACAACTCCTGCAGGTAATCGCCGATATAAAAATCTTCCTGACGTGGTTTGCCAACGACGGTCGCTGGATAAATCGCCCCATGCCGGTGATAAATCGCCTGCGGACGAAATACCGGATAATCATGGCGCAAAGAGTAGTAACCATAGTGGTCACCGAACGGACCCTCGGGTCGGCGAATACCGGCTGGAACACTCCCCACCAGACAAAACTCGGCTTCGGCAACCGCGGCCAAAGGATGACCTGCAATCGACGTGCGACCGAGTCGCTCGCCAGCAACCAACGACGCCAACAGCAACTCCGGCACATTTTCCGGCAAAGGCGCGATCGCCGACAGAATCAGTGCCGGTGGCCCACCCAGATAAATACTCAGCGGCATGTCTTCGCGACGCTGCTCGTATTCGTAAAGATGGAAACCACCACCTTTGCCGATCTGAAAATGTACGCCGGTCTCGCGGGCGTCATGAATCTGAATGCGATACATGCCAAGATTATCAGGATGCGGCTTGGTGCCCGGCGTATGCACCAACGGTAAAGTGATAAAAGGACCACCGTCCTCCGCCCAACTGGTCAAAGCCGGAAGCTGGGTAAGATCGGCATCGGGAATCCTGCAGGCGAGCACCGGTGCTTTCGCCTGACGCTTAAAGCCGACACGCACGCCTTGGCGGGCAAGATCACGCATACCCCACAGTTTTTTTAACGACGGTGGCAGTAATTCATGGGGCAAGCGAGCAACCCGCTCAATAAATTCTTTTGGCCGCGTGCCAAAAGCCAACTCGACGCGCTCGCGGCTGCCGAACAAGTTGGTTGCCACCGGAAACCGCTTGCCGATCACATTACGAAACAACAATGCCGGACCGCCAGCGGCGATCACTCGACGATGAATTTCCGCCAGCTCCAGATGCGGATCGACCGGCACATCAACCTCGACGAGATCGCCGCGCCGACGTAGAGCCTCGATAAATTCCCCTAGATTACGCATCGTTGCCTTCAACCTTTTCTATTCATCAGGCCTGGCACCATACACCATTCCTTACCGTGCGGCAGTGTCAAAAAATTAGACAGTTCGGAGGGGGATACAACATCCCAGAGGGCACAGGACCCCTAATTTCATTGGGACTTTATCTGGCAAGGGACTTGCTCTTGCTGCTAACCAACGCCCTCGCATGGCGTTGTCGTTGTCCAGTGTGGACTTGTTGTTGCTAAACCGTTGCTGTGGTGAGTGTGTAGATTATGACGACGCAAGATTCAGGCTTCAAAAAAACTTTAGCTGGTATCCGCAATCTGGGCCTGGAAGCCAGTACCCGCACCAAAATGTTCCGTATCGCACGTGAATACACCATGGGCAAGAAACGTAAAAAGCTCATGGTATTCCTGATCGCGGTCATCGGCTTCTCCGGCTTAAGCTATGGTCTCTATCAAGGATTGGCCGGCGGCAAACGTTCGCAGCCATCGATCGCGCAAACAAAAACCGATTTTAAAGTTCCGACCTGGATGGGCGGCACCGGCAAACCCAAAAATGTCACTCTCGGTAAAAGCGTAGCCGTCGGCAATTATAAAGCCGTCAGCAAACATAAAAACAAGAGTAGCAAGAAAACGGTCGCTAAAGGCAAAGCTAAAAAGGGCAAATCCTACGCTAAAACCAGCAAAGGCAAAAAAACCAAATACACTGCTGCGAAAAAATCGCGCTCGGCAAATAAAGCTAAGTTAACAAAAAAATCACCGAGTAAAGGCAAGAAGTCAGTAGTCGCCAAGAGCAAAGCTAAGAAGAGCGGCAAGAAAAAATCCGCACAGGTTGCGCGACGTTAATTTTCATTAGACCGAATTAAACAGCAAAGTAGCGGGCTTGTGGATGCCAGGCGACAATCGCACAGGTCGATTGTTCCGGCACCATCTGACCCGCATCGGTTAGTGACACACCAATGCGATCCGGCTGCAGGCACTTAAACAACAAAGCATTATCTTCTAGATTTGGGCAAGCGGGGTAGCCAAAGCTATAACGCGAGCCCTGATAGCCTTGAGCGAATAGCTGGCGCATGGATTTGGCATCGCGCTTATGTATGCCAAGCTCTTTGCGAATGCGTGCGTGCAAATATTCCGCATACGCCTCGGCCATCTCCGTCGACAAACCGTGAAAATAAAAATATTCGGAATACTGATTGGCGGCATATAAACTTGCGGAAAATTCGCTAGCCACCGCACCCATAGTGACGATTTGCATCGGCAGAATATCGCGGCGACCGCTTTGCCGCGGCGCATAGAAATCCGACAAGCACAAACGCCGCCCACTGGCTTGACGAGGGAACTTAAACCGCACCAGCTCCTCAGCAGACTCCGGTTCGCTGTAAACAACCAAATCATTGCCATCAGCGGCGCAGGCAAAATAGCCATAGATGGCTTTTGGCGCCAGCAACTGATCTTTTTCAACCCGCGCCTTCCAGTAATTAAGGAGTGGCCGAGCTTTTTCATCGAGGATTTTTTTGAAAGCAGCTTCGCTTTTATCGCCCTGACTGAATTGCCAGCGCGTGCGCACCAGGGCGAATTCATCAAGATACTTGAACAGATCAGAGGGATTCAGTTCGAGAATTTTAGTTCCCCAAAACGGCGGCGGCGGCGCATCCGTCAGACGTTTAACCCAACCTGACTGCCCATACTCCGACAGTGGCGTCGCGCTATCACCGCGACGCACGGCGCGGACTTTTGGACCAGCGGGAACTTCGGTCTTCGGTACGGTGGTCGCAACGCGCGGCGCGTCAGTACCTGCCATGCCGGCCATCGCTGCCTGTCCGGTGATTTGTCCCATGACACGCAGGCCCTCAAAAGCATCCGCAGCATAAAAAACTTTACCGTCATAAACCGCCTGACAATCCTCCTCGACGAACTTACGCGTCAAGGCCGCACCACCAAGAATTACCGGTACCTGTAACTGACGCCGCGACATCTCTTCGAGATCCGACTTCATGATCACTGTTGATTTCACTAACAGACCGGATAAACCGATGGCATCCGGATTGACTTCCTTAAACTTCGCAAGAATCTGATCAATCGGTTGCTTGATACCCAGATTGACGACCTCGAAACCATTATTCGACAGAATGATATCGACAAGATTCTTGCCGATGTCGTGCACGTCGCCTTTAACTGTAGCGAGAAGAATCCGACCCTTTTTGCTGTCGGCGTCTTTCTTGTCCATGTACGGTTCGAGGTGGGCAACCGCCGCCTTCATCGCCTCAGCGGATTCCAACACAAACGGCAACTGCATCTCGCCAGCACCGAAACGCTCACCGACAACGCGCATACCTTCGAGCAAAAAGTTATTGATGATATCAAGAGGCTTATGAATCTTGAGCGCCTCATTGAGGGTTGGAATAATTTCCAGCTTCTCGCCATCGATAATATGCCCAGCTAAACGCTCAGGCAGTGGCAGGCTGCCTTTGGTCGCTTTATCCGCATCCAACTTGCGCGCATTCGCGCCGGAAAACTTGGCGAGAATTTCCTTGAGCGGATCATAACCGGTGCTCCGACGATCAAACACCAAATCCTCGAAGAGACGGCGCTCATCATCGCTCAATTTAAACAAAGGAATAATTTTGCCGGCATTAGCGATCGCCATGTCCAAACCGTAATTAACCGCATGATAAAGCATCACACTGTTAAGAATACGTCGCGTTTGCGGCTCCAGACCAAAACTGACATTCGACAAACCCAAGATAGTTTTGACGCCAGGCATCTCGGCTTTCACCAATTTGATCGCATCCAGCGTCGCGATCGCGCTTTTGCGAAACTCTTCATCGCCAGAACCAAGCGTAAACGTCAGCGTGTCAAAAATAATATCTTCCGGTTTTAAACCGTAGTCTTCGTGCGCCATCTTGTAAATGCGCCGGGCGATTTCCAACTTCTTCTCGGCGGTCTTGGCCATGCCGTCTTCGTCGATGGTTAACGCCACCACGGCCGCACCATAGGTACGACATAGCTCCAAAACCTTGCGGGATTTATCTTCCCCGTCTTCAAGATTTATGGAATTGACGATCGCTTTTCCGGGAACATAACGCAACGATTCCTCGATCACATCCACTTCGGTGGAATCGATCATGATCGGAATGTTAACCTGGGTCACAACACGGCTTAAAAATTCCCGCATATCGCGTTTTTCGTCGCGACCGACATAAGCGGTGCAACAATCCAGTACATGCGCGCCTTCCTTGAGCTGACCTTTTGCTACCGTCACCAGACCGTCGTAATCATCTTTCTTGAGCATTTCGCGAAACAACTTGGAACCGTTGGCATTGGTACGCTCACCAACAAATAGCGGTTTTGGCGACAGGTCCATCGGCACCACGGAATACAAACTAGCAACGGCGTTTTCGTATTGCGGCTGGCGTGTGGTCACCGCGCAATTGTTAAGCGTTTGCGCCAGTGCCTGGATATGTTCCGGTGTCGTGCCGCAACAACCGCCGGCGACATTGACACCAAAGCTGCGCACCATTTCACTGACCTTCTCGGCAAACACTTGT
This sequence comes from uncultured Oligoflexales bacterium, assembly GCA_964652825.1. Lineage (GTDB taxonomy): Bacteria > Bdellovibrionota_B > Oligoflexia > Oligoflexales > CAZZCU01 > CAZZCU01. Next base: position 145,323 of record CAZZCU010000002.1, read on the forward strand.
GGTCCCAGGGGATAAACGGTTTTACCTTTAACATTCTCCGGCAAGCCGGCATTCGGCAGACAACTCAGCAGAAACGGCGCGTTCTGACTGAGATATTGCAGATGCGGTCGCATCTCATCCGGTCCGGTTGCGCAATTCAAGCCCATAACGCCGATGGGGAACATCTCCAACACTGTCAGTGCTGTTTGAATATCCGAGCCGACCAACAAGGTGCCGGTCAATTCCACCGTAACCTGCGCCATCAGCGGTAAATGTTTATTGCGGGCACGCATCACTTCATCAGCCGCGCGCAAGGCGATTTTTAGTTGCTGAATATCCTGGGCGGTTTCCATCAACAAGACATCGGCGCCACCATCGATCAGACCTTCGATTTGTACGCGATAACTCTGCAACATCTCAGCATAGGCGACGTGTCCCAGAGTCACCAACTTGGTGCCTGGTCCGATCGAGCCGACGACATAAGTCGGACGCGAAAAACTTGCACAGACCTCACGCGCAAGTTGCGCGGCTGCGAAGTTCAATTCATAGGCGCGTTCGGGAATACCGTATTCAGCGAGCACGATAGGCGAGGCACCGAAAGTGTTGGTTTCAACAGCATCAGCACCGGCATTAAGATAGCTTGCATGCACGGTCTTGATCCAGTCAGGCCGCGTTACCGATAACAATTCATTGCAGCCATCAAATGCCGCGCCGCCAAAATCGTCGGCACCCGGATCATATGCCTGCAATTGAGTTCCCATCGCGCCGTCCAGAATAACAACGCGATCACGGGCCATATCCAACATGGAGAGTTTATTACTCAAGATCATCCAGCCCTACGTAGCGCATCCGACAATCGCCGTTGATAGTCACCTGGCAGCCCAGACGCTCGTCAGTCGCCGCGCTAAAACCTTGCAGAAAATCACGTTCCTCCGCCTGCATCGGCAACAAATTCTCGGCGCCAGCCGTGACTTTAATGCGACAGGTTCCGCAGGTTCCGGAGCGACAGCCAAAGGTGATATCACAATCGACTTCCGACGCCAGATCAATCAGGCGCATGCCTGGATCAACCTCGACCTCTAAATCTTCGGATTCAAAATAAACAATGGGAGGCATTCATCATTCCTAGTTAGGGATAGCAGCCAAAATTCGTCGTCAGCATGTTCGTCAATTCCGCCATCGGCAAACCCACGACATTGGTGTACGAACCTTGAATGGCTTGCACAAAACAAGCGCCCAATCCCTGCGCGCCATAAGCGCCAGCTTTATCCATTGGTTCACCACTGTTAACGTAGTGCAGGATTTCCGTTTGGGAAAGCTTTTTAAACCGCACGGTTGTCGACACCACCTGAGCCTCCGTCCGCTCGCCACCATCAAGCCGTTGACTAACCACCAGGCCGGTTAAGACCAGATGCTCGCGACCGGATAAACGCGTTAGCATGGCGACGGCATTAGTGGTATCCTGCGGTTTTTCGAGAACGTCACCATCAACCACAACAATCGTATCTGCACAGATTGCCAACACAGAGTCAGTCGCCGGCAATTGCGCCAGGACATCGACGATCTTTTCATGGCTATTGCGTATAACGTAAGCCTCAGGCAATTCACCCGCCTGCTGACGTTCGACGGTGCGGGGTTTGACGATAGTGAATGGGCGGCGCAGTAATTCCAACAACTCAACGCGACGCGGCGAACTGCTGCCCAGAATCCAACGCGGTGACACGGATGCTGACGGCGACATCGCTACAACCCCTTGGCGATGTCGGTCCGACAGTGCGCCTCTGGCCAAACGCGCCGGACCGCCGCCACCAGTTGGTAGGCTTCGCTGCGCGCGGCGTCAAAATCGTCCCCTTTGCCGACCAGGGTTAATACCCTACCCTTGGCCGGTACCACGTCCCCGGGCTTTGCGGCCGCCAGCACGGACGCCGTAAATAAATGCGCCGCCGGACGCAAACGACGCAACTCGGCAAGCGCGATCACGGCCTCATGATTGACTGAATCATGACCAAACGGATAATGCGGCGAGGTCATCACCACGCCCACGGCCACGCCAGTGCTCCCAGGCACCGCACGCTGATTAGATTTGTTGAGCCCCAACACGTCCAGAATATCCGCCAACCAATCGCCACTATCCCGAACCGCAAGAACCTGTGCCTCGGGGTCGCCAAGACGAACATTGAATTCAACCACGCGCGGACCGCCAGTCGTCCACATCAAGCCGACATACAACCAGCCAACATAAGTAATACCGCGTTGCTGTAGCTCCCGCATGACCGGCTGTACCACCTGCGTCTCAATCTGCACCGCCGCGTCGGTCGGCAACCACGGCACTGGCGTATAGCAGCCCATGCCACCTGTATTTGGTCCCTGATCGTTATCCTGCAAACGCTTGTAATCAACAGCAAAGCCCAGAGATTTGGCGGTGCCGTGCTCACCCAGCAGCGTGAAATAAGAACATTCGCGGCCGATCATCAGCTCTTCGATAACCACAGTTGCGGCGGCCTGGCGCATATCGGTTTGATAAAGATGGCGCAAGGCTTCGGCAACCTCGGCTTCGGTTTGACAAACAAATACGCCTTTGCCGGCGGCAAGACCGCTGGCTTTAAGAACAACGCCACCCGTCGTCTTTAGACGCGACAACGCCTTGACCCTGCAATCGTCGACACCGATGGCAACTTCGTGAGCGGCGGTCGGCACGCCTGCCGCCTGCATCACCGATTTGGCGAAAGCTTTCGACGCTTCCAATTGTGCAGCCGCGGCTGACGGCCCAAAAACCTTGAAGCCCATGGCTTTTGCCTTGTCTGCCACACCGGCTGACAGCGGCGCCTCCGGGCCGATGATAATAAGTTCGACGTCTTTCGCGCGCGCGGCATGCAGCACCGCCTCGTAATCAGCGCCAGGCGCCAGTTCGAGAAATTCACCGGCTTCCAACATCCCCGGATTACCAGGCCATAGGTATAACTTGCCGAGCAGCGGCGATTGCGCCAGCTTCCACGCCAAGGCATTTTCGCGCGCGCCGGAGCCAATCAAGAGTACTTTCAAGGGTTTTTCCTCAAATATTTACTAATCACCAAGTGGGGTACTTTTATGAAGAGAACCAGCACCTGTCAACCTGATCGCTGCAGCCCCGCATGTGTTACAATCTTATATATCATTTATAGTATGGAAGTCGTCTCCTTCCGGGACGAAATCACGCCACCGGCACATCATCATCAGGCATGAGGCTCGGCAACACCATGAATATGGTCCGCCGCACTAACAAGCAGTTATCCGCGGTGTTTTACACCCAAGCCACGTCCGGCAACATGAGTATGTTGTTGCGCGAACTGCTGCGTCAGTACCGCTGGAGCATCATCGAAACCACGGATTCAGTCGAAACAATTATCAACTGCATCGAAAAACGCGAAGCATCGTTGATCATCGTCGATGATGCGACCGAAATGCCGGCAAGTTGCGTCGTCCGCAAACTCATGGCGAGTCCGGTCTGTCTGGCGACACCAACTCTGTGTTTCGCCGCCGAGGATCAAACAGTCGAGAAAATCGCCTTATCGCACCTGGGGCCACTGGCGATAACACCCAAGCCGCTGACACCCGATAAATTTCTGCCAAGCTTTAAGGAATTAACGCAACGCTGGCAAGGCGGCTACTACGCACTCCTACGGCAGGCGATCGATCAAATCCTGCTCGGTCGCAACGAAACCGGCTTGCGTATGCTCACCAAGCTGAATGAACATGCCGGCGCCCGACCGCTGGTGGCATCGGTGCTGGCGCATTATTACCGCTACACCGACAATCAGCAGACAGCCGAAAAAATTCTCTTAACGGCGCTGCGCGATACGCCGCGACATCTGGGTCTGATCTTCGCGCTGTCGGATTTATACATGAGCAACGCCATGCCCATGATGGCGTTTCGCCTGCTCAATGGCGCTAAAACCGCCTACGGCAGCTGCAGTGCTATCCTGGTCGATCTCGTGCAAAGCTCACTCATGCTACAAAGACTCGACGAAGCGATTAAGCTGCTGATTGACTTGCACGGCAAACAATATATGCCACAGAACACCGCGCATATTTTAATCCGTCTGCTGTATTCCGAAGGCCGTCATTCCGAGATCAACAAATACGTGACGCGCGCCAGCATTATGAACAAGCTCGAAACGAGCTGGAATACCGAAAGCGCTCCGGTCATCAACGCCGCAAGTTAAATAGCGAATAGAGGATACCAAGATGGCAAATCAATCGGCAGCCGCATCGACGGCTAATCCAGCGCGGACCCCGACCACGCATGCGAACGCCTATCAGCCGGCCTTCACTCGTCCCGACACGCTGCAGGAAATTTTTGTCAACGATACCTGGACCAATCTTTTGCGCCGCACCGAGATTGCTTGCGCGCAAATGCAACCTCTGGTGGTAATCACCGGCGAAGCCGGTACCGGTAAAAGTACGATGGCGCGTTGGCTCTATGAGACGCTACCGCTTAATAACCATGAAGTCATGATGATCTCCCTCATCGGTCGAGAAATACAGACCGGTTGGCTCGTGCCGAAGATCGCTAAATTTTTAGGTGTCACCACCTTGAATACCAATGCCAACGACACTCTCACGCAAACTCTCGAAAAACTCGAAGAGCTCATCCAGGAAAAACGCAGCCTGACCGTCCTGATCGACGCCGCTGATAAACTCATGACCGCCGAGGCGTTCGGAGAAATCGAAGCACTGCTGAATCTGCAGAGTCTTGCCGGGCGTTGTCTGACGTTTATTCTCATCGGTACTAAAACTCTATTGACGCAATTACAAAATGCTAATTCGCTGTCCACTCATCTCAGCCTCAATTGCGATATCGGTGTGCTGAGCCGCAAGGACAGCCGCGAATATATTTCCTCACGTTTGCGCCTGGCTGGCGCTAACATCGCCAAAGAAGTCACCCCCGAGGCATTGGACGCCGTCCATAACTTAAGCAAAGGGGTGATTGCCCGCGTCAACAGCTTGATGGAAAATTGTCTGGTCGAAGCCGCCATCGGCAAACGCGAGATCATTGACGGACCTTTTGTTTATGCAACCGTAAAGCAGGCATTGGCCGGCGTCGAACTGGGCGCGACTCAGACCGCCGCCGTCGCGGAAAAAACCAAGCAACCAAACGTAAAAAGCCCGAGCGACAGCGCAAGCAAAACGCAACCTCGTGCCAAACGTACCGCCAAAGACAAAACCCCTGGCAAAACCAACAAAAAGAAAACAGCACCGCGCGCCGCCGGCAATACCAAAGCCAGCGCGACGCCGCCAGCGGCGACAGGCAGTAGCGCGCCGGCTTTAGCCACGAACCCCTCCACCAAGCCGGCGATCGCGAAAACCACGGCACCCGGCACGGCTGGCAAAAAACCGAAAATTGCGCTCACAGACTTGTTTAATGATGATGAGTGATAAGTATCAGTGAGCCAGACACGGCTCATTGTTTTTTGGAGGCAAAACGCTAACCTATGCGCACCGGTCTTAGACGATTAACGATCGTTGGCATCGTCGTTGGCGTGGTGCTCTATATCGGCAATCTGGTTATCGACAATCCCTACTCGCACCGACTCACCCGTGCGTTTATCAACGCCGAAATGCGCAAACACACAAATCTGACCGTGGACTTCGAGGCACTCAAAGTTCGTCTGGCACCGCCCGGCGTGGAATTATATGCGGCGGCGATCGTACCAACCGAGCGTCCGGAACGCCCGTTGGTAAAAGCCTCGCACATCCGCGCCCGCCTGTCGCTCATTGATCTGGCGCTGGGCAATCTGAAAATGAATGTCGAACTTACCGATGCCGAGACCGCCTGGCCGCTGTCGGTGGATCCCGCGACGCTGTTGAAGGAACCCAAAGAAGCCGCACCGGCAACAGCAACCACCTGGCCGCCGAACTTTGATCTGCCGATCAGTCGCCTGGTCATGAACAACGCCCGCTTGTCGCTGGCCGTGCCCGACCAAGATGTCGCGACACCAACACCCGATACCGATTTGCTGCACGTCGTCGCGACCGGCTTTGATCTGGATTGGCAGATTGATGATTGGGATGACATGGCGCTACGCACCCGCATCACCGCGTTAGACATAAGCCTGCCGAGCGAAGACATGCAGATTTTTCGCGACGCCATCGTCGAGCTTAGCGCGGTGGTCAACAGCCAGGGCTTGCATAGCCGTCGCTTACGTATCTTCCTGCCGAATCTGGAAGTCGGCGGCAATTTATCCGCGCAACTGGTTACGGAAGGTCGCCAACGCCAACTCCAGAGAGTTCAACTGAAGTCGGAAATACATGCGCTCGGCGATCTGAGTGTGTTAGGCGATATTCTTGATATTGAAGACACCAAAGGCAAAACCAATGCCGATGCAACCATCACTCTTGAAATTCCGATTCACGATACAGGTGAGCCGGTGTTTCTGGTGGAAGGCAAAGCCAGCGTCGAAGACGCTTATCTGGATAACTTCAGCCTGGGCAACAGCAATGCCAAGTTTCGTATCGATACTGACAAGCTGGACTTCACCGAAATCAATGCCGTTGTCGGTCAGCAATTAGTCGGCAAGGCCAAAGGTCGTATCGCTTTCAATCAGGCGGCTGACTATCACTTTGAAGGTTCTTTGGAAAAGCTACCGCTGTCGCAGCTACTCAAAGCCCTGACGGTGGACTTTGATGATATTGATGGCGATCTGGGCACACCGGATCTGGTGATTAAAGGTACGGGCGAGCCGTTCCTGCTTGACGCCACGGCAACCACACAACTTGAGCATATACGTTCCCCGCTGGTTGTCGAGCGGGCGACCAAATACAAACGCGGCCCCGCTTGTCGCCTGCCGTTGAAGTTGCGCGCCAACAATAAGCGTCTGACGCTGTTTGAGATGCAGGGACAATGCTTTCATTGGCCGGAGGCTAACACGCCTGCCGTGCCCAGCGCCGGCGATGTCAACGCGCCCGCCGGCGCACTGATGGTTTCCCCCCTCGCCGCTGAGGGCGTCTTTCATTTTAACGAACGCGAAGGCATGCGACTGGAGCTAAAAAGTCCGGCACTAAACTTGGGGCTAACGCAGTTTTTTACGCAATTACCGGCCAAAGGCAGCAGTGAGTTGCAGATTATCGTGCAGGGAGCCTACGACAAAGTTGTGACCGCCATCGACGCCAAAGCACACGATGTGCATTTCGCGGGCGCGCCGCTCGACGCCGTACAGATTAAAACCAATGTCACACCACAGAAAATCCGCTGGTCAAATATCGAAGCCAAGGTTGGCAGTCACGGCATGATACGTTCCGAAGGCGGTGAGCTTGATATCGATAATCTGCACATAGTCACCACACTGCTGGTAACTGAGATACCCAGCACCTTCATCCACGAGATCTTGAAAACCAGCGCTGATCTCACGCACTTTGACTTTGGCATCGAACACCTGCAGGCCGACGTGCGCGGCCCGCTGCTTTACCCTTTACGACTACTGGGCGAAGCCAATATCAGTCTGAATGCGGGTCGCTATGAAGATCAGAAAATCTTTGATCGACTTGCCTGGATGATGCGACGAAGCACCGACAAAGGTTGGAACATCGATAATCTGCGGCTGGTAAACGGTGATCTCGGCATTACCGGCAATATCGCCCACGAGCCCAATTCGGCACCGGTCAGCGGACAGGTGACACCATTTACCCGCCTGATGATGGACTTAGGTCTACAAGGTTCCGATAAGATCGATGTTGATTTGAGTATGCTTACCGCCACCCGACCGGATATCGACAACGGCGGCATACGCTCACGCGTCGCCGCTCTGCCGCCCAATCACCTAGCCAGTATTCCTTATGCCGCACCCTATTTTGCCATGCTGGGTATGCGCGGCGAGATCACCGGCAGTGCCAAGCTCACCGGTAACTTCAATCGCCTTCAGGGCTCGTTTCAGTTGGCAGTCAGCAAAATCTCAATACTCGACAGCCCCATGGCGCCGTTTCATTTTCGCGGCTTTGCCGATGGCTCCAAGCTCGATCTCATGGTCAGTCACAGCGGTGATGCACTTCAAGGCCGACTGGCGCTGGATTTTCTCGATCCGCAGTTGCCGTACGAATGGTACTTACATGCTAAACGCTTTGATGCGCGACCGCTCGGCACCAAGTTTTTTTACTCTGATCCGCGCAACTATGCCTACCTGACCGCAAGCTGGGAGATGAAAGGTCGCTTCAGCCAATGGTGGCAATCGATCGGCAATGCGGCGATTGATGATCTGCGCGTTAAATTTATCCGCGACAGCGGCCAGAATGCACGTGCCCTGGATCTCAATCTCGATCAGCCAATTCGTTTTACCTTCAATGCCAGCGGCTGGAATATTGATGATCAAAAAGATTTATTGCTCACCGGCAATAACCTGCGCCTGCGACTAGCTACCAAGAATAATCGACCGCCGCAGAATTTTGGGCTCATGTTTGATGGCTTTATGGATATTCATATTCTCAAGGACATCTGGGATCAGATTGAATCAGCGACCGGCCAGATGCGTTTCAATGGTGAAATCGCCGGCTCGGTGTCGACACCGAAAATCAACGTTCGTTTCAGCGATGTCGAACAAACCACGCTTAACGCCGCCACCTGGGAACCTCTGACCTTGGGCATGGCCGACATCAGACCACCGTTTCGCAACATCAAAGTCAATGCGGAGTACCAGGAAGGCCAACTGTTAATACGGTCTTTGCACGCCGAAAAGGGCGTCGGGACTGTGGCGATCGACGGCGTTTTAAACCTCGACCCCCAGACCAAACAGCAAACCCTGCTTAACATTCGCGCGAACAACGCCACAATCATCTATCCGGTAGCCGTCTTGAAGAGCTTTGACACCAATATTGATGCGAACCTAACGCTGTCGGGAACCAGCCTGCCATTGCGGCTTGCCGGCGACGTTGGGATCGCGCGCGCGCGCTCTTTCCGTGATTTCGATATCCGGAACGAAATCGTCGACACGCTCCGCAAGCGAACGATGGTGGCGGAGCCAAATCTGCGAGAACCTTTCATCAATCTTGATCTGGGCGTACGGGCGAACAACTCAGTGGCGATCAGCAATCGCAATCTGCAAGCCATCCTCAGTGGCGATCTGCAAATCACCGGCAACGATGTCAATCCGGTGGTGAGCGGTCAAATCGAGGTCACGCGCGGTAAATTTGAGTATAAGCGCGAGTTTCGCATTGAGCAGGCGGTGATTTCCTTTGATGACCCGGTGCGTCCCGACCCGCGCCTGAACATCGTCGGCGTGAGTGAGGTCAGCAGCTACCGGATCTACGTGAATATCACCGGCAAAGCCTCGGATCCGCGCGTGGACCTGACCATCGACCCGCCGACGCGCGACGGTGGCACACCGATCAGCAAGGTAGACATCTTGGTACTCTTGTCCTCTGGGACTTTACCGGCAAGCGGCAATCAATTTGGCGAATCGCAGGCAGCGGCGACCACGGAGGCGTTGAATATCGTCGCCGGGCAGTTTGAAGAGCCGGTGGAGAAGCTTTTTGACCTGTCCGGACAAAAAGTTGTTCGTCAAGTTTATATCGACACCACTTCTGACGTTGATGGCAAACCCGTTCCACGGTTTAATATGCCATTGAACCTAGGTGAAGATGTTAATGTTGTCTTGCGAGTTGTGGATCAGAACAAATGGCGCGTGTCTTCGGAATATTCACTCCATGAGAGTATTTCTTTGTCTGGCAACCTGGATGGTCAGGACAATAGCGGTTCTTCGACCAACCGTAATACGGCGCCGGCCGATACCGGCGTCGATCTTAAGTTCCGCTTTGCCTACCCGTAGAATTCTCATTTGCATCTTTAGTCTTGTATGGCTCGCCTGCCTGCCAACGTTGGCTTACAGCGCATCGTGGAAGATCGATGACGGCTTGCTCTCGGCCGCTAATCTTGATCGCCTGCAACAACGTTATCCCGATATTAAAGATCCACAGGATTTACAAAGTTTATTGCGTGACATCGGTCGCCTGGGCTCATTGGCTTCACTACAGGCGATCTGGAAGAATAATAGTTGGCATATCGTCGGTCTCAGCGCTCCGATTATCAGTGATATCGATTTCAAACTCACGACCCGACTGCTGCGTTCGCAATTAGAACTATTGTTTCAATCCTACATCACGCAAGTCGACTCGGAAGAGCTGCGCCAAAAACTTATCGGCGATGTTAAGGAACTCTATGCCCGCCATGGCTTCCCGCAGGCAAAAGTGACGCTTGAAGCCACCGATACCAGCGCCGGACGTGATCTGAAAGTCATTGTGGATGAGGACTATCCGTGCCTGATCTCGGATGTACAGATCAATTTTCGCCTGCCAACCACCGCGCGTATTAAGGTCAAGGTCGGTGATATCTGTGATAGCGAAGCCGCCAACGCCGCCGTCCAGACTTTGGAAGAACAGCTGATCAAACTTGGTTATAATCAGGTCCGTTTATATAAACCCGAATTTTTATATTCGGCGCCGTCAAATTCCGCCGTTTTGAATATCACCGGCGAGCTTAATCAACGTCTGAAATACGAAATCATTGATACCGAGCGACGGTTCTTCCTGGCTGATTTGTTTTCCAGCGATGAGCTGAAGGCCATCGATCCGACAATTGTTGGTCCAGACGCCATGTCCGCCGAGCTATCACGTCGCTACCGTAACTTCGGCTTTGATGATGTTGTCGTGCAAAACCCGGAAAGCCGGGTCGAAGACCAGGATCTGATCGTCTATACTTATCGCGTCACTCCGGGTCCGCAGTATATTATCTCCGGCATCGATTTTGAGGGCGCGACCGTCTTCACTCAGGCGGAGTTACTGGACACCTTGGGTTTAAGCGGTTTCTGGCAAACCTCCATACCTTTGAATCTTGATGAACTGCGTAACGGCATCGCCCGCATCAAACAACGCTACAACCAGGCGGGTTATTGGGACGCGGTTGTACGTGATCCGCGCCTCACCAAAAACCGCGAAAATGCCTCGGTGCAAATCGTCATCTCGATCAACGAAGGACCGGAGCGAACGTTAGCCGGTTTGCGTATAACTGGTAACCAGGCCCTGACTACAGAAGAAATCCGCAAAATGCTTGAGGTCGATGATGATAAGCCGCTTGATCGCACCGATCTGGTGAACTTCGAGCAACGCCTGCGCGAAGCGTATGTCAATCGCGGCTACTTATATGCAACAACACAACTCGAACTCCTGGTCGAGGCACTGCCACGACGCCTGCCGACGATGGTCAATCTGATTATTCAGGAAGGCCCGCGGGTCAAAATCGGCGAAATCACGATCAACGGCCTGATTCATACGCAACCAAAAATCGTCAGTCGCGAACTGACGTTTGCCGCCGGTGACTGGTACAATCCAGAAAACCTCGAACAATCGCGACGCAATCTGATTAACCTCGGCTTGTTCCGCACCGTCCAAATCCTGCCGTCGGATCGCAATGCGGTCAGTGAAAAATTTGAGTATCTGGATATCACCGTCGATGTACGCGAGGCGAAACCAGGTACCGTCACCTTCGGACCAGGTTGGAGTTTGACGAAAGGTTCGCGGTTTGCCATCGAATCGACATATAGCAACATCGGTGGTTACGGTCGCCAGGTGTACGGACGAATTGGCGTCAGTGAAGAGAGTAATCAGGATGCAATCGGGGATAAAACTCTGGTCGGCCGCTCGTTTTCGCTGGGCTATCTGGAACCATATGTTTTCAATCTGCCGTTCAACGGCACGGTGACTTTGAATCACACGGCGCGGGCGGATTTGTTCTGGACGCTGACTCGCGGCGGCGAAGTAGCGTTGACGCATAAATTCCGTAAGTGGTTGCACAATGCATCGTTAACAACTTTCTACGGTCAGAAAGTCGTGCAGGAAGTCGGACGACCACAGCAAAAAGCTGCGTTCTTGTCGGAAGATTTGCGCATCGGTTTGACGGGTCTGCGCTTTAATCAGGATTTTCGTGATGATCTGATCTGGCCAACGCATGGCTTTATCATCAATTCAGAATTAAGTTGGGCGCGCTTTGAGCTCGGCGGTGACGTCAAGTATTTCTTCTGGGAATTCATCGGTACGCGCTATCTGAAAATGACCCGCGATACCGTTCTCGCGCTGGGAGTTTCGCTCGCAGCGTATCAGGGCGTTGATCGACGGGGGGCCACCGAGGATATTTTGCCGCATTCAGAACGTCTTCATGCCGGTGGCGCCGACACCGTGCGCGGTTACAAAGAACGCGCACTCGGTCCCTACACCTTGTTTGACGACACCGACAATAAAGATTCCGAGTTCGGTGGCTCGCACCGCGGTGTTTTCAAAGTCGAACTTCGCTACCAGATTGTGCGCGACACACTGGCGGTGGCGACATTTATCGACAGCGGTAACGTCTTTTTCACCGATGGCGAACTAGCACATTTTGAACGTTTTCCGGGCGGCGAAATTGTTGATAACCAGCCATATGATTTTCTTGATCTGGTACGTGACCCCAAAGTCCTGTGGACTAAAAACTATCAGTCCTATGGCCTGTCGTTAAATTACTTGACGCCGCTAGGTTCGGTTAATCTTGCTTACGGTTTGCCCTGGGATCGTTGTGCGGATGGCGGTCGCAACTGTCGCCAAGCCCGCGGTAAAACCGGATCAGCCTGGTATGCGAATGGTGAGTTTCATATCAATGTCGGCGCAGTGTTCTGAGTTTCACCATTTTTCCCAGACATAGGCCGAGGCATTTAAATAATCATCAGCGGCACTGGCAACCACCCACAGCCGATCGTTATCGTCGACATACAAATTGCTGAGTGATTTGATCTTTGCCGGAATCGTTAAAGTTTCGGCACGTGTGACATCAAAGCAGGATTTAAATTTAAATAATAAAATACGCTGTCTGGCTTTATCGCCGATCAGCAGCAAATTGCGTTTCTTGCTATAAGCAACGCCGCTTACCGCCGTGGGTGACAAATCATGCACTGACAGCACATTGCACGCCCGCTCCAGATAACATAATGAACCATCGTCGCCGCCACAGTGCATCATCGTCACCGGGAAACCAGCGATTTTTGTCGCCACCAGATATTTGACGGCATTTTTGTTTTTCGCATCGAAAAGCGTCAGGCCGCTGAGCTTAATATCACCCGCCTTCTGATAAGCACGGCGAAAACGCCCGCGCAACTGCTCGGTTTCCACGCGCGTCGGTTCGCCTTTGACATCCGCCGGCGGCTTGATCAAATCCCAGGCAATGGAACGACGCGCCACCAGACCAAAATCTTTCGTATTCAAATTCATTAATCGCAAACCACGCCCATCCAGAAGCATGATGCGGCCAGCGTGATGGGCAATTCCCTGCCACATCGTTAACGGCGGCTGATTGACAAGATTATGACGATTACTGGCGATGATCGCGCCAAAACTTTCCTCGCGTGTGGCTTTAAGACCATGGAACGGCGTTACGATCACATGCGCGCGATCCGAGACCACGAAGAACAATTGACTGCTGTCACTGGTGATACCGGAAATCGCGATATCCGGTGTTTCAAAGCTACGCGCCTCGATCGGAAAGAGCAGCTCACCTTTACTTGTTTTCTTGCCAGCAGCAGTTGTCTGTGCCGACGCAAGATTGGTAACTCCAACAAAAAAAGCTACCGATAAAAGTAATATCAAAACTTTACCCAACCTTTACCTCTTCGTGCTGATCCCCAATTGTGAATACGAGTTTATGTTAGAATAGATAACACGAGCAAGGGGTACCAGCACATGCGGCCAGCAAGTGCCGAATCTTTACGTCAAGCTTATTTAAGTTGTCGCGATAGCACGGGACGACTGGCGTTGTTGCACGAGTTGCGTCAGAACAAACTCTACCTGCCGACCACGCTGGCTGAGCATTTATTAATGCTCGATTTACCCCTCGAAGAACACCTGGCTATTATCGCAACCGCGCACAGTGGCAGCCGACTCGCGTTGGAAGATTTCTTTTCCGCCAAGCTGCATCTGTGGTCACAGGACTTGGCCGTTGCCGCTATTCGTGAGTGGTGTCAACGCACTGATTGCCTGCTGTGGTTCCGGTTAATCCCGCTGTGTTGTACGCCGCATGTTCCCCAACGCGTCCGCTATACAATTCTTGATCTGGTCTGGCGTCTGGGCGGACAACCACTGGTCGAGTTGTTTGCTGGCAGCGAAGGTATCGAAGACCTGTCGCCGGCTTTTCACGCTCTCCTACTGACCAGATCAATGCAATGGCTGGTGCAGGAACCACGTCTGCTAACGCTGGCGCGCGATATTTTGCAATCAACCAGCAAGGAAGCTTTCGCACATCATAAAGCCCTACCAGCCGCGATTTATTATCTGGCACGTTTTGCCCCTGATGATCTGGCATTGATCGACGGCAATCACCAGATCGATCCATATTGGCGCAATCTGGTTGCCGGTGTACGCCTGCAGCTTGAGTATGATCCTGATGCGAGCAAAATCGACAAGGTGTTCGCCAAAGCAGCGAATCCGACCATCGACAAGATGCAAAAGGTCTGGCCGAGTATTTTGAAACGCTCGACCTTCACCGTACCAGCGTTGACCCAGGCGCTGGCATATGCGGCGCGACTGACACAAAAAAACGTCACTAAAGCGCAAAACACATTGCTTGATTGGCAGTATTTCACCGGCATTTCGCCCACGACCTTGACCGAAGCCGTGATCAGCATCGAGAATGATCAGGAATTCGCCGGCGCACTGACTTTGCTCGGCATGCTGCTCCCACCACCAGTGGACAATCGCATTTCGGCATCCGTACGATCGCGTCTGCAAAAAACCGAGAACCCCGAACAACTACTCAACGCGCTCCCTCTCCGTATCCGCATTGCCGCCAGCGAATCACCGGTTCAGGGCGAAAATCAGACGATCTATGGCCAAGTGCGTCAGGATGAAGTCAAAGCGATCAATAATCTCTTTCATCTTAGTGTAGCCGTCGAGCCAGCCAGTCTTTCCTGGCAATCATACGATACGACCACCAGTGAATTACCGGAGTTACTGGAAGAGCCGCGTGATCTGCGCGAGCGACAGATGTTCTTCCAGACCGCCTATGGTGAAGGCAAAATCGCTGGCGAGCTCAACGGCAACTCCTTGTGGGGCAAACTCACGCAAGCCTGGTTGGAACCACAAACCCCGTTGCTGGAGAAACTGGCACTATTGGCGCGCCAAGCACCAGCGGTGTTTCAACTTTGTTATATCAATACGCTCGCACGCTACGCTGACAATGACGCGGCGGCGCTTAAGCTGCTGGATTTTGTGCGCAGCGAACATGAATATGAAATGCGCGCCGTGCTGCATGCTTTCCGCGGCATCGGTACGCAACGTTCTCTGCAGGAACTGGTGTCATGTTTGACACGCCCCAATCTCGGCCCACGCTTGCAGATGGAAGTGTGTGCTCTTCTTAAAGATGCCGATCTTGCCGGTGTGCAGGCGGAAATTCGCGCCGCCATCCACGATCTCAATATCCAGCCGAATACCGAAGACGTTCGTTGGGATCTGCACGAAGCATTAAAATCGTTGTTAATCGTCGACGTCAATAACAAGCAAGCAGAATCAACGACACTCATTCTGCCCGCAACAACGCCGCAGGATAAAGTTGATCTCGATCAGGAGTTGATCAACAGGATTCCTGAATTCAAACAACTTTCCAGTGAAGTTCGCCGGGCATTACGCACCGCGCTGTTCTTCCACCAACAAGTTACACAAAGCCAATCCTTAAGTAACATCGATCTAAGCCCGGCTATTGACATGCAATACAAAGCACTCGAACTTACTTTTCGGGAGAGCTTTGAAGACGTCGTCAGTAATCTGATCAATCGCGGCAATTTGCAGCGCAAGCTGGATGTTATAGGTTATGCGCGCCCTATCCCACATGCCATGGATGAATTTGAAAGTTACGTCAGCTCGTTGCCGATCGTCAGTACGATTCCGTTTTTCAGCAAATTTAAATTACGCAAAATGCTGCGCGCACTATGTCAGTATCAACCGGGTCGACGCTTTACCTTGGATGGCCTCAAAGCCTTTGCCCTGTTCTTTTTGTGTTTTAGTCGTCAGCAGTGTCGCTACGGGTTGCAAGGAATCTTTCCGTTACCGATGTCGTCGGATCAGGAACTATTCCAGTTTGTTAAATCGCTGCATATCTTTCAGGATTTTCGTAATCGCGCCGCCCATGAGGGTTTTCAACCGGAAGCACGCAACGATATTGACGGCATTTGGCATTCCACCGCCGCAATTATCGAGTGCGCGTTACGCATAAAAAGCCAGCTTAGTACCGCCGGTGATCATTCCATCACCGGCCAAAAACCCGCACGCGCCCCCATCATTGTCAAAAAAGTCGTCTAATCCGCACCATCATCAGTGCGCGACGTTCAACATCACGATCGCCCGCGAGGGACCACCGTTATCTTTGATGACCATCGCGGCTTTTGCGATATTAGCGTCCGCAACCGGCTGCCCGGCAACAGAATCCTTTAGCTTGGCGTCTTGGGTATTGAAAATCCGGCCAACGATGCCAGCGCGCTTAGCCATGTTGTGACTATCCACTACCAACGTCGAGTTAGTGGTCAGCAGAAAATTACGAATGGCCTCCAAACGCTGTTGAGCGATCTCGCGATCGTCCATCGATTGATCAGCCGCGCCATCAGCCGGCAGCGATTTATCCGACCATGCCGACACCACCACCTGTGCTCGTTGTTTTTCGTCTTCAGCGCGCGCCGCTACCAGTGCTCTAAGTTTTTCTTTTTGTAGCTCTGTCAGCACCACTTGTCCGGGTGCGAAATCCACCACCACAAATTCTTTATCCACCGCGCCGAAGATCGGCGTCATCGTTTCGCCCATGATCGGCGGTTCTTGTTCCGCCCGCACCTGACTCTGACCGGCAATCATGACTAATGCTAACCCCGAACCCAGAGCCACCGCTTGTGTTCGCTTGCGTGTAAACCACATAAAATTCTCCCTCCTTTGAAGAAAAGACGCTTTACTACCTTCGTTCAGCGTTCAGCAGGAGTCATGCCAGTCATGGCATTTATGTTTTCTTGTTAAATTACTTAATAATATTAGAAAGTTATACAAGAAATAACCTCTCACTGTAGCGCCTCCCTCTCGAAATGCAGACGCATCCACTTCCATACACTTGCATAGGAAGGCCAGCAGTTAGATTGTATAATGACCCGTTATCGACTATGTATGCATGCCTTCATCGGCTTAATAAGGATATTGATAGCTATGACCGGATCTGTAAGCCGCAAGGCGGGAGCAAAAGTTTATCTGCGCGCCGCCGGCCATTTTCATCCGCCGCACGAAATCAGCAATGAGTTCTTAACATCTCTGGATAATGGCTCGGATCCGACCTGGGTAGTGGAACGCACCGGTATCGAAAAACGTCGTAGCGTCCTCGCCCCGGAAATACTCACTCGGCTTCGTCGCGGCGCCGTGACACTTGCCGAACTGCGTGATCAAAATCAGCTGATGCCGCTTCACGAAATGGCGGCGCATGCCTGGGACAACCTCCTGGTTCGTTGCGGCGCGCTAACCCGTCCACCCGACACGGTTATCTGCGGCACCTCAGTGCCGGATTTTGACATTCCAGCCAATGCCTGTTCGATCGCCGGTCGTCTAGGTTGGGATGCAGTGGCCTTTGATGTGAATTCCGCCTGTAGTTCATTCGTTGTCGACCTGCACGTCGCCAGCAGTCTGGTGTCGCAAAAATCCTCGCAAACAGTAGCGATCTTTAATCCGGAACGTTATTCGCTGCGTCTTGACTATGCCGACCGCGCCACCTGCGTGCTCTTCGGCGATGGTTGCGCCGCGACTTTGCTGCAAAACACCCCGAATCCAGGCAGTCTCGAATTGATCGACACGATTATCTCGTCGGCTCCGATCAAATACGATGTCGTACGTATCCCCGTCGGTGGTTACTTTACTCAGGATGGTCGCGCCGTGCAGAA
Source organism: uncultured Oligoflexales bacterium (assembly GCA_964652825.1). GTDB lineage: Bacteria > Bdellovibrionota_B > Oligoflexia > Oligoflexales > CAZZCU01 > CAZZCU01. Next base: position 163,241 of record CAZZCU010000002.1, read on the forward strand.
GTTCGCTATTACCCGCACGATTGAAACCACCTTCAGTCTGTTGGAACGCAACGGACTAACAACCTCCGACATCAATTATTTTATCGGTCATCAGGCGAATCTACGCATGTTGACTTCAGCGGCAGAGAAAATGGGTTTTTCCGGCCAGCAGCATCTCTACAACGTTAAAGATTTCGGTAATCAGGGCGCCGCCGGCGCTCCCTGCGTACTATCGATGAATTGGGAAAAATTTCGACCCGATGATTTGATCGTTGTCTCGGTGGTAGGCTCCGGTCTGACCTGGGGTTCGGCGTTATTCCGCGCGATCTAACTCAGCAAGAATCGTGCGTGCCAGCTTTGCCTGACCATGCACGGAAAGATGAAAACAATCGTTAGCGATGTCATCGGCGGTAAACAAAATACCGGCAGTCTGATCAAGCCAGTTTATGTGAATGTTCGCGTCATGTTTGGCCCAATGTTGACTCAGATTATTCACCGTTTTTCGTCCGAGATCGCGGAATGAGCGCAGGCGATTACCAATAAACGCCAGTTGTTCCCCGCGCGCCCCCGGATCAGACGGAGGGAATAACGATCGGCAATAGGCCGCCGGGGAGGCAGGCAGCATGTTCATCAGCAACGCCGCCGCTGTTTCGTTAGTAATTTCCGGATCCGACCATTCCATATTGTGCTGTTGCGTCTGCAGTTCGCCACAGGTCATGTTTCGTCCATGCGCGAAGATCTCCTTCGCCCGTATCACCGGCGAATCCACCAGCTGCAACATCGCCAAAGGTGCGATGACGGTAATTTGCGTACCGGTCGGCGACACCTGCCCATGACGCAACAGATAAGCGATCGCTCGCTCCAGATTTTGTGCGTATTCGTCACCGGTACTGACACGCGCTGTCGTATAACCACAGAGATCATTACCGGCGAACATCATAAACACTTGCTCGGGAATCACACCGCCGGTAGCCGCTAACAAACGCTGCATTTGATAAAGCGCTCGCTCACTGCGCGCGCCATTCTCCGCTGCAATGATGATATGTTCCGCCGTAATACCGCGCTGGCGACCGAGCAAATAGCCCCAACTATACTCTTCGGTGTCGAGATACACGCGCGCGGCGGCGGCCATAAGATTCAAACCGACCCACTCGTAAAAACTGCGAAACTCGCGACCCCCTGGCCACAAACGTCGCGGCGGCGGCAACGTACCGCCCGTGATCCCAAAATCATCCACGGCAGGGATAGCGGTGGCGGTCGGTAAAGAACGTGCTGTCTTGCCGAAAAATAAATTGGCAAGCGCGTTCGCGTCAAACATCAGTTCGGGACTCGTTACCGCACCGGTCGCCAGACTGTCACCGATAACAGCAAACTTCGCGGTCAGCGGTGCATCCGCCGCAATTATCGATGACGATGACAGCATCAAAGCGGCAATGAACAACAGATTCAAATGTTTCAGCATAATTATTTTCTGCAAATTATTCTAAAGGTGGCGACCATGACGGTGTTTGCGCCTCGTGCAAGCCGGTTTCCAGCTTGCGCTGTCCGCTGCCATCACGATTCATAATATACAACTGCGCGACGTTCTTCGCCTCGCTGCCGGGAACACGATTGGAATGGAAAATAATTAACTGACCATTTGGCGACCAGGTTGGTGATTCGTTATCACCGGCACGCAAAGTCAGACGTTCCATATTGGTACCGTCCGGATTCATCATAAATAAATCAAAACGATTGATCTCTTTATCAAAGCCAGCAAACGCGATCTTATCGCTTGCCGGTGACCACGATGGTACCGCGTTATACCAACCGGCATAGGTTAGGCGCTTATCTTCAAGTACGCGTACCTTACCCGGTCCGTCCCATTGCAAGGTCGCCCGAAAAATGTGCGGATTGCCAAAGCGACCAGAAACAAAAGCCAAATACTTGCCATCAGGCGAAAAGGCGGGATCAACATCAAGACCACTGCCGCGAATAAGAATCTGTCGCGTGCCGCCCCGCGGACTAATCGTATAAATATCGGTATCGCCCTCAAGACTGCCGCTCAAGGCAATCAATTGATTGTTGGGCGCCCAATTAGCGCCGCTATCGACGCCGCGGTTCACAGACAAGCGCCGGTGCTGGCGCGTCGCGACTTCGTAGATAAAAACATCGGCACTACCAAGCTCAAAAGACGTATAGGTGATAAACCGGCCATCAGGGCTCCACGCCGGCGATAGATGCGGTGCTGGCGTCGAAGTGATTGGCGTCGCTTCCGAGCCGTCAAAATTAGCGATATAAATCTGCTTGTGGGCCTTCGGTCGCGGCCTGCCGACGAACACCAGCTTCGTCGAAAAAATTCCCGGCTTGCCAGTGTAAGCCTGTAAAATCAAATCGGCGTAGCGTCGCAAGACACGATTGATATCATGCTTTTGGACTTTGGTGAAACGCCGGCCGACGACGATCTCGCTGCGATTAATATCCACCGTGCGTAGCGCGATATTATAGGTCGCGCCATCCTGTTCCATCTCACCGACGGTCAGTGATTCGACGCCAATCGCTTTCCATTGCACGGCATCGATACCCTGCATGCCCTGCGTATTGGTGCCGATTTTTCGTTTCGCCTGCATTTCATTGGCTAGTTCCTGATAACCGTTCTCCGCCATCAAACTAAACAGACCGGAAAAGGTCAACAAACGACCCAATTCGGTCGCAGCCGCCGTCGCCTGACTTGTCACGGCAAAACCAGCACCGGGCGCCGTCATAAACGTCGGTATCGCTGCCACCAACTTACGAAAATTCGGATTATCAATATTAACAATCAGTGGCCCACTGCTTTTACCAGCGGCAGTTTGTGCCGAGACAGCACTCGCACCACACAATACGAACAAGCTCAGAAGTAAAGATACAAAATAACGCACTGGCAACCTCGTCACAAAACAGCGTTAAAAACTCTTGGGCGTGAAATGTAAATATATCGATTCACCAGCCTGACCTTCCGGTGGTTTTGGTAATGGCGCCGCATCTTTTACGGCTTTATAGGCCAAATTATCAAACAACTTGTCGCCCGACGACTGATGAATGGCACAAGAAAGCAATTCGCCCCGATCATTGACCACAATAGCAACAATCACTCGTAAACTGGCATTCTTCATATTGTAAGCTTCCGGCAACGCGTAATGTCGACCGACCGCTTTCTGCAACAAACCCCGATAACGATCCTGCCCGGCTTTGCCGCCACTACCTTTCACACCGGCATTCAGATCGTCAGGTCGTTGCGCCAGTTCTTCCTTCAAGCGCGCCAACTCGTCGACTTTGGGTGACTTCATGGCAAGCTGTTTATCTTTTTGTTCCTGACGCAGACGTTCAACGGCAAGACGTTTTAAAGCGTCTTCCATGGAGATGCGATTCTTCTCATCCGGATCCGTCTTGGCGGTCACTGCGGTGGGTTGCGCAGCCTGTTGTTTAGCCTGCTCGGTTTTCGGATCGGGTTGGGCTTTTTCCTCGACCACGGCATCATCGATTTTTTCGGCCTGCTTAACCTCAAATTTTTTGGGCAACTGCGGCAACACCTGACTCGGTACCGCCGCCTCCGGCGCTACCTGCGCATTTGGCAAGGCGGTTTGCGACGGCGCCGAAAAACGCAGATCGGTCACTAAATCAGCGTCCATCGCCCATTCATCCATCGGCGGTGTCACATTGCTCCATAGAAAGCTTAAACTTTGTATCAACCAAAAAAACACATGTAAAGACACTGAGACCGAGAGAAAATAAGTGAGCAAGCGATCCTGATTGTTCAGGGTATCCGGCTTGGGCAATAAGCGTTGAACTATCGTTGTCATCGCATTCCCGGCAACTGTGAATTCATGCTCATTCTTAACGTGACGCGGTCGCAGTCGGTTGCGTCAACATACTCATACGTGTCACACCGGCAAGCTTAGCCGCACTCATGGCATCCACCACCCGGCCATAAGAAACGCCACGATCAGCACGAATATAAATTTCCTTCTTTTCGCGAAATTCATAGATCGCGCGCAAACGCTCCGACAAAGCCGGCGACGGTACTACCATTTTTTCGATATAGTATTCGCCCTTTTGATTGATGGATAAAACAATGCGATCCTCGTCGATCGAGGTGCTTTTCGCTTTGCTGGTCGGCAATTCGACTTTAATGCCACCAATGGATAACGGCGCGGTCACCATAAAAATAATCAGCAACACCAGCATCACGTCGACCAACGGAATAATATTGATCTCCGCTAAATCGTCGTTATGGCCATCGTCATTTGTACTTGTCGTGCCACGTACTTTGAATGCCATCGTTTGATCCTTGCTAAAGTCGCTCGGCAATCGGTGCACTGGTACTCGCATGCGCACCACCGCGGGGTTTTTCCGCTACCAGATATCTTTCGACGATATTCAAAAAATCCGCGGAGAAACCATCAACATTGGACAATACCGTGCGGATTTTGTTAGCGGCGATATTATAACCGATCACGGCCGGAATCGCGGCGGCAAGACCAAAAGCCGTGGCGATAAGTGCTTCGGAAATCCCTGGCGCAACGGCAGCAAGACTCGCACTACCCGAACGAGCGATACCCTCAAATGCACCCATAATACCCCACACCGTACCGAACAAACCGATAAACGGCGCCGCTGACGCACTGATCGCCAGCACGGACAAATACTTTTCGAGTTTATGACGCTCAAGATTCTTGGCTTTCTGCAGAGCACGCGTCAGATTCTCGATCGCGGCATTAAAAGCCAGAGTAGAGGAGCTGGCTTGATCACGCAGTTGATTGGCTTTGATCAATTCAGCATAACCACTGCGAAATACTTCTCGAATCGGACTGTACTGATAATCACCAAGCTTGCCGTTAAGTTCGTTGAGCGAGCGACTGTCCCAAAACGTTTTTGTAAATTCCTGGCAGGCTTTATCAGTGCGATTCAAATACATGAACTTTGTAATCACCACCGCCCAAGTAACCACGGACATGATGATCAACGTCAGTAACACCATGAAGACCACAAAGCCACCGCGCCAAGCGCGCGAGAAAATGGAATCGGTTTCAATCGCGGTCTCACCGACGACGGCTTGTTCCTCCGTCGTTGCCGAAGCCTCCGTTTTACCGGCGGTCTTTGCTGCTTCTTGACCGATGCTGACATCAGTAAAGCCATGCACGGCGAAAAATAACAAAGCCGTCAAAATTCTGATTTTGGTTTTTGCGGAAACCGAGATAATACTAGCCAGACTCACCACTCTAAACCCCCGCGGAATCCTCGCTTTATTGACCCGTGTTTGCACATTATCGATTGTTTCAGTATAGCTGTTTAAGCCCGTAGATACAAAAAAAAGGGGCCGTTTTCCGGCCCCTTATTACAGCTGAATTTATCGTGTCATGATCGTCTAATAATCATCATCGTCATTATCCTCGTCATCGCCGACTTCGCCTAAAATTCCGTCGTCCGGATCAAGGTAATCGTCGTCGTCAAAGCTGAAATCCTCATCCACTTTGTCCGTCGCGACGACTTCTTCATCGTCCTCTTCGACCGCCTCGTCGTCGTCCTCACTATCCTCATCGCCAGCATGAGCATGGAACTCCTCTTCCTCGTCCTGGTCCATTTCTTCAACCAGGTACTTGTCGGCTTCCAGTCCATGACGATTCTCAAGCCAGTCTTTAGCGGTGTCCTCGTCCGCAAACCCGGCTTTTACAATCTTACCTGTATCAACGCGATAGATTTTCCAAAGAGACAAGCGCAACCTCACCTACTAGAAATATCAGATACGTCTGTCATATTAAAACTTTCTGCCTGGATCGATCAAGGGGTCCCCGACAGTTTTTCCAAAACCCCATGGACAGATTTTTGGTGCTTAGTTATATAGCAGGGATCTCAGGCCCTGGAGTCCATAGAAACCATGCATGCCAAGCATTTTAGCCGCACAACCCCGATTCATCACGCATGCGCCGTGGTGCTGCTTCTGCTTTGGCCCCTGCCCGCCAAGGCGTCTCAGGTTGAGTTTGGACCGGTGATCGGTGGCGGCAATACGGATGATCCGGCGACGGTCGTACGTCATGTCAGCGGTTTTCGCTTACAAGCTGCGCCCTATCAATGGTCCTGGAGTGGTCGCAGGGTGCAGATCGCGCCTCTCATCGGCGCGCAATACCTGCTCGTCAATACACGCACCTATACCGGCGAGCCGCAAACCATCACCGCCGCCTATGCTCAAAGCCTGATTCTTGGCGGCATGCAAGCCATCTATCCGCTGCCGGGGGACACCTCGGGGCGTGTTTATCTGGCGGCGACCACGGGCTTTGGCCAAGGCAAACTAAATCTATATCAGGCAAATAACGCGCACTTCACGGAAGCCACCTTTGATCGCCTGCCTAGCCGCTTATACAGTGCCGAACTTGGCATCACCGGTAAATTACGTGAACGTGTGAGTGTCTTTGCCAGCGCTGCCGCCGTGACCTTGACGACCGATCAAAGACAAATTAGTGGAATGCAAAAAAATGCGACAAACACGCCGGAAAACAGCCGTCTGAATCTAAGCACGGCGGCAACCACCACTGCTGCCAGCGGCCTGCCAGATTATTCCCGCCAACAACTCTGGACCATTAGCGCCGGTACTATCATGGAGTTTTTTTAAAACCACTTGAATACATTAGTTGGCTCGCTCCCGTTAAGTTTCAGGTTTTATAACCGAGAAGTTTAGAAGACGTTTTTTTTTGGGGGGGTATCGTGAGGTATAGTCAATTATTGATATCCTTCAGGTCAATCTCAATTATTATAAGTTTGACATGCTTGTTGTTTGCTGGCTGCACTGGCGATGACAAGAAAACCTCGACGTCTGATATTGAAAATCTTCTCCCTTTTGACCCATCTGACATCACCCAGCACAGCTATGATTCTGAGACCGATATATTGTACCTAACCATCCAACATGAAGCATGCAATCGAAACATTAAAATCGACTTGGCTATTGAACCGATTTGCGGTGAGACCTCTCCTTTGCAGTGTCAAGCCACGCTTGTGAGTCAGGCTCCGGACTATTCATGCGATCATGAGGCTCCCGTCAGTACAAATATCGAAGTCTCAATGAAGCAAATTAAAGAGAGACCTGCATCACTCAACATACGAGGCAAGAGTAAAGCACTGGTGACGATTCTTTTGCCACCATTAGGCGAACTAAAGCGCCTAGATAGCGAAATTGAAGATCTATTTTATAAACTGACGAAATTTTCCACAACGGCAACACACTCTTCTCATACCTCCTGCACCAAGGATAGCGACTGCGCGTCCGTGCCTTGGTCAACCAAATACGCGCCACTTAGCCGTTGCAATAGTTACTGGCGAACATGCATGGGATTCTCCGACAAGAATAGCAGTCCCGATTGTGCGCCCAACGGAGTATTGGTCAATCAGACAACAAAAGAAACTCTGGAACAGTTTTATGGCAACGAAAACGCCAAAGCACTTTGTGACAGCGCAGCTGAACTACGTTGGGCATCTTGCAATCATGTTTCTTTGATTGGATGCGCTGGGTCGGGAGGTACACCAACCTGCATCGATAGCCTTTGTACATGGGTCAACAAGTGAGATGATGACCTCATTTTAAGCCCATTACACCGATACCGGCTGACCCAACTTCAGAATCACATCCCATTCCGCTTTCGTTACCGGTTGCACAGATAAACGCATACCGCGTTTAAGAACCAACATGTTTGCCAGACTTTTTTGGGCGCGCAAGGCATCCAGCGAGAGGAAATTTTTAAAACGTGCCTGCGCCTGCACATCCACCTTGACCCAGCGCGAGACGCCGTCCTTATAAGATTTTTCGTCGAAGTATTCGCTGTTCTTATCGAGGGCAAGCTCATCGGGATATGCTTCGCGCACCACCCGCGCCGTCCCGACTATCCCCGCCGGCTCAGCGTTGCTGTGATAGAGCAACACCATGTCCCCGATCTTGAAATCATCACGCATGAAATTGCGCGCCTGATAATTGCGCACGCCATCCCAGCCGGTGGTTCTCTTAGACGCCTTCAGCAGGTCGTCAAAAGAAAAAACCTCGGGCTCGGTTTTCATCAACCAATAATTTGTCGCTTTACTATCAGCCATGCAGCAAGCATCAACATTCAAAAAACGCAGCAAGCACTAAGCTTACTTGCGTTTCTCAATCGGAGTGTAATCAACTTTGTTGTTGCCGGTGTAGATTTGCCGCGGCCGACCAATGCGTTGCTCATTCGACTCGATCATTTCGTTCCACTGCGCGATCCAGCCCGGCAAGCGACCCAGGGCAAACATCACCGTGAACATATTCGTCGGAATACCGATAGCGCGATAGATCAAACCAGAATAGAAATCGACGTTTGGATAAAGCTTGCGCTCAACGAAATACGGATCTTTAAGCGCGACTTCTTCAAGACGCTTGGCAATATCAAGCAACTCATCATTTTGTCCCATCTTCGACAAAACTTTATCCGCGGCACGCTTAATGATCTGCGCGCGTGGATCGTAGTTTTTGTAAACGCGATGACCAAAACCCATCAGACGGAAGTTGCTGTTCTTGTCTTTCGCCAACGCTACGGCTTTGGCGACATCACCACCGTTCTTTTTGATCTCCTCCAGCATCTCGATTACTTCCTGATTGGCGCCGCCATGCTTTGGTCCCCAAAGCGCGCAAATTCCTGCGGCGATCGCCGCAAATAAGTTGGCATCGCTGGAGCCCACCAGACGCACCGTCGAGGTCGAGCAGTTTTGTTCATGATCCGCATGCAAAATCAGCAGCATGTTCAAAACTTTGACGAGATCCTCGTCAACTTCATACGGCTCTGAGGGCACAGCGAACATCATGTACAGGAAGTTCGCCACGTAATTGAGATGATTCTGCGGATAAATCACCGGCTGGCCGATGGATTTTTTATAGGAGTAGGCGGCAATGGTGCGCACCTTCGACAAAACCCGTGGGATCAAATTCGCACGATGATCTTTGTCCCATGGATTCAAATAATCCGGATAATAGCTCGACAGCGAACACACCATGGAAGACAGGATTGCCATTGGATGCGCTGTCGATGGCAAGCCGTCGTAAAAATGCAACATATCTTCATGAATCAAGGAATGCCGCGTCAACAGGTGACGAAAAGTCGTCAGTTCTTCCGACGTCGGCAACTTGCCGTAAATCAGCAAATAAGAGGTTTCAACAAAGGTTGATTTTTCGGCGAGTTGTTCGATCGGAATACCGCGATAGCGCAAGATACCCGCTTCACCATCAATGAAGGTGATTGCGCTTTTGCACGATCCGGAATTACCATAGCCGGGATCGAGCGTGATGTATCCGGATTCAGCGCGCAGCTTCTGGATATCGATGGCTTTCTCACCTTCGCTACCCATAAGAATAGGCAACTTGTAGGTCTTGCCTTCCACTTTGAGTTCTGCAAAATCAGCCATGTAATAACCCCCCGCAACCTGCGAAACCAAAAGATTTATTACACTTTATACAAATCATGCCTTTTAAGCAAACCAGCAGCTTCAGATTTTTTTTAGCTTTCAGATGAGGTAGGTTGGGTGCCTTCACGGAGGATTTATCCACAATGGCTGCTAAACGCCTATTCATTATCGATGCCATGGCCATGGCGTTTCGCAACTATCACGCTTTTGGCGCCCGCCCGCTCACAACCTCAAGCGGCATGCCGGTTTCAGCGATTTTTGGCAGCAGTCAATTCATGCTGAGTCTGATTGATAAGGAAAAACCGGACTATCTGGTGGTCGCCACTGACTCGCGCGAACCCACTTTTCGCCACGAGCTTTATGAAAAGTATAAGGCTAACCGCACCGAGATGCCCGAAGATCTCGCTGTGCAAATACCCTATTTATTCCGCTTGTTCTCGGCCTTTGGTTGCAAACTTTTGAAGCAACCAGGCATGGAAGCCGACGATCTTATCGGCAGTCTGGTGCGCCAAATGTCCGGACCCGATCTGAAATGCTATATCGTTTCGGGCGACAAAGATTTCATGCAGTTGGTGGATGACAATATACTGTTATACGCACCCAAAAAGGGCGAAGACGCCAAGATTATCGATGCCGCCGGCGTGCACGAAAAATTCGGCTGTACGCCAGCGCAGGTTATCGATGTTCTCGCTCTGATCGGCGATTCATCTGACAATGTTCCGGGCGTACCCGGCATCGGCGAAAAATCCGCCGCCACCTTGATCGCTAAGTATCACACCCTCGAAAACATCTACGAGCATCTTGACGACATTGCCAATGCTCGACAGCGCGAGAGCTTGCGCGCCAATCGCGAGCAGGCTTTTTTGTCGCGACAACTGGTCACCATCAATACCGAAATACCGCTGGAGTTCGGTCTTGCTGATCTTGCCTGCACCACTCACAGCACGCAGCAACGACAACAATTACTCGCCTTCTTTCAGGAACTGGAATTTCGCGCTCTCACCAACAAAATCGCCAACCTCCTGGCCAACAACACCGAGGCGACGGCCGCGACATCAGAAGCAGCAACTTACGTGACCAATATTAATTACCGATTGGTGCGGGATGCCGAGAGTTTCGCAACTCTGCTGGCGGAATTGAACGCCGCTCCAGTTTTCGCCTTTGATACCGAAACCACCGGCTTGGATAAAATCAACAGCCGACCGATCGGCATCAGCTTTGCGACCAAAACCGATCACGCCTGGTACGTGCCGCTGGTCGAGCAACATGGTCAAACTATGAGTCCAGCCACCATCTTTGGGGCATTGACACCGGTGTTTGCTGATTCCACGAAATTAAAAATCGCACACAATCTGAAGTTCGATCTGCAGATGCTGCTAAATATCGGCGTTGGCATTGCCTGGCCGATTGCTGACACCATGATCGCCAGCTATGTTGTTGACGCCAGCACGCGCGAACACGGTCTGGATGCCCTGTCGCTCAAGGTATTCAACCACAAAAAAATCCCCACCCGCGATCTGATCGGCAAAAAAGGCGACATTCCCATGCTCGAAGCGCCGATTGACTTGCTGACCCAATACGCCTGCGAAGACGCCGATTTTACTTTGCGATTGTGGGATCATTTTCAACCGGCACTCAAAGAGTTAGGTCTCGAAAAATTGTTTTACGACATCGAAATGCCACTGGTGCCCATCCTCGCCGAAATGGAGCAACTCGGTATCTATGTCGACACCCAAATTCTCGCGGAAATCTCGCTACTACTGCAGCAGCGCATAACGATACTCACCGCGGAAATTTATGAAATCGCTGGTGAGGAGTTTAATATCAACTCCCCCAAGCAGCTCGGCCCTATTATGTTCGAGAAGTTGCGCATTCATGATCAGCTGGGCATTACTCGCATCAAAAAAACCAAATCCGGCTATTCCACCGATGTCTCGGTGCTGGAGAAACTCGCGGCCCACCCGCTGGCCAAAGCGCTTCTTGATTTTCGGACTGTTACCAAACTTAAAGGCACCTATGTGGATGCCTTGCCGTTGCTGATTAATCCAACCACCAAACGTCTGCACACCAATTTTCATCAGACCGGAACCACCACCGGTCGTTTAAGTTCCAACGATCCCAATTTACAAAATATTCCCATACGCTCGGAAATGGGCCGTGAAATCCGCAAGGCATTCCGCGCCGAGACTACCGATTCGGTCATTATCTCGGCCGACTACTCCCAGGTCGAATTGCGCCTGCTCGCGCACATTGCCGGCGAAGCCGCTCTGGTCGAGGCATTTAAGCGGGGCGAAGATATTCACACCGCTACCGCCGCACGTATCTTCGGCGTGGATGCCGGAGCTGTCAGCGGTGAGTTGCGCTCGCGGGCCAAAGCCATCAACTTTGGCATCATCTATGGCATGGGTCCGATGCGTCTGGCTCGCGAGACCGGCGTGAGCATGGCCGAAGCCAAGAGTTTCATCGAAAAATACTTCGCGAGTTATCCCAAAATCGAAGCTTATATTGAGACCGCTATCCAAAGTGCGCGCGAACGCGGCTACACGATGACGATCACCGGGCGCCGGCGACCTTTACCCGAACTCAACTCCAAAGATCAGATGGTGCTGGCGAATGCCGAGAACATCGCCGTCAACTCGCCGGTGCAGGGCAGTGCCGCCGATCTGATCAAAATCGCCATGATCAAAATCAACAACAAATTGGCGGCGAGCCAATTACATGCCAAGATGTTGTTACAGGTTCATGACGAGCTGGTCTTTGAATGCCCGCGCCACGAGGCGAATGATGTTACCGGCTTGATCAAGGAAGCCATGGAGAGCGCCATGGCTTTGAACGTACCTTTGGTTGTGGAAGTCGGTATTGGCGATAATTGGTTAGAGGCGCACTGACGTGCATGATGCAATGAGCAATAAGACCGAAGAAAAATCATCCGCGGAAGAAAAGTTAATCAGTGACGGCAAAGTCATGTCGTTATGGGAACACCTCGATGAGTTGCGACGCAGGCTTTTTAAGTCAGCGCTGATCATCACCGTGCTTTTTTTCGCAGCCTTTGCTTACGCCAATCCGATTCTGAATTTTCTCAAGCAACCACTGCTCAACGCGTTGCCGCCAAATGTCAACGCCTTGCATTTTACCGGACCTATGGATGTATTCATGGCTAACATTAAGGTCGCTTTTTTAACCTCGATACTTTTTGGTTGCCCGGTGTGGATTTTTCAAATCTGGAAATTTGTCGAGCCGGCGCTTTATCCCAGCGAACGACGCTACGTTATGCCATTTGCCACAGCTTCCATTCTGCTGTTTTTCGCCGGCGTGGCTTTTTGTTATTGGGTGATGGTGCCGATCGCACTCGAATTTTTTATCGGCATGGGCATGGAAGTCGGAGTGCCCATCATCACCATCGGCGATTACCTGTCAATGCTGAGCGCTTTGTTGATCGGTTTTGGAGCGGTCTTTGAAACACCGGTTATTCTCTTACTACTAGGCACTCTTGGTATCATTGATGCCGACATGTTATCGACGCATCGCAACGTCGTCATCGTCGTGATCCTGATTATCGCGGCGGTTCTGACACCACCTGATGTCATCTCCCAGATCATCATGGCGATACCAATGTATATTATGTACGAAGCCTCAATCGTCATTATGCGTTGGCAACAAAGAAGCGCAAATAAATCAAAAAAGGCTTAGCTGATGCGCTGGTTGTTGCGAACAAGCATGCTCCTGTTCTTGTTGATTGGACTTGCACACCCGAATGCCGTCGCTGAAGAGGTAAGCACCACTGATAACAAGACGATGATTCGCAGTCGGGTATGGAGTTTCTCCTTAACCGGCAAACGCCATTCCTGGAAATCCAATCAGAATAATGAATTACTGGGCAACGTCGCTGAAGTTCAGATCGCCAACGGCTATCTCGATCGCAGCTGGTATGTCATGGCTTCCATAGATATTATTCTCGGACCCTACGCCCCCTCGCGTGGGCGGCAGGCGAATCTTGATTATTACGGCACCGGCTTTACCGCCTGGTGGGGCTTCAGCACTCAGGTCGGCGATCTGCGTTCCAAAGACGACGGTTATGGATTTGCTCTGGGCTTGAATTATGCCGATATCGTCGGCAGGAACAATAGCGTCGGTGAGAAGCAACTCGGCAATCGCACCGAGAAGATCACATCCTATCAAACACGTGTCGCGAGCATCTCGCTGATGCCAGCGATTTTCTTTTGCTGGCTCAACGAAGGACGACCTGTCGGCAACAAACCGGAACTGCTGTCGACACGCATCGAAGGCTACATCCTACTCGCCGGCCTGGCCTTACCGATCGATGCGCGCTATCAATCCAGATACGAATACACCGATAGCGGCGGCAACCATTTTACCGGCCGCGAAAAAGGCCGTTTCAAAGGCTACAGCGTCTTCGTCTCTCTGCAAACTTTGCTGGGTATTTAAGGAACAAATAAAGGGACACACGACTGAAGGGACAAATAAAGGGACACACGACTGAACCCGATCTCTTGTTTAAGATCGGGTTCAGTCGTGTGTCCCTTTATTTGTTCCCACCGCGTACAGCGGTGGGGAGCAGTTTCTTATTGATTCGCAATGACCGCGATATCGTCGATGTAGACACCGTCGTAGTTGACGGTGGAATCTGTCTTGAGACGGAAGCGAATCTGCAAGTCGGTGTCGTTACCAGCAAGTACCGGAGCCAGATCGATGAGATCATTTTTCCAGGCAATACTGCCAGTATATTCTTTTAATTTAATCCAGGTTTCAGACTCTCCGACTTTTGCTTCGACGTAGAGGATGTCATAACCACGTTCCAAATCCACTTTGACATTCAACGACAAAGCCGGGCTGGCTTCCGCGGCAAGAGTGATGGCCGGCAGAATCAGTGAGTCATTGGCGTTTTCTTTAGTGTTGCCACCAGGGCTATCCGAGAAGGCATTGCCGTTAGCTCCAGCTACTGCCTCGACGCCCCAGGTGCCTTCAGCGATAACGTCATCGAGAGTTTCAGCGGGATTAGCGGCAAGTACACGTACCGGTATAACCGCGATTTCCTGGCTGCCCGAAATTGCGCCGATATTACCGACATTGTCATAAGCACGCACCGCGGCATGGCCTGCGTAGTTCAGCGGCAGACCAGCAATGACTGCCGTCCAGGTGTTGGTCTCGGCATCAAACGTCCTGCTAACAACAGCGCGGGTCGCGGCCTGCCAAGCATCTTCGCTAACAATCGGTTCATTGGCATAGCGAACTTCATAACTCGAAGCCACGCCTTCCTCGCCATCATCGCCTGCCGCTGTCCATACCAGCGACACCGAGCTGCGCGATACAGCTTCGGCAGCAGCAATATGCACTGCGTTCGGTGCAATCGTATCCTGTTCAACAGCGTTGGCAACATTCAGGCGACCACCACTTAAAACACGCGTTTGCGTCGCCGCGACAATGTCAGCGCCGAACATGAGGCGCATTTTGATTTTGTCAGCGGTGATGTCTGGGATCGCCGCTTTAATCAAAGCCGCAGCACCGGCAACATGCGGTGTTGCCATTGATGTTCCACTCAAAACTTTGAAGGTATCGCGTGTGGACGTTGATAAAATATCCACACCAGGTGCAGCAAGATCAACGCTGGTCGCACCATAACAGGAGAAGCTCGCTAGATTGTCATTGCGATCCGACGCGGCAACTGACACGACAATGTCGTGCTCGTAAGAAGACGGAAAATGCGGGTTAACATCGTTATTGCTACCACTGTTACCCGCGGCAGCAATAAACAAGATACCTTTAGCTTCTGCTTCGGCAATAGCATCCGCCATAACCTGTGAGTAACCACCGCCGCCCCAGCTATTGCTGGTCATCGTCACGCCCAAGGTATTGGCGTATTCGATCGCGCGTACCGCTCCGTCAAGTGTACCACTGCCGGCTGCGCTCAAAAATTTGAGGCCGACAAGGGAAACCTCCCAGTTGACGCCAACCACACCGACACCATCATTGCCAGCAGCGCCGATCGTGCCCGCGCAGTGCGTGCCGTGATAAGACGAGTTATCATCCATAGGATCGTTATCGTCATTAACGAAGTCCCAACCGCGCCAGTCATCGATAAAGCCATTGCCATCGTCGTCGATACCGTTGGTGCGTTTATCCTGACCATTTTCATCAAGACCGACTTCGCCCGGATTGTTCCAATAGTTGGGAGCAATATCAGGGTGCAGATAGTTAATACCGGTATCGATAACGGCAACCACGACGTCACGTGAACCAGTCGTCACATCCCACGCCTGAACAGCTTTGATATCGGCGCCGACCGAGCCATTGCTTTGGCCGGTATTATGTAAGCCATAGAGTTCCGAAAAACGCGGATCATTCGGAATCACATCCATGCGTAAAATCGTGTTAGCTTCGATGGCGGCGACTGCCGGATCATCAGCCAGGTCGAGCAACAATGCCTGAAAATCCGTGGCGGCCAGACCGTTAAACTCAACCACGTAAGCACCGCTGGTACGGAACTGATGCTTGATCAAACCACCCAGCGACTGAACGCGGCTGGTTAAAGACGTAGCCAGCATATTATGGCTAGGTACAATGATGGCTTGATTGGGGACGTGCTCGACATTGAAGTTTTTTAGCTTGCTGGCAACCGCAGCCTGCGCTGTCGAAGCTAACCCCATGATAATACAAGACAATAGGACACACACGTAGACTAGGCGCATAATACCCTCATCTTCCTTGCCTGTTTGCCAGGCCGCATTTTTCAATCGCTGAAATGGATCTAATTAGTGTAATTATACTGCCGCTAAAAAGCCGCTGTCCATAGGGGTAGGAAAAATTTGCCCA
The DNA here is from genome assembly GCA_964652825.1 of uncultured Oligoflexales bacterium. GTDB lineage: Bacteria > Bdellovibrionota_B > Oligoflexia > Oligoflexales > CAZZCU01 > CAZZCU01. The sequence goes on from CAZZCU010000002.1 coordinate 179,480, forward strand.
GGAGGCTTGGTGCCCAACGGTTTAGTCATAAATTTCTATAAGTTTATCGAGCTTGTCGACCTAGTCGCGGAACGTGAGCGCCTGGAAAACTATTGTCGTGACCTGGGTCTACTCGGCACGATTCTCCTGGCGAGCGAAGGTATCAATGGCAGCATTTTCGGTAGTCCTGAACAAATCCAATTATTGGAAACGTGGTTAACCGGCGATCAGCGCTATCATGATCTGGTTTTCAAAACCAGCGAAGCGCCCGGAGCGCCGTTTCGTAAATTGAGTATTAAGATCAAGCCATCGATTCTGGCTTTCAACGCACCGGTGGATGTATCAGTAGCTGAGATTGTGAACGGTCCGCGAGTGTCGCCCGAGGACTTTCGCGACGCCGTACTAAATCCCAAAGATGACGTGGTGATTGTCGATACGCGTAATAAATACGAGATTGATTACGGGACTTTTCGCGGCGCCAAACATCTGGGTATTCGCAGTTTCAAGAATTTTGCGACTGAGTTCACCCGCGAATTCGGTAATCACAAAGATAAAACTTACCTGATGTACTGTACCGGTGGCATTCGCTGCGAGAAGGCCGTTGCCGCTCTACAAAAACTGGGTTTCAAAGGCGCAAAACAACTTGACGGCGGCATCATCAGCTATTTCAAGGAATATGGCGGCGACGGCTATGACGGCGACTGCTTTGTTTTTGATGATCGCTGGGCAATCAATCCGGATTTAAACGCCGCTGCGGTTGCTCCGCATCCGGAGCAACTACCACGCACGTACGATCCGACTTAGTATCCTGCTAATTTTTAGTGCGTTTTTTCTTTTCCAGGCGAATGATATCCGATGCATCGATAGCATCGGCGGCGACGCCGGGATTCGCGCCGTCACCAACTTCGGCGAGCGTTGCGAACGACGCGTGACCTTTATGATCTTTGAGTTTTTCTTTATGTTTTTTCAGTTGGGCCGCCAATTTATCGACCATTCTGTCAACACTGGCGTACATATCGTCGGACGTATGCTCAACCTGCACGTGAAAACCATCACCGCCATTAACGGCGCAATGCGCATGATGATTATGCCTGTCGACCGAGAACGTCACCTGGGCAGTGATCGGCTTGGTAACGAACTTGCTGATGCGCTCAAAGACTTTTGATTCCGCGTATTCACGCAATGCCGGCGATGTTTCCATGTGTTTGAAAGCAAAGTTGATCTGCATAAATTCCTCCTCCGATGACTGCTCTATCGGCAGTCAGCCCCTGACATGAAGCCCCATGGGAGTATAATCCTTGCCAAAAGCAATGCAACTCTACTAAATAACTACTTAAAGCGGAGGTTTTGGCGTTGTCATTTCATCGAAAGACCAACATCAGTTTGGGGGCTGACGGCCATTAATACGGAACAAAATCAGGAATTTCGCGCCGAAGTCGAACGCGTGACGTTCAAGAACGATGATTCCGGTTACGGTATCATTCGTTTGAAAGCACCTGACTGCAATCAACTGATCACCGCCACCGGTCCACTCGCCGGCGTCAATCCCGGCGAATCGCTGCAACTATTCGGTATCTGGGTCAAGCACCCGCAGTATGGCCGCCAGTTTAAAGTTGATCGCGCCGTCTCGCTGCGACCAAATTCACTCGAAGGTATCCGCAAGTATTTGTCATCGGGATTGATCAAAGGCCTTGGCGAAAAAACCGCCGAGCGCATCGTGCAAGAATTCGGACTGCGGACCTTTGAGATTCTCGATGACAACCCCGACCGCCTCTGCGAAGTCAAAAATCTCGGCAGAAAGAAAGTGAATGGGATTATCTCCGCCTGGCGTGAGAATCAAAGCACCCATGAAATTATGATGTTCTTGAGCCAACAAGGCATCCATGCTGGAACAGCGGCAAAAATTCTTAAACTTTATGGCTCGCATACCGTCGATATCGTTTCCGCCAATCCTTATCGACTCGCCGCCGAAATTCGCGGCATTGGTTTTGCCATAGCCGATCGCATCGCCCGACGACTTGGTATCGCGCCGGATTCAACACATCGTATTCAAGCCGCGATCACGCACTTGCTAAGTTTAGGCGAAGAACGCGGGCATTGTTATCTGACGTTGACGCAGCTCGAAACGGAATTGCACAAGCTGCTGGAAATTGAATCGGAAAACTTGCTGTCGCGTTTAGCCGATTGCCTGAGTGATCTCAAACAACAGGGAATTATCGTCGAGCAATCCGTGCACGATCCGGAAATTGGCAAGACCACGATCTATTACAACGCCGAGCTTTACTATGCAGAGATGAGCGTCTCCAATCAGATCGGCGCGCGCCTGCTGAAACCAATGCACATCGACACCGAACGCACGCGCATGTGGCTGGAGCGCTACGCCGACGCCTCCGGCGTGTCGCTCTCGGAACAGCAGTTTGCCGCGGTCGTCAAAGCCGCAAGCAATCGCATCTTTGTTCTTACCGGTGGTCCGGGCGTCGGTAAAACCACGACCGCGAATACCATCATCCGCTTGCTCAAAGCCATGGGCAAAGGCGTCGCGCTCTGTGCGCCGACCGGCCGCGCGGCGCAGCGCTTAAGCGAAGTCGCGGCGATTCCCGCCAAGACCATTCATCGCCTGCTTGAGTGGACACCGGGCGAAAACGCTTTCGCGCGCAACGAAAACAACCCGTTGCCAGCACAGGCGATCGTCGTTGATGAGACGTCCATGCTGGATATTCGTCTCGCTGATGCTTTGCTGCGCGCGGTGGCGACAGATGCGCAAATTATCTTTATCGGTGATGCCGACCAATTACCATCGGTGGGTCCGGGCAGCGTGTTGCGTGATCTTCTCGAATCGACACGCGTCCCGTACACGCGTCTGTCAGAGATTTTCCGCCAGGCACAAACCTCGCTAATCATCCAAGCGGCACATGCCATTAATCGCGGACATGTACCGGAATTTGGCACAGGCGCGCAAGCCGATTGCCAATTTATCCAGGCTGAATCCACGCAGGATGTTCTGACGATCGTAAGAGACCTCTTTGCCAACAAAATCGGCCAAAACTTCGGCTTCGATGCCAAGCATGACGCACAAATTTTAACACCGATGAATCGAGGCGATCTCGGGACGCAATCGCTGAACGAAATGTTACAGGATTTGCTTAATCCCAGAACCGCGCAGCAGTCAGAAATAAAGGCACGCGAGTCAACGTTGCGACAAGGCGACAAAGTCATCCAATGCGCGAACAACTACGACCTCGGTGTATTTAACGGCGATATCGGTTTTGTACGCGGCGCCGGCGTCGAGGGTGGCAAAGTTGTCGTGCAGTTCGGTGAGCGCCTGGTCACCTATGACGGCGAAAACTGGGGCGATCTAAAACTGGCATACGCTATTACGATCCATAAGTCGCAAGGCAGTGAATTTCCAGTTGTGGTTATTCCGTTGACCATGAGCCACTACATGATGCTGCAACGCAATCTGGTTTATACGGGTCTAACCCGCGCCAAAAAACTGGCGATCTTCGTCGGGACACAACGCGCTTTGCAACATGCTATTCGCAACAACGTCAGTATTCAGCGGCAATCCATGCTGTTGGAACGCATTCGTCAGGCCAACATGTGAAATCGAAACCCGTGTTAATCATTTTCGCGCTCATCGGCGGCATTGCCCTACTACGCGGCTGGATTGCCTATAAGTTACCGCTGACTTTGGACGAAGCTTATTATCTGCAATGGTCGCGGTATCTAGCCTGGGGGTATCTGGATCATCCGCCAGGCGTCGCGCTGCTGGGTTGGCCGCACAATCTGTGGCCCAGTCATACGCTTAGCGCGCGAGTCGGCGCACTTGCGGTCGGCGTGCTGACCATGCTGGTGACCTATAGCATCGGCAGGCAATTGCGTTTTGGCTTGCCGGCGATGGTGGCGCTGCTGTTGTTGGTGAGTTTGAATATCGGCGGTCTGGCCGCCGGCATTCTCAATACACCGGACGCAGCTTTGGTACTGTGTTGGACGTGCGCACTCCACGAAGCACTGGCAGCTGATCGTCAGCCCGGACGCTGGCTGACTTTTGGCATGGCACTTGGCGCGGGATTATTAGCCAAGTACATCATGATTTTATTTCTACCACCGCTGGCTTGGGCGTTATGGCGAACGCGGCGAGCGACTTTACGCGATCACTGGCTCTACTCCGGTCTCCTAGTTGCTGGTTGCGTGTTTTTGCCGCATCTTGGCTGGAACGCCGCGCACGACTGGAGCACCATTCGTTTTCAACTGAAACGCGGCTTCACTGCTTCGCATACGGTGGCACTTACCGACGCAATCACTTTTCCCAAAACTATTTTGGCGCCGGCGGGCAGCCGTGAATGGCAACTTGCGGAGGCTTTTCGCCCCGATCCTGCCGAGGAGTTGGCGCGTCCCGAACGCACACCGTTGCAAAAACTTCTCACGCGCCTAAGTAATTTTCTCGGCGGCCAACTGGCTTTATGGGGCGGTCTGATCTTTGCGGTGTTGCTTGCCTGGCGACGCTATTGCCGGCAACCAACATTTACTGATGATTTCAGCAGAGTTTTGCTGACCTGTCTGAGCTGGTTTCCGCTGGCTTTCTTTCTTGCGGTGGCTGCGGTAACACCCGTCGAACCCAACTGGCCGGCAGTTTATATGTTGAGCGCCGCGGTGCTGCTCAGCCAAAGCAGCGATCGTCGCTGGCTGATTGGCGGCGCAACAGTGAATACAATTGTGATTCTGGTTCTCGCCTGGCAAGCAGGCGGTGCGACAACCGATGTTTATCCGCCCCGCAATCGTTTAAGCAAAGAGACCTGGGCTTATCGAGATTTAGCACGCCTGCTGGCGCAACAATCGGAACCGCTGTATGCCTCAACTTATCAGATGACAGCAATGACACGTTTTTATTTTCCGCAACAACTTATCGATCAATGGCCGGGTATTGCGCGACGTTCAGAGCTGAGTCGCAATATCAATTTATATACTCAAGGAGCACCCTACGCGCAGGCCACCAAAATATTTTTGCTAGTCAGTGATGAACGGCACGCCCATCAAATTGACGGTTATGAACTGACCCAACTTGACGAACTGCGCTTGTGTGCCGGCAAAGGCTTGATCCAAACCACAGCAAACACAGATAAAACCGACCATTACCAGCCACCCTGTCCACGTCGCGACACCGTCGCCAACTGGTACATCAAGCGCTATCAAACCAGCTCCGAAGATTAAAGTTTTTCCAGCTTTTGCCGATAAGCTTTCATTAAAATGTAGGTTTTGCAAAACCGCCAATAGAGGCAATAAGGCACGCGGCATGCTCAGACGCAGACAGTTTATTTTTGGCGCCGTCACAACGACACTCATCTTTACCTGCGTCATTGCTTGTAAAGCGAATAAGGTGGTTAGCCTTCGCACCGCTCCCTGCAAACCCTTCAGCAACAATCTGGCTCTAGTCAATGTCACGGATTATTTACATGATGCGGCGCCGATTATTAATAACAAATGCGCCGTGTGCCACGGACAAACGGGCGGCAAGCAACCTGATTTGAATAGCTATGCCAATCTAAAAAATAACTATGCCGCCGCGATCGCAGCAGTCGTTGCCGGCAGAATGCCGCCCACTGGACTCAAATTGACGAGCACCGAAATTACCACGTTGCAAAATTGGGCCGCTAGTAACTTCGTTGAAGACCGGGCGGTTTCCACTAGCCCGACCACTACCTATACTTACGCCAACCATATCCAATCCTTCCTGAACACCAAATGTCTTCACTGTCACAACATTGGGGGACAGTCGCCAGACCTAAGCAGCTACACACAAGTCCAACTTCAGGCGGCAAATATCAACCGGGTTATCAATGCCGGTACCATGCCACCGTCCGGCGGCATCACAACCACCGAAAAAACCATGATCAATGACTGGGTTAATGCCGGCGCGCCCAATACCGCGTCGGATATTGCGCCAACGAATACGAACAATTATTCCGACGCGACTGCAAACGATACCGGTTGCTGACCGTTCTCGAAAGCACCTACTAAGCCGCGCCGAAATAAATATCCTGCTGTGTTTGTGGTGGCTCGGTATGAATCAAACCTGAATCGATTAGATATTTTTTCACTGCATAGCGCGTGTAGCGAATATTGTAGCGCTTAAGAACTTTGTAGATTTCAAACATCATAGCTTCCGCGGTCGGAATACGTCGATTTGCCGACAATGTTAATGTCGCTTTCAATAGCTTGCGCAATAGCACCTGCATCTTTGGATCCGAACACACCACGCGCTCCAAAGGAATATTTTTCATGCCCTGCAAAATCTTGCCGCGATCCTGCGACGGCGGCACGGCTTTTACACCGGTGATTAATTCAAACAGAATCAAACCCGAGCAATAGATATCGGTCTGGGGCACAATCGCCGCCTCGGTGATATGCTCCGGCGAGTAATAACCCGGCGTGCCGATCATGTAATTCTTGTAGTCTTCAATCTCCAGCTGACATGCCAGACCAAAATCCGTTACCAACACCCGACCGGTTTTCTCGATCATGACATTGGCCATCGATAAATCAGAATGAATCGTGTCATGCAAATGCAAATGATCAATGCCCTGCAGTATATCCATCACAATACTGAGCGCGACCAACGGTGGGATCTTGCGCACTTTCTTGAAAAAGTTGTGGCACGACCAACCCTCGACAAATTCAGTAACGATGTAACAATTTGGCGGCTCGAAACCGCTATCAAGATAACTAACGATATGCTTGTGATGCAGGCGCGAGATAATCAAAAGCTCGCGATGAAATATACCCAAAAACTTGCGGCTGTTGGTAAAACGATCATGCAGAATTTTTACCGCTACCGTTTGACCGTTACGTTCGTCAATACCACGAAATACGCGTCCTAGACCACCGACGCCTACTTCCTCCAGGACCCGGTAGTTGCCAAACTTCTTGGGTATAGTTGCGGCTTCCGTCAATGCATCCTCACGTCAAGAACTTTGTGCGAGGCTCAACGATTCGTCCCGAACTCCGTGATCGAACATAGATATCGTCGTACAGTAGCTCGGCGTAATAGCCGAGCACACCGAGCGCGTCCGCAAATTCCTCGTAAGGCAAATGATTGGCGAACAATTGAAGGGACAGAACGATACCCTGGTTATCATCAATAGCGAGCTTGACCATATGTGACATGTGATTTAACTGCAGCAAATAGCGGCTGAGATCACCACACACGCCGTTTTCCTCGGGCAACGCCACGTAAGGTCTGACTTCCATTAAGACCCAAGACTCGGTGAGCGATATTGTCAGCGGATAAGAACGCTTATCACCCTGCCAACCCGACAACCAACATGCTTGTCCCAACTTATGGAATGTCCATCCATAGGCCTCGATATAGGACTCTAGCGTTGCCGGCGTCAGTCTGGACATATGGCTACCAATGTAAATAGTTATTCTCAATAGGCTATCGACTAAGCAGGCAACCGTCAACACTGGCTATATGCGCTCGGACGCGGTACAATATTTTTTTACAAATCCACAAAAAGAGCATCTTCCAGCTGATGAAGCAGGATCTTCGCATCGATGTTCATACTCACTTGGCCGGCACTGGGTGCTGTAGCTCAGGCTGTTGGATCGCGCCCAAATTCAAACGTCGTTACACCTTCCAGCTTTTGAAATTGCTATACGGTATCAGCAGCGAACAAATGCAAACCACTGTTGATGCCGACTGGGCGCAAATGCTCTCCGACGTTATCGCCGGCAGTCCGATCGATTTCGGCGTGGCGTTTGGCTTTGACGGTGCCTATCACGAAAACGACGGCACGCACCTAGCGGAAAAATCCCAGATGATTATTCCGGCGGAGTGGGTATTCAAAGTCTGCCGACAACATACCAATCTGCTGCCCGGACCATCACTCAATCCGCATCGTCGCGATGCCATGCAACAACTGGAATATTGCCTGAGAGAAGGTGCTGTGCTGATCAAGTGGTTGCCGGCAGCGCAAGGCATCAATGCGGTATCACCGCGCTTAAACGACTTCTACAAATTGTTGGCACAAGCTCGCGTGCCTTTATTGATGCATATGGGTGGCGAACGAACGTTTGCCACCATTAAACCCGAAGCCAATGATGTCGAAACTATGCGCCCGGCACTGGACGCCGGCTGCACGGTGATCTGCGCGCACAGTGCTACTCGCCTGATTGGTACGAAGGAGTCGGATCAAATACCCCAGCTCCGACGGTTGCTGCAAGAGTATCCACACTTATGGCTGGATAATTCGGGCATGTGTAATCCGGGACGATTCACGCATGTGCCGGTGTTGGCGCAAGATCCTCTGCTGCGCGATCGCACCCTGTATGGCAGCGACTGGCCGGTACCAAGCAATGCCATCTATTATGTGAAGCAACTCGGCTTCAAAGAAGCATGGGCGATTGAGCGCGAGAAAAATCTTGTCAGCCGCGACGTAAAAACCAAATTGGCATTGGGATATCCGGAAGCAACCCTGACACGCGCCAATCAAGTTCTGGCAAATCTCGCGCGCTGGACGCGAACATCCGCCGAAAGCTAACGCTGGATTTCGCCGATTTCTTCAAGAACCTGTGATTGCGAGGACACCTGCCGCAACGCCACCAGGAATTGACTGACCTCGGGGCTCATATTGCGACGCGCATGCTCAAGATAAGCGATCTGAATCCAAGTCGGTAGCCGGGCCAAAATCATTGCCATACTTTCGCGATATTTAGGAAAGCTGTTCAACAGAACCATGTTCGCGAGTTCCGCCAAAGCATTGTTCCGTGACACCGCGTACAAAAACAATTGATCGTAATTCGGGTGCGCCGTCGCCACCGGATAAACGGTCAGATGTCGCAGAATCACCATGCAGGTATAGATATTGACGGATTTTTGCGTCAGCTGACGTAGCTCTTCCAACGGTGCCAACGCCAGATAGGCCATGAATTCATTGCTGGCTTGATACGGATTCAAAGCGATCATTGCTTTAGCGTAAGCTTCGTCACCATCGGCCATCAAGCCTTGGCGCAACAAAGTAAATGCCGAGCTCAAGCGATTGGCCTGCACCGCCTGCGCCATCTGCGGCATCAACACGTCTTCCTCGGTGTTGTCGATGACGGCTCGACTCAGGATGCGATCAATCGCCGCAGCAATCTCGCTTGAGGGCAAAGTCGCCGCCATCTGCCAACCGATTTGTCGAGCCAGCGGTCGCCCGGAATTCAACATTGCCGCAAACAAATTGGCTGACAACCGCGGCGAGACCACTTGGTACAAACTGGCGGCATTAATTAATTGAGCATTGGTATAATGCAATAAATTGCTGGTAATCGCCTGTTCCAAAGCCGCAGCGGCGCCAGCACTTTCACGACGGCGTTCGATCAATTGACGCACTTTCTCAACCGTGTTGCCGGTGCCGTTAATTGCGGCTTTCAATGCCTCATCCACCGGCATGTCGGCGGCAATAACAGGCTCTGTGGTCGCGGCGGACCTAGCCGACTCCGTGGTTTTACAAGCGGAGATAAACAACAGCAAGCATGCAAACAAGCTCACGACGCTAACGTTGAGACGATGATTTTGCATCGGTTCTTTACCTCCAGAGGAAAGCCACTTACTACTTTACTTCAAGGACAACTGATTTACCTAATGCTCGCCGCAGGCGCTGACGTAAATCTTCGTTCACCGCGATGTTTTGTACGTCAATATCCAGATAATAACGTTGTTCTTGCTGCCCAGAGACTTGCCGGCAATGCCAGGATTTAATCCCACATGCCAAATGCAGCAACACCAACGCTCCCGGATCGACACGTCCAACCCCTATAGTTTGCCAAGACGTCAAACCCGTTGACTCTATATTAAGGAACTTGGTTAAAAACTTAATAAGGCGACCGCGATCCATCAACCGCACCACCGCCTGCTCCTCGCTAACGGGGTTGGGATACAAGCATAATTTCAGCAGAGCCAGATCCTTTTGGTATTTTAGCAAAAACCCGCCAAAAACCACTGTTGCGATCGCCGCTGCGATGTGCAGAAGCGTACCCAAATTTAGCATGCGTATGTCCCGCGCAAAAAAAGCCCATCCCTGGTTTAAGTTCCAGGCACCCGACCCGATAAATGACTACAGAGCCCAAACTATTATAACACGAGCGCCAGGTACTGAACGGACGCTCCGTGTTGTCGATTGCAATCATCCAGGAGTATGCGCGAGCATGACCACTGCCCCTAAAAACAACAACCTACCAAAGAAAATTTTGGTGATTGATGACGACTCCACCGTCGGGCAAGGTCTGGAAATTCCACTTAATCCCTACGAAATCCGCATTACGAATGTTCAAGACCTTGATGCCGCAATCCAGCATTTTAACGAAGAGACTTTTCCGATCGTCCTCGTCGAACTTGAATACGAATCGTTGCATGGTCTCGCGCTGATCCAGCGCTGGCGCACGCATGAGGATCCAGCAAAACGTGCTACCGGCTTTATTCTGATGACCGGCAAAGTCCGTGGCGCCGGCGACGACAACCTGGTACGTGAATTATCGGATATTGAAAGCATCATTAAACCAATCAAGCCGGTGCATCTCCTACCATACATCAGCAGAGCCTACGCCAAGCACCATCAGCTTTTGCAGTTTCAAATGTTCCGCACCTCGATCCTAACGGAGTTTCATGCATCCGGAAAATGGGAGGAGCTGGCGGAATCAATTAAGAAAAAAATCCCTGAATACGGCGTGCGCTGTATTGAGCTGCTGGTTGAATTATACGAATTGGCCGGAGCACTTGAACAAGCCTTGCAGTTTGTCAACGGCATGCTGGCGAAAGACCCGGCCAGCCCGATGTACCTGACCGCCAAGGGCCGACTACTCATGCGCCTGGGTCGTATGCAGGATGCGCGTGAACCGATCGAAAAAGCCTATAGTACCGCACCCGCGCATTTGGAACGTCTCTCAGCCATGGAAGATTTATATTTGCAGCTGAAGGAACCTAATCTCGCCCTGCAAAAAATGGAAGAGCGCCTGAAACTATACAAAGGCAATAGTACGGAGAAGTTCGGAATGGCGGGCAAACTCCAAGTGGCCGGTGAAGACGAACTAGCGCGCAAATTTGTACGTTCGCATGCCAACCCCATGGAGGTCGTACGTTTTTATAACAACAAAGGCGTGGCCATGGCTCAAGCCGGGCAATTCGTCGAAGCAATCGTCGAATATGAACGCGCGTTGTCGTATTTTCCCAACTCCAAAGAAAATTATCGCATCCATTATAATATCGCCCTGGCAAGGATTAAGAGCAAAAACCATGCGGACTGTCTGGCGGCGCTCGACAATCTGAAAAAATGTTTGGAGCTATCTCCGACATTTGATAAAGCTAAGAATACACTGGAAATTATCCAATCAAGTCTCAAAAAAGAAGCCAGTTAACTACGGGTTGTCTGTGATCAGATTGTCGCTGCGGTGCTCGCGCTTACTGTTGGTTGTCCCATGGCTTGCAGCCGGCTTTGCTTCGCCGGCGCACGCCGAATTCAGCGATGAACGCCCGATACATCATTTCTTCAATGCGCGCCTGCTTCAACCTGGCGAAAATCAGGTCTCCATTGCCGGCAATTATAAACGAGGGCTAACCGACGATCTGGAAATCGGCACTCAGGGACTACTGATACTAAGCGGCGCTCTCAATTTGTCGCTTAAGCATCGCATGTTCGAGCGCCCTGATTGGACAACGGCATTTGTTTTTCACGGTGGACGTATGCAAACCGTGCAAAACAGTGACTTGGCGGTTGGTGATGCTGACAGTTCGGATATCACGAGTGTGGTGTTATATGCGGCGGCAGCCGGTATTGTGACTACCTACGATATCGCACCAAACCGTTTTCTAAATTTCGGTATCTATGACTTCATGCTGCGTCAATCCATGGAAGGTCGGGATCATCTCCTGTTAAAAGCCCATATCTTCTCGCTCATGCTTGGTTATGATCACTATTTCAGCAGCAGTCTGGCATTGACGCTGTCTTATTGTCATTCGTTGTGGCTGATTGGTCAGGTGGAGTCGGATGTCACCGATCTCGAAATCAACATTAATACCTTGACCGGCATGCCCCCAAACTTGAATCCCAGCATTGGCTTCGCAACCTTAACGCATAGCTGGGAAACAGTGAATGTCGAAGGCGGCCTGGCATTCTTCGCGCTCGAACCGTTTTTGTATGCAAATGTCTTCTGGAGGTTCTTCTGATGCGCGGAATCACCTCCATAGTTGTTCTGTTTTGCATGCAGCTGATGATATTTAGCGCCTGTGGCAAGCGTGACAACGCCAAAGCACCCTTCGAGGCGCGCATTATCGCGTCGGAAAACGGTGTTTATCAGCTACGCACCGTACAATTCCGCTACCTGACCAACATCGATAATCTTGACGGCTCCGTAACCGAGATCATCGGCCATGCGGCGCTGAATGCCGACGCCGGCATCGATGAATTCATCGATCCAAATGCGCATGACTCATTATATATCGACCGCGGCCGCCGCGTATTTATCGATTACACCCTTGATGGCAATGTCGTGGTGCCACGCAACTTTGATTCGATGGCCATGTTGGCGATGTATTACAATTACGAACGCACGATCGGCTATTGGCTTGACGCACAAGCGTTCACCCTTGAGGATTTCGGCAAATTACGCATGTATTATGCGCCGCGCATCAAATCGCAAAGCAAGGAAGGGTCCATCGAAGGCTCTATTAAAGTAAACGCGGCGTTTCTCCCCGGTCCGCGCGATTTATTCTTCTTCAAAACCTCCCGCCTCGAACAGGTGCCGATTAACATGAACTTCGGTGTCATGGCGCACGAATTCGGTCATGCCTTGTTTGATTACAAATTCGCAAATAAGAATGCCGCCTTTTATCAGACCAATGATCGGGAGGCGGAGGATCAATTACGTGGTATCAACGAAGGTCTCGCGGATTTTTTCTCGTTTGCGGTCACCGGCGCCAATGAAGAAATCGGCGAGTCGCTCGCCAGCATTCGTGATGAGCGTTTATTACCAGTGAAGTGGACATATTCGACACTGAACGATAGCCAATGCGAAGGCGGAGTTTACTGCAAAGGCTCGATCCTTGCCTCCGCCCTCTACGAGATAGCACAACTTCCCAACCAATCAGTGGCTAGTGTCGCGCGTATTGCTTTTGAGAGTCTTGGTGATTTCAGTGCCGACTGGGAGAAGGAAAAGGAATCTTCCAGCTTTAACTATCATTTCATCATTAACCGTATCCTGGCCAGAGCCGCTGCCAGCGATCATGCCAGCTATTGCACGGTCTTTAATAAGTGGTTTGATCGCGATGTTCTAAGGAGCAAATTAAATTGCAATTGATTACCCGCGTCATCATTGCTGCCCTGCTCTTATTCAGCACGCTTGCTCAAGCACGCGAAGTCACCGGTGATCTGCCGAGCAGTGCCCGCATCGGTATTGATCTCTACTACATGACGCAGGCTTCCTACGACCGTGATGATCGCTTGGCTTATACTATTGGTTACAATTGGGCGATACTTCCTTACCTGCGGTTGGATAACTCTTTTACCTATGCACCTGACGAAAACAGCAGCGTCACCGATGTTCATTTCAGCGAGGATCTATATCTGCTAGCACCAACGATTGCCGTTACTTATCCACTGTTGTTTCGGTTCGTGGTTGCCGCGGGACCGACTTATATCCTCACGCGCTCCCATGTCAGTTTTCGTGGTAACAGTACCAGCACACAGACGTCGCAATTCGGTGGCAAGCTGAATGCTAATATGGAATATGCCATCGCCGACTGCTGCGAGATCGCTGCCACGATCGGAATCGTGACGCGACCACACGACGCAAAAATGGATTGGTTCTACGGCATCGCCTACAGTCACAACATCGGGCCGGTCAGTTCAGCTTCGGCGACGCGACCGTCGCTACCGTTCTTTCCGTCGCCAGGAGACAATGATGGCATCTGATCTTGGTAGCGGCAAAGTATTCGTGATATCGGCGCCCTCGGCAACGGGCAAGACGACATTGATTCGCAGACTCGCCGCCGCTTATCCAAACAAAGTCGGCGTTGCGATCAGCTTGACGACACGAACAATGCGCATGGGCGAGCGCGATGGTTACGATTATCATTTCGTCGCCAAGCCGGAATTTGAGCAACGCATTGCTTCAGGCGACATGCTGGAGTGGGCAAACGTCCATGGGAATTTTTATGGGTCGAGCAAAAGTGAGATTCAGAAGATTCTCGACACCGGTCGAACGCCGGTGTTGATCATCGATGTCCAGGGATGGATGAATGCCCGCAAAATTCTCACATCGGCCAAGTCAATCTTCATTATGCCGCCGAGCGTGGATGCTCTTTGGGCCCGTATGGAAATGCGCGGTACCGACAGCATGGAGACACGTTGGCATCGCCTGCAGACGGCGCGTCATGAGCTTGAGTTCGCCAAGCACTATGATTTTTTTGTGATTAATGACCAACTGGAGCGCGCCGTAAGCGAGATGCAAGATATTGTAATTAAAGGGAAAAAATCCGTTGTTACACATACCGAGGGCATAAGCTTCGCCGCCGATCTGCTGGATAAACTCCAACACGCACCCTGGTATCTTAAACTCAAACAAAGCTTTGAAACGTCGTCGACGTGAACGTTACCGCGGTATAAAATCAAAAGCAGGGTACACCTGCTTTGTTATGCGACCGCACAGTCCCCGGGAAGGCACGTTTTCTTGTCTGCTTATACGCCAGTTAAACCTGATGTGATCGATAAAGCTGTTGATGGACAACGCAAAGTCTCGCCATCACCCGATGCCTTATTCGCCGAGCTGGTAAGCAATCTGCAAAAATATCTGCCGAATGTAAATGTTGAGATTCTCAATAAAGCCTATCGCTTCGCCGCCGAAAAACACGGCAAGCAACAGCGACAATCAGGTGAGCTGTATATAACGCACCCACTGGAAGTCGCCAATATCCTGACCGAACTGAATTTGGATCAGGCCTCGATTATCGCAGCGCTGCTGCACGACGTGGTTGAAGATACCGCCACAACCATCGATGAAGTTAAGCAGGAGTTTGGTCCGGCGGTGGCCGATTTGGTAGATGGTCTTACTAAACTCAGTAAAATTAATTTCAGTTCCAAACATGAACGACTGGCGGAGAATTTTCGCAAGATGATCGTCGCCATGGCGCGTGATCTGCGCGTTATTTTAATTAAACTGGGTGATCGTTTGCATAACATGCGGACAATTTCTTGCCTGCCACAGGAGAAAGCCCGACGTATCGCCCAGGAAACCATGGATATTTATGCGCCGCTGGCTAACCGCCTGGGCGTCTATGGGATCAAAAGCGAACTCGAAGACCTTTGCCTGCGCCAACTCAAACACGATATCTATCAGAATATCCGCACTAAAGTCGCCGCCAAGAAAGCCGAGCGTCAGGCATTCATTGAAGAAGTGAAAACCATTCTTGAGACCGAACTGAGAAAGTACGGCTTCAAGAATGTTTCCATTCAAGGGCGACCGAAGCATTTCTTTTCCATCTACAAAAAAATGGTCGAACGACAATTGGAGTTCGAGGACGTTCATGACCTTTTTGCTTTCCGCATCCTTGTGGATTCCATCAAGGATTGCTACGAAGCCTTAGGCGTAGTGCATGCTATGTGGAAACCCATGCCCGGGCGTTTCAAGGATTACATCGCTATGCCCAAAGCCAACATGTATCAATCCCTGCACACCACGGTAATTCGGCCAAACGGCGAACCAGCGGAAATCCAGATTCGCACGCACGAAATGAACACGGTTTGTGAATTCGGGGTCGCAGCACATTGGGCCTACAAAGAACGCAAGGTCAGTCCTGAAGGCAGTAAGGACGACTTACAAAAATTCTCCTGGTTACGTCAGATCGTGCAGTGGCAAAGCGAACTCAAAGATCCCAATGAATTCATGGAAGCACTGAAAGTCGATTTGTTTGACGAAGAGATATTTGTTTTCACCCCCAAAGGCGACGTGATTTCGCTACCACGTAACAGCACGGCTTTGGATTTCGCGTTTGGTGTTCACACCGGCATCGGTTTGAGCACGGTCGGCGCCAAAGTCAACGGCCGCATCGCACCGCTCAAAAAACCACTAAAATCCGGCGACATCGTTGAAATCCTGACTTCGCCGCAACAGCGACCCAATAAAGACTGGCTCAATTTCGTGGTCACTACCAAGGCGCGCAGCAAAATCCGCGCGAGTCTGCGCAGCGAAGAACGCGTCGCCAGCCGACAAGTTGGCGAAGAAATTTTGGCTAAGGAATTCGATCAACGCAATCTGGATTATGACAAACTCCTCAAAGCCGGTGATCTAGAAAAGCTGCATAAATTCGGCAAAGAAAGCAATTTCGATGATTTGTTGATCGGTATCGGTTACGGCAAAGTCAATGCCTCGGATCTCATTGATCGGGCATTCCCAGAGAGCCGACCCAAAACATCTCTGCTCGACAGCAAGCAGCAATTGCCAAGAACCTCCACCAGCAACATTACCGCTGCCGGTCACACCGGTATTTTGGTTTCCGGACTCGATAATGTTCTGGTGAACTTTGCCAAGTGCTGCGGTCCACTGCCGGGCGAGGATGTTGTCGGTTTTGTCACCCGTGGTCGTGGCGTGACCATTCATCGCGCCAGTTGTCCGCGGGCGATTGACATTGATCCGCATCGACAGATTCATGTGACTTGGGCCAGCGGCGAAATTCGCGGCACCCATGCGATCTTTCTGCGCGTCATGACGCGCGATAAGCCCGGCGTTCTCGCCGAAGTTTCCAGCGCCATTGCCGCCTGCGGCGCCAATATCCAAAAAGCCGAAGTACGCATTAACGCCGAACTGGTGGGCATACTGGATTTTGAAATCGGCGTCGGCACATTATCGCAACTCGAAGCCGTGACGCGTAAATTAGAGAGTATCGCCGCGGTGATCTCCGTTGAACGCCGCAGTCAACCGACCTCACGAGCCAAACCCAAACGTCCGGTCACCCGGCGCAAAAAGAAGGAGTAAGAGTTATGCAAGTTTTGATAACGATCGGTATGTTACTGGGCCTTTTATGTGCGTCGCCATCGCAGGCGCAGATGAAGTTGCACTCCAAAATTGCCACTAAAACCTCAGCCGCTGGTGAACAAACAGCAGTGGAATTCAAAGTTGTTCCCGATAAAGACCTGGTCATCAATCTGGAAGGCCCATGGAGCGTCACCGTCGAGGACAACGGCAGACAACTCACCAAGCTCGGTCGTGATGAATTTCAAGAAAAAATTCCCGGCTTCCTCGCCAAGCTAGCGACCAAGAAAGGCACCGAACTCAAATACAACATGGTGGTATTCGTCTGCACGGCTGACAAAAAGCATTGCTATCGTGACGTGCATAAAAATACGCTCAAAATTTAGATAACTATCTAGGTCGTGAGGTTAGCGTGCGGATAGTTGCTGTTTTGACTCTAGTGTTCGCAGTCGGCGCATCTGCCTGCAAGACCTTGGAAGGTCCTACGCTCCAGGATGATCCCGTACAAGCGGCGGATACGATTGATCCAGTCTATGAATCCGCTGTTCTCGCTTTAGTGGATACCATCGTCGCTGGAATTCATGCGGCAAAAATATGCGAGATCGCCGCCGGGTTTGCGGTAACGGACGCAACACATCAGTGCGGCGTCGAAATACTCAAGCATGCTTGTGGACTCGCTATTGATCAAACGTCAGGAATATTCAAGGTAACTCTGAGTGAACGCGAAATTAGCGAGCAGTTTACAACTTTTACCGGACCAGTTATCGGGCGTTTTCGTGGCGCGCTTATTGACTGCATCAAAGCTTCTGCCATTAACAAAGTTAAAGATGTTGCCATACAGACCGCGGTGAGTTCAGAAGTTTTTGCCAGTGCCGCCGCTGAGGTCGTCCAACAAGCGGGCGCCGCCGCGGTTGCGGATGCCGTGGGTCAAACCGCTGTCGATACAACGATCACCGGGGTCACAACCACGGCGACCGCTCCAGTGATTGATGCTGCTACGGGGTCATCGGTCCCCGCCGCCACAGGTTCCGTGGGTGCAGCGGCGGCGAAAGCGGGCAAGCAACGCGTGTGGTTGCGTGCCATTGGTTATGTCGCCTGTCGTGGAGCCGCGGCAACGATTGCGGCAACTATCGATGCGGCTTATGCTGATGGTCGGAAAAAACCTAAGTATGCGGAATGCACCAATGTTCGTGACTGGTTAAAAGACTCCAAAACCTGGTCATCTTGTACGCGTACGGTCGGGAGTTTGTGTGCGCTGGCCACACTCAAAGGCGCGATCGATGTAACTAACTTTCTGCCGCCAATCGAGTCTAATACTGGGAAAGTCATTGCACAGCTGGGCAGTGCCATTGGCACTGGTCTGTGTGTGCTTGGGTCGGAGGCAACGCGACTGAGTTGCAGCGTCATTAGCTCTACGGCGAGTCAGATTAAGATGGCGATTCAAACAGGTAATAATGATTGGGCTCGGTGTTTAGCCCTTGATCGTCTCGGCGCTTGCATTGGTCATCATTGGGGACAAGACGGCTGGAGCAATAACCATCCGGTTGCAAGCACGGTCAATAATGGAACGACAAGCTACAAGCCATGTTGCTGGTGCTATCGTGATTACTACATCGATGATAAGTGGATATCCGAGGATACAAGAGTGACCCGGGAACACTGGCTTGGTGTGATTCAAGCCGGTGACGTTAAAACTGGCAATTGCGGCCATATGCTCAAGAGAGTTGTTGATACCCACGAGTTGGAACGCGCCAAGAAGCTCTATTACCGTTATGCTGAGTGTCGCAAAGTGTATCTACAGGGTAATGCTTGCGCTGCTGATGAAGACAATCGATTTAGCGTGTGGGATCCGACATCTAAAACATGGCAGCAGAAGATGTACGGAGCAACACACAAGTAGAGCAGTTCTCAAAATTTAGATAAACGGCGCTGCCAAGCCAGTGCCGAAGCAATGATCTGCCGCATGTCGGAATGAATAAACTTTAGACCTAATACCGTTTGCGCACGGCTTGGATTCGCCACCAATTCGGCGGGGTCACCGAGACGTCGTGGTGCGATTGTATACGCGATACTTTGTCCGAGAACGTCTTCCGCGGCATGCAAAACCTGCAAATTAGAATGTCCGACGCCGGTTCCCAGATGCATGACCTCGAAGCTGGCCGCAGCCGATGAGCGCTGCAAAGTCAACAGACGCTCTGCCGCCAGAATATGCGCGCACGCCAGATCGGTAACATGAACATAATCCCTGACACAAGTGCCATCAGGAGTCGGAAAATCATCGCCAAATATCTGCACTGTCTCGCCCGCCAGTGCCGCACGCAAAATATTCGGAATCAGATGGGTTTCGGGTTCGTGCCACTCGCCGATTTTACCGTCCAGATCGGCGCCACAAGCGTTAAAATAACGCAGCGCCATGGCGGGAATGTGTTCCACCTGAACAAATTGTTCGAGTAGCTGTTCACATTTTAATTTCGTGGCCCCATAAGGATTCTCCGGTTGTTTGGGATCATCCTCGGCAATCGGTGATTTGATTGGCGTACCGAATACCGCACATGTCGAGGAAAAAATAACCGGTACGCGACAGGACGCCGCCACCATCGCCGCCAACAGAGAGCGCATGCCACCAACATTATTATCCTCGTACAGCTGCGGCTCGCGCACCGATTCCGGCACCAAAGCCAACGCCGCGAAATGAAAAATCGCATCCGGCTGACAACGCTGCAACGTCGCGCAGAGCTTGGTCTGCTCGCGCACGTCACCGACTGTCAGTTCAACGCCGTTGGGAACAAACTCCCGATGCCCGCGTTGCAAATCATCATAAACAAAACACTCATGACCCTGGCGCAAAGCCTCGCGCACAAAATGACTGCCGACATAGCCGGCACCACCGGTCACGAAAAAACGCATGCCTGCCTTGCTCCCCATCAACTAACAACGCTGCTGCGAGCGCAGCATGGCGCCGCATAATTTATACAACATGCGTGCACCGACATTAGCATCCCACTCATCATGACTGTTTGGCGATGGCGTAACCTCGCACAAATCAAAACCAACAATGCGACGACCGCTCTCCGCCAACACCTCTAAAATATACAGCGCTTCCTGATAACTCAAACCACCTGGCACCGGCGTACCGGTCGATGGACAAAACACGGGATCCAAACCATCGATATCAAAGGATACATACACATCATCAGGTAGCTCGTGAACAATCTGGGTAGCGACATCTTGAAAGGTGATCCCTTGCGCCGCCAATTGAAACAAATCCCGCGCAAAATATGTGCGTACCCGACCGCTCTGTGCATGCGCATACTCCAGCTCACGTACCGAGAAGTCCCGAATACCCACATGCACGATGCGTTCAATTTTGGGGAACGACTCCAAGGCATTGTGCATGATCGACGCATGCGAATGTGTAAAGCCCTCGTAAGCCTGCCGCAAATCATAATGTGCATCAAAATGCAAAACGCCGAAATTCTCCTGCGCCTGCTCGTTCAGCATGCGTAGTAAACCAAACGGCGCTGAATGATCGCCGCCGACCAGCGCCACCAGTTTTCCGGCTTTGTGATACGTCATGGCTTGTTCGTAAACGAGCTGATTCACCCGTTCACTGGCCTGATTGACTTTGCTGATCGCCGCCGCGGCGGTTTTCTTGTCGCCGCTACGTGCCGTCTCGATGATGCTCGCACATTCCGTATTCAGCTTCGCAATTTCGGCAGGTGAGTCAACCATGGTAATCCCGGCGCGAAACGGTTTGCCGAAAGCCAGATCGAACACATCGAGTTGATGACTGGCCGCATTGATCGCCGCCGGTCCCGCCGCCGTGCCTTTGCCATAAGAGGTGGTTGCATCCCAAGGTACCGGCAACAGCACCAAAGCCGCCTGCTCCACGGGAAAATCTATACCAAGAAACCCGGCATCTTCCAGCGCCGGCTCGCCATCATCCAGTTTACGCAAAAGTTCTTCCGCTTGTTTGTCCAATGTTCACCTCAACAGCTATTTAAGCTTGCTCAACAATTCTTCTTCGGTCCAAATGGGGATACCCAAAGTTTTAGCTTTCTTCATCTTACTTGATCCACTCTCAGTTTCATTCGTCACCAGCGCAAAAGTATTGGCCGACACCGATGATGCCGGCTTACCGCCAGCGGCTTTGATCAACGCCTCGATGTCTTTGCGCGGGCGCGATAGCTCCCCGGTAATCGCAATGGATTTACCTAGCAAAGGCCCCGAGACCGGTGCCGGCGGCGCATTGATCGGCTGCACACCAACTTGCAATAATTCCTGCACGAGTCCGGCCTTCTCGCGCAGACCATCAACTAATGTCTGCGCGGTCTTCTCAGCAAAGCCATCGATATACACAATATCATCGACACTCAAGCGCATCACTTCGTCGAGGCTTGGATGATGCTCAAGC
The DNA here is from genome assembly GCA_964652825.1 of uncultured Oligoflexales bacterium. Lineage (GTDB taxonomy): Bacteria > Bdellovibrionota_B > Oligoflexia > Oligoflexales > CAZZCU01 > CAZZCU01. The sequence goes on from CAZZCU010000002.1 coordinate 200,874, forward strand.
AACTTTTCCCAGGTTGTCTCGCCCAAACCATGAATCCCCAACCCCGTCAAAAACACCGCCAACGGCATTGATTTTGACTTGTCGATATTCGCCAGGATTTTCGCCGCCATCCTTTCTTTGGTAAGCGGCAAGGTTAACAAGTTACCCAGATCGAGTCGATACAAGTCAGCCGGACTCTTAACCAAACCAAGGTTAAGCATCTGCTCAAGACGTTTATCGCTGACATCATCAATGCCAACGCTGCGAATCCAGTTCAAAATCGCCCCGGATTGCTGTGCGGGACACGTAGCAGTATTGGGACACTGCAAGCGAACTTCATCAAATACCAATTTAGCGGAACACGACTCGCAGCGTTTGGGCCACCGGTATTTGCCGTGAGCGGCCTTTACCACCTGCAAAAATTTCGGGATCACTTCGCCTGAGCGAACGATTTCGATCTGATCACCGACTTTCAAATTATAAAGCTGTACGTGCGCGGCATTATGTAAAGTAATATTCGTGATCGTCGCACCACTCAAATATACCGGCTCAATCACGGCTACCGGTGTCACGATACCCAGCCGCGACGTTGCCCAGATAATGTCCCGAATAGTAGCAACGGCTGTTTCGCCCTGCCACTTGAACGACATTTTGTAGCGTGGATGATGCGCAGTGTTGCCCAGATGCGCGCGCAAACGCAATTCATTGTAACTAAACACCGCACCGTCCAACTGAATCTCATCCTCGGCGATCAACGTGCGTGCAAATTCCAAATAAGCTTTGATCTCATCTTCGTTTTCTATCAACTTCGGCTTCGGCAGGCGAAAACCCATCTGTTCGAGCCAAGCGAATTTTTCCATCTCGGTGTTGAATTTCAACCCCGGATCATCGCTTAATAATTCAAAGGCGAAAAAATTAAAATGCCGCGCCAGCGACGCATGCATTTTGCGCCCCAGCAAGCCGGCAACAATATTCCGCGGATTGGTGGGCGGCTCGAGCCCCAAACTCACCATGGTTTGCGACAACTGAGTGAATTGCCGCGTCGAGCAATACAGCTCGCCGCGTATCTCACAATGAACTTTTGCTGGAATGCGAGGCGGCAAATCAGCGATCCAACGAATCTTGTTCGTGACGTTTTCGCCGACCCTGCCATTGCCGCGCGTCTTGGCGATCTGCAACATGCCATTCTCATAAGTCACACTGAGACTGTTGCCGTCGACTTTGAGCGTACCGACCACCGGCTTACCATCCACCCAATCCCATAAAGCGGTATAATCGTAAGTTTTCTGTAATGACAGCATCGGCTCGCCATGCGTGGCTTTCGCCAGCGTGGTGTCAATATCATGACCAACAAACGCCAGTACCGGATGATCGGGACTGAGGGCCCGCAATTCATCCTCAAGCTTATCGTAAGTCGCATCGCTGATCTCCGGCTTGCCTTGATAATAAAGCTGCTTATGCAGCATAATCTGCTGCGCCAGTTCCGCGACGCGATCCGCGTTATAGTTGGTGGGCCCGGGCATGGCTGTCCTTGCAAAAAAAGCCAGGGTTCGCTAGGTTGACCCTAGAACAAAAACGAAAGGTATTTCTATCATGGCCCGTCCTAAAATGACCATGGCATTTGCACTGGCAGTAGCCTTGCATTTTTTGCTTAGCGCCACACCAGCGTTCGCCCAAGCTAAAGCCAGCCTTCGTATCGCCGCCTTTGTTCCGTTAAGTGGGGCGTTAGCACCATATGGCCAACGCATGCTTCAGTCGATGAATCTGGCGCTCGCTGATCTGGCGACGACGGATGCTGATCTCGCCAAACGCATAACCCTGATCAGCAAAGACACGCAAAAGTATAATCTGGAAATCGAACGCCTGGCTAATGAAGCCGTGACCAGTGACAAGGCTGACCTTTTTATCGGCGCTCTGACCAGCTCTTCCACTTACATGCTGGCGTCAGCGGCGGAGTCACTGCGCAAACCACTCATCGCTCCGATCGTCACCACCAATAGTCTGACGACCAAAGGTCAAATGATTTTTCGCGCCGTTTATAGAGATTCTGATCAAGGTGACGTCCTCGCCCAATACGCGCTAAAGCATATGAATAAAACCGCGGCTGCGATCATTCTGCCAAGCAACTCCGAAGCTGCCGGGGCGTTCGCCCAACAATTTGAAAAATCCTTCACCGCCGGCGGCGGCTCGGTCGTCGCCAAGATCGATTACACGCCAGGCAGCGGTGGTGTACGCAAACTCCTCGACAAAGTCCACGCAGCACGCCCTCAGGTGATTATTTATCCGGGGTTTTATCAGGATGTCGGCAAAATCATGGACGAAGCCACCAATATGGGACTGCGTTACTCAATCCTGGGCGGAGATGGTCTGGACAGCCCACAACTTTTTAAGCTGACCTCCAAAAACGGTGTACGCGGTCACTTCTTTGTTACGCCATTTGCGTTGGATGATCCTGACGCCAGCACCGTGCGTTTTATCAGTGCCTTCAAACAAAAATATCAACAAGACCCCGATATGCTGGCGGCGCTCAGTTACGATGCGATGCTACTGGCGATCCATGCTTTTAAGCGCGCCAACTCACGCTTGCCGGATTCGCTGGCGCGCGCACTCGCTAACAGCAAGGATGTTCCGGGCGTACTCGGTCCGTTATCGATTAACGCCAACCGCGATGCCATGCGCCCGGCGGTCATCATCAAGACCCACGCCGACGGCGGCAAATTCGCGACGAAAATCACGCCCGCGCCGACATTGTGATTGAAGACCGTCAAAGTCAAAGTGTCACCGCGCGGGTTCAGGCGCTCTATGAAGCTTTTCCTTATCCACACTATCCACTATGGGCGCCACTGCGTTGGCAGGACGGTTATTTATCGTCGCTGGCATTCTCGCGGCGCTTGCTCGCTGATCAAATACTTTCCGCCGAGCGTACACATCAGATAATCCCAAGCAAACGTACGCCGCGGATTCTACTCGCCGGCTCCGGCGAGGCATTGCCGTACATCCTCGGCAAATTCGAGCCGCGTCACTACCAACTAACGTGTCTCGATATTTCCGCGCGCAGCATGCGCCGCGCTCGCACGCGTTTGCTGCTGACCTGGCGCAACAAAAACTTTCTCGCCGGCGATCTCAATGACTACCTATCACAAGCGGAGCATCGCGAGTACTTTGACCACATCGATAGTTTCGGCGTGCTGCATCACTTGCCCGATCCAGCACATAGTCTGCGGCTGTTAGCCGCCAGCCTGCGACCAGGTGGTACGGCGCGCTTCATGGTTTACAATTCGCCGGCGCGCGACTGGATCACGCACCTGCAAAAGGCTTTTCGCTTGCTGCATCTGGACCTGCATCTTGCCGAAGATCGTGCACTGGTGCGTTCCTACCTGCAAACCTTGCGAACGATTTATCCAAGCATGGACGAGCATCTGACCAACATGGGTGAATCCACTTTGCGCAGCGCCACGCGTTTAGTGGATACCTTCATGCACGCACACGAAATTCGCTGGGATATTCAACGCTGGTTGAACGAATTCAACGCCGCAGGTTTGCAACCATTCGCGCTCTTTGATCGTTATGCTGAACTTGATGACTTGCCCAATCCCTTGTGGCAGATGCCAAGTGCGCAGGTGCTGGCGGATCGTGCCGTCACCGGGGACTATGCGGGCAATCTCGAACTTTTCCTGCACAAACCACCTCACGCACACCAAGCGATAGAAATTTTTCCGCAAGCCATTTGGCGTTGGTGGCGACACACATTACGCGCACCACCATCATCCTGGCGATGCTACGAGGAAACGCAGCAACTTGACCTACTGCAACTACAGAAATTATGGTGGTGTTTTCTCGCCTGGACTTATCAGGACCGCGATCGTGCTTTAACTATCGAGCAAAATCCAGAAACCATGCAACGCCTGGCACGCATCGGCGCGATTCTGCCGGGACAATGCCAACACCCCGACACTTATCGCCTGCTCAAGCAGGCTATGCAACCCGCAAAGACAGCGAACGAACGAGAATCCGCTTCGTCTCTGGCCAAAGATAATCGCGAACTTTTGTATTTGGTAGAGAGAACCTTGACCGCCAAAAACCTTAACAATCCGCGTCGCCGCCAAGCGGTAATGCGACGCCTTGCGTTAGCCTGCGGCTCTGCTCCCGACGCCACTCAGCAATAGCTTGGTGATCTCCGGACAGCAACACACTAGGCACGTCCATGCCCTCAAAATTTGGCGGTCGCGTGTAAGACGGATGTTCTAAGCCCCCCTCATATGCGGGGGAAAAAGAATCCAATGCCGCGCTATCTTGATGCCCCAGCGCTCCCGGCAGATGCCGAACGATAGCGTCGGCAATCAGCATCGCCGGCAACTCACCCCCGGAGACGACAAAGTCACCAATAGAAATTTCTTCATGCACATACTTATCGATAAAACGCTGATCGATACCGGCAAAACGACCACAAATAAATACCAGCGGACGGTTTAGTTGCCGCAAACGTGACATGCCTTCCTGTCGCATCTTCCTGCCACCAGGACTAAGCAAAATAATATAGGCGTCAGCCGCCAGACTCTTGCAGGCGCTGGCTAAAATATCGGCGCGCATAACCATGCCGTCGCCGCCGCCGTAGGGGCGATCATCGACGCTACCGTACTTGTCGGTGGCGAAATCACGTAGATTGACGACATCACAATGCAACGAACCCGCGGCGCTGGCCGCGCGAAACGCGCCAAAATCCAGGTAAGCGCGCACAAACTCCGGATGGATCGTAACAAAAGTTATATTTAGCGGGAGGTTTCCTGACACAGGTCTTCCAATACTGTTGCATCCACTGATAAACGTAGCGGGCCGCCACCAGCGACTGATTGCAAATCAAAATACGCGGTGATCAGCGGCACATCAAAAATCCGTCCGTCACTGCTGACAATCTCAACCACATCAGAAGCGCCGACGTTGTAAACCGAACGGATGGTTCCAAACAACGATCCCGCCAACGTCATCACCTGGCGATGCGGCAAATCGATCCATAAATACTCCGTGCGCGCATCAACAACAAGCTGCGCCCTCGGCATCCACAGACTCTCGCCCGCGATCGCCTCGGCGTCTTCGCGAGACGCGATCTCACGACAAGTCACCAGCGGCCGCCCCGCCTGCCAACGGCTCTCGGTTATGGTAAGTATTTTACCCGTTGCCGGCGTTGACCCGACCTGCAAAGTCTTGCATGCCGCCGGAATCAATTCGTCACGCCCGGAAACGAAAAAAGACCCACGTAATCCGTGAGCCTTTCCGACAATGCCAACCCGCAGCCATTCAGCCGCGTGGTCTACACTTTCAATCACTTTTTCGCTTTGGTCTTGGTTGCAGCAACCGTTTTCACGCGCTCCAGCTTCAAGCCGGTTTTCGCCGCCAACACGGCAACCGTATTGCTGAGCTGTGCACCTTTGCCAAACCAGTACTGCATCCGTTCAGCGTTGAAGCTGACCGTCGATGGTTCGCCGGCGGGATCATAGACCCCTAATTTCTCGATAAATTTGCAATCGCGCGGCTTGCGATGATCCGCTGCAACTACGTGATAAAATGGACGATTTCTCGTGCCGTGACGCTGTAAACGTAAATGAACAGCCATGTCTACTCCCGAAAATTAAGCCAACAGGAACCGAGGCTTGTAACATGAGGCCACTGAAATGGCTAGCAAATCTTAGCGGTTTTTTCAAAAAACTCTAGCGAATCTTTTCATCTTTACCAACCCAACTCAGCTAAAAAAACCAAGCATCTTCACGGATTATTCAGGGATTATTAGTACATACCACATTGCCAACCCAGAGCCGGGAGCTTATTATCAAATAGACACCAAAAGGAGCTGTTTTTGCAGATAAAGTTGTGGGGAACCCGCGGGTCATTGCCGCGCGCCCTGGGTGATCAAGCAGCGAGCACGTTGATTGATGACTTGGTGAATCGCGCCACACAGATGGGCATCAAATCACTTGCCGACTTCCAAGCCGCATGCCAGATCGGCGGCAAGCTTCAGCCCGTCACTTACGGTGGTCATACGACCTGCACCGAAATCATGCACAAAGGTCAGTCGATATTCATCGATATGGGTACCGGCATCACTGACGCCGGCATGCATGCCATTGCCGAAGGTCGCAAGGAATTTTCGATTCTCCTGACGCACATGCATTGGGATCACATCATGGGTCTGCCGTTCTTTGTGCCGATCTATACGCCGCGCAACAAGATCACGATCTATCACGTTCACAAGAACGCGCCGCAACATGTGCAGATTCTGTTTAACGGCATCAACTTCCCAGTGAAGTGGGAAGACCTGGCGGCGACGATTGTCTTCAAGCAGGTAAAAATCTATCAGACCTTTGATCTGCTCGGCACCAAAGTCACGCCGTTCGCGCTTGATCATCCGGGCGGCTCCTTCGGCTATCGCGTCGAAGCCGAAGGCAAGTCGGTGGCGGTTGGCGTTGATGGCGAGTATAAACGCCTGACTCCCGATGAATTGGGCAAAGATCTGCTCTATTATCAAAATCTCGATATGCTGATCTTTGACGCACAATACGAGATGAATGAACTTGCCAACCGATACGACTGGGGCCACTGCAGCCCGCCGCTCGGTATCGACCTGGCGCTACGCGAAGGCATACGCCATCTGGTGTTTACCCATCATGACCCACGTGGCAGTGAGGAACGTGCCCGCAAAATGCTGAGCGATGCTCATACCTATCTCAAGAACCAGCTGCCGGGTTTCCGAAAAATCTGGGAAAAACGTAAACAACCCGATGGTCCGGTGCTATATAGTGCTTATGACGGAATGGTATTTGAGTTAGACAAGCTATAGCATCGAGGCAATCATCCATGCATTATCGCCGATACCTTCTCGGAACACTCCTCGCTATTTTGGCGCTGACTGCCAATCCAGCACTCGGTGTTGGACCCAACGTCGCCAATGCAACCGGTCATTTCCCCCGCAACCTCGCCCAAGGTAGTTTCGACATCAGTGTCGTTGTCGAAAATATTCTACCTTCGGATATGACACCAACCACCACCGAGGGCGAACTGTGGGCCCGCATCAAAATCTTCCTGATCAAGCTCGACGACGACACCGAAGTTCCGCACACCGTCGATCTTAATGGCGAGTTCGGTTATTACCTGCAACAACGCGCTAATTACTCTACTGTTACCAATACTGATGGCAACAACGACGTTACTTTCTATCTGAGGGTTTTCGCCACCAACAAGGCCAACGGTCTGCAGAAACTTCTCGATAAAGAAGGCGCTGAGCAAGTCAGCATCGCCGTTGAATACCATGGGGGCACCGGCAAATCAGACACCCAGGGCAACGACTTCATTATCAAACGAGCCACCGGCGTCGCCAACGCCGCACCGGATACATTCACCGTCGAGTCAACGCACAAAGGCGTCACTGTGAAATGGGATTATGCTGACAGCATTGCCTACAAAGGCGGTGCTGCTGGCGAGCCCAGTGGCGCGGTTGTCTATGCGCTTCCCAATAACCAGACCGTCAGCATTCCTGCCAGGGTCTACAATGTTAATCCGGCGTCGGAAACCGATACGACCTGTACCTTCACGCCCATAGCGGATAGCGGCGAAGCCTGCATTAGCTGTGGCACGCACGCTGGCAACGCCTACTTTAATCTTTCTCGTCTCAACGAAATACCAAGCCTGCGCTACGTGGGAACCGCCGCCGGCCTGGCCAGTATCGGCAACCTGGATATAGACCAGGAATACGCAGTTTTTATTGCCTACGAACCTGATGGTGTCATGCATAGTAGCTGCGAGATCTCTACCGCCAGCAAAAATTACTCATACGCGGAAACCGAAGGCGAAAAGGAGGCCGAGCTGCGCGATCCACGCTGCTTTATCGCCACCGCCGCCTATGGCCGTGCCGACGATCGCCAGGTACTGGCATTACGCTGGTTCCGCGGCCATGTCCTGCAACAGCTGCCGTTTGGTGCTCCATTAGTGCGAAGCTACTATCGAGTCAGCCCGCCGATCGCCCGATTCATCGCCAACTCACCGCTGCTGCGTCTAGGCACACGCTTGCTGCTCGCGCCGCTGGTGGGCGTCGCAGAGATCCTACGTTGGTTTATGGAGCCGACCGCGGCTTAGCACAGGTGCGATCGATGGCGGATAAAAAACCTAAAACCCTTGATCTCCATGGCCTCACCGCCAACGAAGCCAAAGACGAAATCCGGCGCTTCCTCGACCGCTTGATCGCCCAAACACACGGCAAATTCACAGTGCGTATTATTACCGGCAAAGGTCTGCATAGCCGCGACGGCGCCGTCTTGCCGCGCGAGGCGCATCATTTCGTCAGCCAGCGCTACAGTGATCGCATCGTGCGCCTCGACGATTCACCCGCCGATGTGTTGCTGGGCGGGATTCCGATTCGTGGGCATTTTGATGTGATCTTGCGCGGTAAATAATTCTTCGGGCGGCGCCAGCCATATTTGAGGTTTCCGATAAGCTGCTTTTACGCTACAACTTAGGTCTTAAGAGCAATAATATCTGAGGCCTAAGTCTTGTCTGAACTTCTCCAGTACACGATGTTCCAGCGGGTTCTGTTCCCCGATCAGCAGGTTGACAGCCAGGCGGATGTCGCCGCGCTAGTGCTTAATCGAGTCATTCGTTTTCAACCGTTGGCAACCACCATTCTGGCGGATGCGCCTCTCGTCATCTTCGACTTTGAGACCACTGGCCTTGATGCGCGCGAAGACCGCATCATCGAGATCGGTGCGCAGAAAATTCAAGACGGCAAGGTTGTCGGTGAATTTTCCACCCTGGTCAAACCGGATATTCCCTTGCCAGTCGCTTCCACACAAATCACCGGCATCACAGAAGAGATGCTGCGCGATCAACCAAGCATCGACAAAGTTCTTCTCGAGTTTCTTGATTTCATTCAAGGCAGTTTTTTGGCGGCGCACAATGCCGAGTTTGATATGAGTTTTTTGGTGATAGCTTGCCAACGACTTGGCTACCAACTGAACTGGCCGTGTTTTTGTACTTTGAAGTTAGCGCGCGCGCTTCTACCCGAACTTGAATCCAAAAGTTTGGATGCATTAGCCGGGCATTTCGGTCTTAGTTTTGAAGCACGGCACCGTTCCATTGGCGACGTTAAAGTCACAACCGCCGTGCTCGACAGAATGCTCGCGCGAGAAGGTGAACGACTCAGCCAGTGGCAACACTTCGATCCGTACAAAGTCGCCTGAGGTAATAGTTAGCATGCGTATTCAAAGTCAGCTGGACACCGGCAGTGCCACCTACCAGGAAAATCGCGCGCATTACCTCGCAGCCATCGAAGAACTGGAGAGCAAACTCGCGACCGTGCGTGCCGCGGGTAAACCAAAAAGCAAAAGTGGAAACAGCGGCAGTGACAAGTTGCCGGCACGTGAGCGGATTCGACGGCTGTTGGATGAGCCGGATGGTTTTCTGGAATTATCGGCGCTCGCTGGCGAAAATCTTTATGATGATCCCGTGCCAGCCGGCGGTATCGTCACTGGCATCGGCACCGTTGCCGGTCGCGTGTGCATGATCGTAGCCAATGATTTTGCCGTCAAGGGCGGCACCTATTATCCGATTACCGTCAAAAAACATTTGCGCGCACAAGAGATCGCGGCCAAACAACATTTGCCGTGCATCTATCTGGTGGATTCCGGCGGGGCTTTTCTGCCCAAGCAGGATGAGGTGTTTCCCGATCGCGAGCATTTTGGGCGGATTTTTTACAATCAAGCGCGCATGAGCGCGGCGGGCATACCACAAATCTCATCGGTGCACGGTTTCTGCACGGCTGGTGGCGCGTACATTCCGGCGATGTCGGATCAAAGCGTCATGGTCGAGGGCGCGGGTACGATTTTTCTTGCCGGCCCGCCGTTGGTCAAAGCCGCAACCGGCGAAGATGTTACTGCCGAAGAGCTGGGCGGTGCCCGTGTGCACACAGGCATCAGCGGTGTTGCCGATCACCTGGCGCAGGATGATGCGCACGCACTCGCCATCGTCCGTAATATCGTCAAACATCTGGGCAAATCACAACAGGCGCCGGTAAGTTTGCGCGCACCCGTCGATCCGTATTATGACTCCGAAGAAATGCTCGGCATTGTTCCCAGTGATCCGCGCAAAGCTTTTGATGTACGCGAAGTCATCGCCCGCACCGTGGATGCTTCGGAGTTTTTTGAATTCAAAGCCAACTACGGCACGACACTGGTGACTGGCTTCGCACACATTCACGGCGTACCAGTCGGCATCATCGCCAACAACGGCGTGTTGTTTTCGCAATCGGCATTAAAAGCCACGCATTTTATCGAACTATGCGCACAAGAACGCGTACCGCTATTGTTCCTGCAAAACATCACCGGCTTTATCGTCGGCAAGCAGGCTGAACACGGCGGCATCGCCAAAGACGGCGCAAAAATGGTGCACGCTGTCGCCAATGCGCGCGTACCCAAACTCACCGTGGTGATCGGTGGCAGTTACGGCGCCGGCAACTACGGCATGTGTGGCCGTGCCTACGATCCGAATTTCATGTACATGTGGCCGAAAGCCAAAATCGCCGTCATGGGCGGCGAACAGGCGGCGGAAGTTCTCGTTACCGTCAAGCAGCAGCAACTCGCCCGCGACGGCAAGCAACTAAGCGCCAAAGAGATGCAAAGCATGCGCGAACCGATCTTGAATAAGTATGCCGCGGAAAGTTCGGCTTATTATGCCTCGGCACGGCTGTGGGACGATGGCATCATCGATCCGCGCCGCACGCGGCAACAACTGGCGATGTCACTGGCGGCCACGCTCCAGCATGATTGGGAGCGCAGCGCCTTTGGGATTTTTAGAATGTGAGGTCGGACCAGCAAATGCAAACGCAGAATACTCCGCGAAAAACAACTTTGCGCATCGGCAACGCCAGCGGTTATTGGGGCGATGATCCCGAGGCACTGGAACGCCAGGTGAATGGCGGTCGTCTAGATTATATCAGCATGGATTTTCTCGCCGAAATCACCATGTCGATCATGCAAAAACAACGCGCCCGCGATCCAAACCTCGGTTACGCCCGCGATCTACTGCCGATGTTAGAAAAAGTTTTGCCCAAATTACTCAGTGACAAAACCTGTCTGATTACCAATGCCGGCGGCGTTAACCCCGCCGCCTGCGCCGCCGCCATCGCCAAGCTGGCGGCGAGTAAAAATCTGCCCTGCAGCATCGCCATCGTTTATGGCGATGATATTCTACACGATCTGCCGGCTTACACGGCGCAAGGCGTCAGCTTTGACAATATGGAGAACGGCGCAAAATTCACCGGCGTTGCTGATCGTATCGACGCGGCGAATATTTACTTCGGTGCTGCCGGTGTTGTCGAGGCACTCAAATGGCGACCGGATATTGTGATCACCGGACGCGTGACCGATACCGGCATCACCTTGGCGCCCATGATCCACGAATTCGGCTGGAGCATGAGCGATTGGGACAAGCTCGCTTCGGGAATCGTTGCCGGTCACATGATCGAGTGTGGCGCTCAGGCCAGCGGCGGTAATTTCACTGATTGGCGGCTGGTGCCGAGTTTTCAAAAAATCGGCTTTCCAATTGTGGAGGCCGAAGCTGATGGTTCTTTTGTGATTACCAAACATCCGGGCAGCGGCGGCCTGGTCAGCGTTGATACCGTGCGCGAGCAACTAGTCTATGAAATGGGTAATCCACGCGCTTATATCACTCCGGATGTCATCGCCGATTTTACCTCGATTCAGTTAAAAGCCGCCGGCCCTGATCGCGTGCATGTCAGCGGCGTACGTGGTTTTGAACCGACACCAACTTACAAAGTCTCGATGGCTTATCGCGATGGCTACAAAGCCCAAGGTGCAATCGTTGTCTCGGGACCTGAGGCACGCGCCAAAGCCGAGCAGTTCGCCAGGAATTTTTGGGAACGCATCGACGCACCGCTAACCGCCCGGGAAACCGAATATGCCGGCTGGAACGCCTGTCATCGCTCCCTCGCACATTATGATGACGGCGCCGAGATTATTTTACGTCTGGGCGCCCGCGCTGAAACCGAAGCACCGCTCAAGGTCTTTGGCAAACACATTCCGCCGCTGATTCTCAGCGGACCGCCTGGGGTTGCCGTGCTCGGTGGCGTACCCAAAGCTCAAGAAGTCGTGAGCTACTGGCCAGCGCTGCTGCCAAAAGCACTCATCCAACCGAAAGTCGCGCTTTATACGAATAAACTGGGCGATGCTCACACGGTGACATCAACACAAACCGGCAATTTTAAAAGCGCGGAAGCTGGGACCCAAACAGCGACGACGGTACAAACTACTCTGCCGCAGGCATTTGCGGAGCATAAACACGAGAACGCCATAGCTCTCACTGAAATTTGTCTCGCGCGCAGCGGCGACAAAGGTGACACCGCCAATATCGGTGTCCTCGCACGCAGTCCCAAAGCCTATGCGTTTATTCGCGAGTACTTGACAGCTCAACGGGTCAAGGATTGGTTTCAAGAACTTTGTGGCGGCAACGTCGTACGCTACGAAGTCCCTAATCTACAAGGCTTGAATTTCTTGCTCGAAAATTCGCTCGGCGGCGGTGGCACGATGACCCTGCGCACGGATGCTCAAGGCAAAACTTTTGCTCAGGCTCTGCTCCGACAACGCGTCGTGATTCCCAAAGATGTTCTTCAGGATGTAAAGGCGCACGCAAGTCGATGACCACTAATACCGCCACGCCAACCACTTCGGCAATCGAGCTCAGCTACACACCGGTTCCGGCTACAAACAGCAGCGCCAGTGTCGCCGTGGTGACTCTCAATCGCCCGGAGGCGGCGAACGCTTTCAGCGGCGACATGATCGAACAACTCACCAAAGCTTTTAAAGCCGTCGGCAAGCAGCCGGACTGCCGCGCATTGATATTGCGCGGACGCGGCAAAAATTTCTCGGCCGGCGCCGATCTGAAGTGGATGCAGCAAGCAGCGGCGCTCGATTACCGCGCCAACTTCGGCGAGGCCAGAGTTTTAAGTCAGATGTTTGATACGCTTTACGAGTTGCCGCTACCGACCATCGCCGTGACGCATGGCGCGGTGTTTGGCGGTGCCGTTGGTTTGACCGCATGTTGTGACATCAGTATCGCGCTTGACGGCACGAAATTCTGTCTCAGCGAAGTTAAGCTCGGCTTGTTGCCAGCGGTGATCTTACCTTATCTTGGTCGACGCATGCAGGTCGGCGCGTTAAGGCGCTATTCATTGACCGGTCGCGTCTTTACTGCCGACGAGGCAAAAACGGCCGGTCTGGTGGATACTGTCTGCAAGCCGCGGGATCTGCAAAGCGTTTTACGCGAAGAACTCAATCTGCTGCTCGCCGCCGGTCCGCAAGCACAACGCGAACTCAAAGCCTTGCATCGCGATTTAATGACGCACCAACTTCAGCAGATGGAACGCACCGCCGCGACCATCGCCAAAGCCCGTACCGGTGATGAAGGCCAAGCGGGACTCAAAGCCTTCTTCGCGCAACAAACACCACCATGGACGATGACGCTACCAAAAGACTGGTCGGCATATCATGAAACATAAGCCCATCAAAAAATTGTTTATCGCTAATCGTGGCGAAATCGCCCGGCGCATCGCACTCAGTTGTCGCAAGCTCGGCATCAAAAGCGTCGCATTATACAGCGGTGAACAACCGCACGCGTTTTTGCTCGATGCCGTCAGCGAATTTATTCAAGTACCCAGTGAAACTACCGAACTGTATTTAAATCCGCAGCGCATGCTGGAGCTTGCCCGCCAAAGCGGTTGCGATGCGATCCATCCGGGTTTTGGTTTTTTGTCGGAAAACGCTGGTTTCGCGCGAGCTTGTAGCGACGCCGGCTTCACCTGGGTGGGACCGACGGCTGATAGCATTGCCGCCATGGCCAGCAAAGCCGCTGCGAAAAACCTCGCAGAGAAAGCCGGTGTGCCGATCATTCCGGGATTGGAAAACATCACCTACGATGCCAAGAAACCCAATCACCAGGCTATCGAGACCTTCGCGCGCAAAGCTGGCTATCCATTGCTGTTCAAAGCCGCACTGGGCGGGGGCGGTAAAGGCATGCGCATCGTCACCCAGGCGAGTGAGATCCCCGAAGCCCTGCAGCGCGCTGCATCCGAAGGCTTGAATTCATTCGGCGACGGTTCACTGATCGTTGAGCGTTATCTGACCAAACCACGTCATGTCGAGGTTCAGATTTTCGGCGATCAGCATGGTCACGTGGTGGCTTTTGGCGATCGTGATTGTTCGTTACAACGCCGGCATCAAAAAATTATCGAAGAAGCTCCCGCTCCCGACCTGACGCCCGAGACCCGCAAGGCCATGCATGCCGCCGCCATCAAACTGGCAAAAGCCGTCAACTATGTATCAGCAGGGACGGTGGAGTTTCTGGTGGATTGGTCGGATACCGCACGACAGGCAGCGGCCACGCCGTTTTTCTTTCTAGAGATGAACACGCGTTTACAGGTCGAGCATCCGGTGACGGAAGAGGTCTTTGGCCTCGATCTGGTTGCATGGCAACTGCGCGTCGCGCAAGGCGAACCACTACCGGATGATTTTGCGCACCGCGCAGCACGCGGTCACAGCATTGAAGTCCGCATCTATGCCGAAGACACACAGCAGAATTTTTTGCCAGCTCCCGGCCCGGTGCTGGCATTTGTTCCGGCACAAGGTCCGGGCATTCGCTGGGAGGTCGGCGTCGATACCACGGATACGATCACCGCGGCTTTTGATCCGATGATAGCAAAGCTGATCGCCACTGGCGAAAACCGCGCGGCCGCTATTGCCCGTTTGCTGCTGGCGCTGGAAGAAACCTTGCTCGCCGGCCCGAAAAATAATTTAAGTTTTCTGCGTGAAGTGTTGCGCGCTTCCACGTTTAAAGATGGCGCTATCGCCACCGATTTCATTAAAGCACATGCCGACCAACTGAATCAGACTATCGGCCACCAACAGACTGCGCACGATGATCAATTGCGAGATACTCTTAAAACCATTGCTGCCCAAGGCATACCAGACAGCATCATCGCAAATGGTGGCCATGTCTCACCCGCAACGATTATCAACAGTGCTTTCAGCGCGGCAGCGGTTGCGCCTGCCAAGCATCCAGACGGCGCTACGGCAACCAACGTCATGCGGACGCTCAATCAACTGACCAGCCGCTCGCCATTCCTGCCCCGCACTCAAGTGGCCTACGGCCGTGTTTTACTGGATCGTGGCGGCACCACCCGCGCCTGCTGGTATGTGCTGGCTCGTGCTCCCGATCGGAGCGAAGCCTGGCTGCTTAGTGATACTTATGCGACCACCGCCATCAATAGCAAGAGTGACAATGGTTCCAGTGGTAAAACCGCCAAGTCTGACGTCCAGGTTACCGCGCCGGTTCCCGGCAAAATCGTCGCCTTACGGGTTGAAGCTGGGCGAAACGTGGCCGAGGGTGATATCCTCTTGGTCATCGAATCCATGAAGATGGAATTCGAGATACGCGCAACCCGCGCCGGTACTGTACAGAAAATTTTGCGATCGCAAGGCGAACAAGTCACCGCCGGCGACGTTCTGGTTGTCTTTGAGAAAACCACTTAGGGCTGAAGTAAATGCGTTTTAAACAGTTTATCAATGAAGCCGGTCTGAAAGTTCTTGCCGTCGCCCGCTTGAGTCAATGCGAATACAGCGTCATTCTTTATATTCTAAACACCGCCGTCTCCGGTCTGGATCATTTCATTACCACTGACACCGAGCTTGCCGGTTTCATCGATTACGATGAGGCGGAAGTACGCGAGGCACTGACCAGCCTCGTTCATCGCAATATCATTCGCATGAACTACGGTGATTCCAGTCACAGCGGCCGCCAGTCGGTTCGCATCAGTATGCAGTATGATCTTAATCGTTGGCAGCTGGATCAAGAACGCAGCGCGACCTCACACGATGCCGTGGTGTTTCCGTTCCGTCGGCATGGTGCCGCAACACTCAAAGTATTGGATGGCGAAAAAACCAAAAAAGACGACAAAGCCGATACACCCACCTGGCAGCGGGTTCTAGAGTCGTTCATCGGCGGACGTCACCTTGACGATGACGAAGTCGCGCGCTCGGAAGAAGAGGCCAAGATTTTGGTGGACACGCACCCGGTTGACCAAATCCTGCTGATGATCCGACATTTCGGCGGCAGAATACCGACCTTGAGCCTACTCGCCAGCGCCTGGCATCACTATCAAGAGCTCTTCGAGGAAGAGACCCAGAAGGTCGATCTGCTCGGCGCGCGCCAAAAACATCAGGAATTGGATGATAAAGTTCGTAAACATGCCGAAGATATTCTGAACAGCCAGCGCCAGGATTTGTCGGAAGAAGAACGTACGGTTCTGCAGATTTTAATTAATCACCGCCATCCGCGCCGGCAGTTGTTCTGGGCCTATCAAACACGCAACCGCTATCCCAAACTCACAGCATTCTTTGAGGAAATGGCACCGCTGATGCTTGCCGTAACCTCAGCTGGTAGCGTCGTCAAGCGACCGACGTTTGACTGACATCATGCTTTGCATTGTGCGTGCCTCTAATGCTAAAAGATGAATGTGAGATCCTTCGCTTTGCTCAGGATGACGGGGCACTCCGTCATCCTGAGCAAAGCGAAGGATCTCACATCAATGGAGGTA
Organism: uncultured Oligoflexales bacterium; assembly: GCA_964652825.1. Lineage (GTDB taxonomy): Bacteria > Bdellovibrionota_B > Oligoflexia > Oligoflexales > CAZZCU01 > CAZZCU01. The sequence goes on from CAZZCU010000002.1 coordinate 217,501, forward strand.
CTTGATGATGCGAAGTATTTTTATCTGCGCTGTTCTTCTTGCTGGTTGCGGCATTCAATCGCTGCCACAAGGCAAAAACGCCGTCGAGGCTAGTCTGGCGGAAGTTAACAATCAGTATAAGCGCCGGGCCGATCTGATCCCAAATTTGGTCAAGACCGTGCAAGGCTATACCAAGCACGAAGCCAGCACACTCACCGCCGTCACGGAAGCACGCTCGCGAGCAACCGCAATGACACTCGATCCATCGCGTACGACGCCAGAGCAACTACAAAAGTTCCAGCAGGCGCAAGGCCAGCTCAGTCAGGCGCTTGGACGTTTACTGGCAATCAGCGAAAATTACCCTAATCTAAAAGCCGACGCAAACTTTCGCGATCTGCAAGCGCAACTGGAAGGCACTGAGAATAGAATCACTATCGCCCGGCAACGTTATATTGAAACGATCAATCAATTTAACAATCTGGTCTCGGTACCACCAACCAGCTGGACCAATAGTCTGATTTATCATTACGAAAAAATGCCACAATGGGCTCTGAACGACGACGAGCAAAAGGCCGCGGAACAAGCGCCTGCGGTTGAGTTTTAGTCATGCGTTACTGGTTCCATAAAATCTCTTTAGTCAGTTGCGCGGCCATTGTTTTTGGAGCAGTGTCGGCGTTTGCCTTCACCGTGCCGCCACTGAATTCGCCGGTCACCGATGAAGCGCAATTATTATCACCGGCGACGAAAACGCGGTTGGAACAAAGCCTAGACGCACTTCATCGCGGCGGCGGCTCGCAAATCGCCGTTCTGACCGTAAAATCTCTGGATAATCTGACGATCGAACAAGCCACGATCAAAGTTGCCGAACAATGGCAACTAGGCACGACGAAAGCGGACAACGGCGTCTTGCTGATGATCGCCCCCAATGACCGTGGTCTGCGTATCGAAGTCGGCCAGGGTTTGGAAGGCGATTTACCGGATGCTTACGCCAAACGCATTGTCGATGACATCATTATTCCCAAATTCCTCCAGCAAGAATTTGATGCCGGTGTCATTGCCGGGGTTGCCGCCATCATCAGCAAGACCGATCCCAACTTCGCTTTTAATGATTATTTCGCTGAGCAATCGCCTCTGACGGCGCCGATGACCAGACGCCGTGGCGCCACACCGTTTTCCTTATTTCTGCTGGCGACGATTATCATCATCTTACTGATTATTTCCAAACTCAGTGCCGCCTTGCCTATGGCCGGCATGCGCGGGCGCCATTCCCGCCACGGCTGGGGTCAAAACTCTAACTGGGGTGGCGAGCGCTCGTCATGGGGCAGCGGAGGCTTTGGTGGCAGCGGTGGTGGTTTCAGCGGCGGAGGCGCCTCAGGACGATGGTAAACAAAATTTTAACCGCCAGCGAACAAGAGCAAATCAAATCAGCCATCCACGGCGCCGAGACAAGCACGGGCGCGGAGATTCTGCCGATTGTCGTCCAACGTTCCAGTCCGATCGGCCACCAACCATTATTGCTCAGCTTGATTTTATTGTTACTGCTGGTGCAATTGGATAACACCTTGGTACTGCCGTGGTCTTTGCAGAGTTCACGGCCATGGTATTTTCTGGCTTATGCCGTGGGCGCGGCGATCATTGCGCATATCATGGCTCGTTCGACCTGGGTGCAACGAGTCTTGACGCCAAACGCCGATGAAATGCGACAAGTTGCCGAGCGCGCCAGTTTGGAATTTTATCTGGCGCGACAACGCTATCCATCGGAGAATCCAATAGTGGTGATTTTTATTTCGCTGATGGAACATCGTTCGGTGATTCTGGCTGACCCCGTCTTAAACGAAAAAATCACCGGTGTAACCTGGCAAGGTGTGGTTGATATCATGACACCGGATATCTCCACGGGTAGAATCGCTGCCGCCATCATCAAGGGCATCGAGCATTCGGCTCAGGCCATACCAGTGGAATTACGACGGCCGCCAGCCACGACCAATCAGATTCCTGATCATGTGATTGTACGGATGTAATTAAGCGGCCGCTGATTGCGACATAGGCACGAACAGCTCCATGCCGTCAGTGACGACCTGCAGACCTTTGCCCGCCGGTTTGATAACCAGTTTAGTGCCGCCAAAGTTAAAGCTACGTGACGTACCCTCGTGCATAATTTGCGCGGCATCCACCTGCAATGATGCTCCGGACGAGAATTGAATCACCAGTTTGCCGCGATCATTGATATCAACGCCGCTCAACATCCACTCGCCGCCGATCTGCTGCCGCATGACCTCATCCTCACCCGCCGCGTCCAATGCGGCAAAATCACTATCAACATCCAAAACATCCGTCTCGATACTGGCTTCTTCCATGATCGGCTCTTCGGTCACTTGTTCCACCAAACGCATGGTGGCATCACGTTCCTCAGCGGTATCATCCTCTAGCTCGCCGATTTCTTCTTCTTCGGCGATGGCCTGGTTGAGCTTGTCTTCCAAGGCGCTTTCATCAACATGTGTTTCGTTACTCTGAGAACGAGCTAGATCGTCATCCTGAGGCAAAGTCGAAGGATCTCCCTCAGCCTCCGTGCTAATCAATTCCGGCTCCATGGTTGCTAGATCATCAGTGAGATTTGGTGAAATATCGTCGGCGGCAGCTGCTTCGCCCTCGCCCGCTGTCGTTTGAATCGGCAATTCCTGATCCAGTTCATTGCCCATGAATTGACGCGGATCAATGTCAACGTCGCCGCCGCCTTGATCTTTGCTACCATCATCTTTTAGTGACAGATCATCACCTATCATCTCCATCTCCTCGGTTACGGTAGTCGTCGTGCTCATCGTCTCGGCGTCGGCAGTACTAACAGCGTCCTGACTATAGGGCGCCAAAGCCTCGATGAATGCCTGGCCGCCACAGCGCTCCAGAACTTCCTGCAGCGTTTCTTCGGCTTGCGCCAGACCTGCGTACGTCTGCACGACTTTGGCAACAACACCAGCGAGCTCCGCTGCCGGGACGCCTTCGGCCATATAGCTGGCAAGCTCTGGTATCTGCGAATTCTTTCCACCCAGACTGATTCGATAACCGGCGGCCTCGCCAACAATCGCAATATCGAGAGTATGACAGGGAACGCAACAACGAGCGCAACCGTTGACACCGATTTTCAGTGGGGTTTGTAAACTGATTGTCTCGATGGCAGCGGTGATTTCCATCGCGTCGCCCAAAGCATCCTGCTCAGACTCAGAACACAACTCACCTACACAGGCGGTGGGTTGATGCAAACCCTCCTGATAAGAACGCACCTGCAAGCCAACAACTTGTAATGTCTCCGTCACGCTGGCAACTTGCGTGCTCTCAACGATAAGCGCGAGCCGCTGATCTTCGGTGGCACGCACCAGCGACACATCACCCTCGCACAGCTGGGCGATCTGCTTCAATTGCGCGGCATTATAAATTCCACCTGGTGCTTCAGTCGAAAGCAGCAGCTTGCCGTTACGAAGTTTTATTGGAGACGTCATAACCAGTTACCAAAAAGTAAGTAAAGTTTTGCTACTTTCTTCTCTTCGGCCAACGGGAGTCAGGCTTTAGCCAGATTGCTCAATGTTCAGATGGACGGCGGTTGGGAGGTTTGGCAAATGAACGGCTTTTTGCCATAAAAAAAGGAGCGATGCCCGCCCCTTCGTGTAAAACCAGATCAAATCGCTCTAAGTTAAATTCTCCATATAATCACGCAGTCTCTGATTAACCAGGGTTTTGGATACCCAGAACGTCTCAGCCAATTGCGCGATAATATCCATCGAGCTGTTAATGCTTTCGACTTCCTTGCGCAACATGGTGCCAGGAATCAATAACATGCCGGCGAAAACATTGGCTTGAATGTCGAGTACCTCGTCAGGGCTGCCAGCGAATTTGCTAACCGTCGGGTTGCCGCTTTTCACCAGATACTTGAACAATTCTTTGGCCAGCAGGAAGCGCACATACGGGCGCATCTCAGGACCGCGATAACGAATGGTGTAGGTTGGTTTGGCGTCGGTCTCCGTAACCTCGCAAACCACTGGCACATTGATACTGTCATCAGCAACTAATTGCACATCCGGATACATCTGGAAAATTTCCGGGAGATAAACCGGTGCTTCCTTGAAATTGCCACTCGCCAGAATCGCCTGGATGGATTTAGCGATCGCCGGGCGATCAACATCAAAGAGCTCTTCAAACGACCGCATATTGCCTTCGTTTTGCCAGCGGCCGGGATTCTTGAAGTACTCTTTCTTTAGATTCTCAAGGTATTTGCCTTGCAGGGCGAAAGAACCATAGCCGCGATACTCGAACACCGCTTCTTCGAGACCGATTTTGCCCGCGGCGATATCGATCAACAAACGCTCATCGATATTGAAGTGATCGGCGATCGTGCGCAGCGTCGGCAAACTGCGAATATTTTTCTTGCCCTTTTTCCAGTGGCTGCAATCGGCCGGGTCATAGCCGAGAATCGCACCAACATCCTGATCAATAACTTTGACATTGCCTTCATAACGGATTTCCAGGGCTTCTTTGCAGAACCTGAACAACGTTGCCGAGTGCGGATAACGATTAGCTTCAATTTTTTTCATGGCGACCCCTCCCTGTTTGACCGGAAATCCCCGCAGGCAATCCACCCTGATTGCCGATGCATGCATGCGCCCGTCGCGACGCGATGATTCTGCTGCTGAAAAGGATTAGCTCTATCAATTACAAACAATTTTGTAGGGTAGGTCAAGGAAGGGACGCTAAATTTTTACGTTGGTGACCAAAAGTCTTTTGGTAACATAGGCAAGCCAGCGGTTTGCGGGGATTGCCACTTATAACGATCTGTAATTACAGATATTTTTACGACTGTTTGCTAGTTGGCTCTAAAATCGCCGTGGCAATCGGGCCTGGAACGCGGGTCACGCGTGCCTGGGTGACAACCTTGACGACCTTATCAATCAATTGATGCGCGCGTTCCGGGTTGTCACGCTCGCGGCCCTTCAGACGAACGGTCAGCTTTACTTTATCGCCACGCTCAAGAAACTTGGTGATAGCATTGATCTTGGTGGTGAGATCATGGTCGGTAATATTGGCTTTCAGCTGAATCTCTTTCAGCTCGGTTTTGCGTTGGGACTGTTTGGCTTTGGCCTTCTTGGCTTCATATTGCAGTTTTTTGAAGTCTTGAATCCGCACGACCCAGGGGGTGGATTTATCGCTGACCACCACCAAATCCATACCTTCGGCTTCCGCTTTTTCTAGCGCCACATTGGAAGGAACAATATCGTTAAAACCCTCGCCGACTAGGCGAACCGTGTTCATGGTGCGCAACATAGCGCGCGTCAGTACCTGCAAAAAGCCTCTCCTCTGAAGTTCAAACCCTAGCCTACCAAGCGTTCTGATTTATCACGTTGCGTTTTTAAAGTCTAAACATATAATAAGGCAAGAATTTTTTACTATAGAACATGATTTTGCGCCAGGGAGGCGGTGGGGAATGGTCAAGACTGGCCTTTTTTGCGGGATAGTCCTTATCGGGATGTCAGGATGCGCGGTTTTGCACCATGCTCAGGTCGGCGATGTCGATGACTCGCCCGACTATACGCGACGGTCATTTGATATCAAATTCAGCGAAACCGGCATCGATGTCGAGGAAGCCGGTCACGTGGCAAAAGCTGTTTCGCGCAGTGGCAAGGGCAACAAAGCGATCGACGATGCTGTCGCCATTATCGGGATGTTCCAGATGGGACCGCGAACCGGCAATCTGATCTTTAACGAGAAATACGCGGAAAATTTGCTCTATCGTATCCAGGAAGAATGCCCGTCCGGCCGCGTCAGTGGTCTGATGGCGATTCGTGAAACCCGTAAGTATCCGGTAATCAGCGGTGAGATCGTCAAAATCACCGGCTATTGCCTCACCCCCAAGAAGAAAGCCTAAGGCGGAGGAAGATATGAAGTTATTGTTAAGTATTCTGGTGGCGGTTGTATTGAGTGGTTGCGTGTCGCTGCGAAGTGTTTCGTTAACACCGATCCCCAAAGCACGCAAAAAAATCGTTACCGCCGAAACCTCGCGCATTATTTTTCTGGGCTTCAATTTTGATAACGACTATGTCGACAAGATCACCGAACAATTACGCAACAAATGCCAGGGCGGTAAAGTCAGCGGTATTCTGACCAAAGATGAGGTCACTAATTACTTTTTGTTCATCGTCCATAAGCGCAGTGTCACCGCGCGCGGCTACTGTAACAATGGTGCAGATGCTTAAAGCTCGCCATAAAACTGGAGAAACGCCATGAACACGATAAACATGAAAATATTTAGTCGCTGCCTGGTCGCCGCTGTTTTGGTGTTAAGCAGTGCCTGCTCCCACAGTATTCACTTGGTGCAGGTCAGTGATTACACGCCTTATGCACCACTCAAGGGTAGCAGTGTCATCAAGGCCAATAGTGAGCAATTTGCAGTTATGGGCTTCGTCGACAACACCCAATACGTCAACCAAGCTTACGAACGTCTCCAGGAAAAATGCACCAACGGCCGCATTCAGGGTATCACCACGCAATTTTCGACCAGTCACGGCTTCTTCTCGTGGACCAACAAAATTCTGATGCAGGGCTTTTGCATAAAAGGCTAACGTGTGTTTGCCTATTTTTTCCGCTTTTTGCGCTGATTCACGACGAATTTCAAACAAGCGCGCGCGGAAACCGGATCGTAGCCAAAACGCTGTTCCAATTGCTCAAAAGTGGTTTGCGCCAGCTTGCGCTCGTTGGCACTGAGATGTTTTTCCTCGTCAGTACCATGCGCGAACATGGCCTTGTAATTCTCTTCTATCAAGGCGTTGCGGCGGTCGTAATAATGCTCCTGCAATTTGCGTAACAGATCCTGAAAGATCTCCACAACATCGATATCGGCTTTGGGATTATCGATTTTCTGCGCGGCGATACGACCCAGGAGCCCTTCACGATAGCGGTCAACAGCGCCGCTGACGCCAAGAATTTTCTCGACATCTTTCATCAGGTTTTCCGACGGCTGCTCGTTTGAGCTGGTCAGGGGATTATAGATACGCTCTTTTTTGACCGTCGCCACAACGTGTTGGACATAACGTTTGAGCAGAGCATCGTACTGCTCCTCTTCAACCAGGGTCATCGACATGAAAACTTCACGTTCAAAAATATCGACAAAATCATCACGAATGACCTGGATAAAAGCCGCCGCGTCATGGTACTTGCCGCGCGCTTCAAACTGCAAAAATTCATAAACCGTACGATCGCGGACCAACTTATCGAGTTCATCGAAAATCGCCATCGGCGTTAAAGTCTCGTGCTTGGAATTGTGCGCAGCCTTATGCAGAATCGCACGCACCTCGCGTGGCGAGGCGCCAAAGCGGCCTTCATAAATCACCACACCCTGCGACTCGGCGAGCAGGCGATTGCGTATTTCGCGCAACATCGCTTCCTCAGACGGCTTAAACCCATTACCGATCGGTTCCTGATCATATAGGCGGCTCTTGGTACGCGGATCAAGTCGCGCAATCAACGAACGGTATTGCGTGTCGTAAATTTCGGCATCCGGCTGCTTGAGCCGCGTCATCACCGCCCAGGCGCATAACAATTCGACGCCATGCGGCGCAATGCGTTTGCTTTTCTTAAGCGCACGCACATCGGCGTCGTATATTCTCACCTCCTGTTTTACGGAAATGAGGTAAGGCACGGTGACCAACTCAAACCGACTGCGAAACGAGGCAAAATCCGGCAGCGTCTTGAAAGCATCCAGATGCTTTTCATTGGTCGTGCCAAAAAACACCACATCCAGATTCGCCGTCGACGACGGTAGATTGATCGTGCCTTTCTCAATACTCGTCAGCAGGTACTTAAATGTTTCCGGCGGTCGCTTGAGCATGTCGGAGAATTCCAGAATCCCGCGGTTGGCCTCCACCAGTTCACCCTGCGCCTCGTGAAAACGAATATTGTGCAGAACCGACGGCAGATTACTGAGATTCTTGTCCATCGTCAGTTGCTTCTCATGGGCATCGATGGACATTTGTGGCTCGACCGTGGCGATACCGATACGATACTGGCGCGAATAAAAATAGCGCTCCACCTGAACATGCCGCAGAACTTTGGCAAGCTCACCGCCATACGAAGCCATCAGATTATCAAAGATCAACTGATTGCGTTTCGACAGGCCGTGCATCAGGATATGCGGCGGAATTTCGACATCATCAGCGCTGATACCGTTTTTCTCGGCGATCCATTGCCGCAGCCAGGCTTCGCGTTGCGGCATCGGCAGCAAAAATACCGGATTATCCTTAAACTCTGAGAAAATCTTCGAGGCGATTTTGCTTTCATCAAGCAAGGCATACGAGGCCATCTGCATATTGCCGGGCGCTTCCATCTGACTGCCAAAACCAATCGGTCCTGACTCGCCCGATACGCGCATGTCCGGGCTTTTATCGGTCGGGAATATCCAGTTGAAGGTATAAGCCGCGCCGTCGTCCGTCTCGCTGTAACGTTGCGTTGCATTGGCAATCGCTTCCAGTGTCGAGGTTTTCGCGGAGCCGTTGGGGCCGTGCAGCAAAATGAGTTTATTGGAATAACCCTGCCGCACAAACGCGCTTAGAATCGCGTAAATATCACTTTGCACCGCCTCGCAGCCGATGATCGGGCCTTGTTTTGGGGTTTTTTCATCAAATAACTTGAAGCGCGTCACCGCTGCCTTGCCATCCGGCAAGTCGCGCGTGCCAAAGTAATCAAACGTATCGAGCAGATACTGCGGTGCGTTACGAATCAACGCTTGCGGATTCGTGCGCAGGCGTTCGAGAAATCCGGAAAACGTCAACACCACCTGGCGGCGCTGAAACAAGTCACGCTGGTTTTGCATCAGTTCGGATAGCAAGTCATTTGTATCTGCCATGGCTGACCTCTTTTCCGGTTTGTCTTTGCTCTCGTTAGCAAGCTTGGCAAGTTGGCTTTATTCTACCATTAAACTTCTGATTCTCACTATCTATACATTGTGCTACCGTAAGAGAAGCACCAGCAAATATTAGAGTTTGGATTAGAGGCTGCCACGGACACTGTAACCAGGACGGTTCATGAAGAAGATATTCGTTCTCGATAGCAATATCCTGCTTAATAATCCCCTGAGTATTTATAAGTTTGAAGACAACGATGTCATCATTCCCATCTCAGTCATCGAAGAAATCGATAACTTCAAGAAAGAGCTGAGCGATATCGGTCGCAACGCCCGCGAACTATCGCGTATTCTCGACAGCCTGCGCAAACGCGGCACCCTGTCTTCTGGCATCAAATTATTTGAGGACCAAGCCGAGTCCGGGCAGCTGTTCGTTTATCTCGGTCACAACATGGAGATCCTGCCGGAGCTGCTCGCCAACAGCACCGACAATCACATCCTCGCCATCGGCCTGACTCTGCAAAAACAGTTTGGTGGCACCCGCAAAGTCGTCATTATCACCCGTGACTCCAATCTGCGTATTAAGGCCGACGCCTTCGGTATTCCCGCCGAGGATTTTGAAGCTGACAAAGTTGATATCTCACATTTGTACACCGGGATTTCGCCGGTCGATGTTGCCGCCGAAACCATCAATGATTTTTACAACAAGCGTCAGATCAAAATCGAGGATCGCGAGCTGTATCCCAATCAGTTCGTGATTCTGCAGGACAAGACCGACAAGAGCCAGTTTGTTTACGGCGTCTATGATGATTCCGCCAAAGCCGTGCGCATGCTCGAAGCCTACTCGGAAGGCGTCTGGGGAATTTATCCGCGCAATCTCGAACAGACCTTCGCGCTCGAAGCACTTATGGATGACAACATCAAACTGGTGACGCTCAGCGGTGCTGCCGGTACCGGCAAAACCCTGCTCGCCATCGCCGCCGGTCTGGCCAAATGCACCGAAGAAGACGAGTATCAAAAATTACTGGTGTCACGCCCTATCTTTCCGCTGGGCCGCGATATCGGCTTTTTGCCCGGCGATCTCGACGAGAAACTCAATCCGTGGATGCAGCCGATCTACGATAATCTGGAGTTATTACTTGGTGGCGGTAGCAGTACGCGCAAGAAAAGCTTCAGCAAAAGCTATCAGGAGCTTATCAATCAGGGCATGCTTGCCGTCGAACCTTTGACCTATATCCGCGGCCGCTCGCTGCCCAATCAGTATTTTATCGTCGATGAATCCCAGAACCTGACACCGCACGAGATCAAAACAATCTTAACGCGCGCCGGCGAAGGCACCAAAATCGTCCTCACCGGCGATCCCTATCAGATTGATAATCCTTATATCGACTCACGCAGCAACGGCCTTAGCTACGTTATCGAAAGATTCCGTGGCGAACGTATCGCCGCGCACGTCAATCTGCAAAAGGGTGAGCGTAGCGAGCTGGCGACTATTGCTGCCGACCTGCTGTAACGTTTATAAACTGGCCCACTTACGTGGGCGTATTCTTTTCAGATTTGCACCCTGTGCCA